>CP076356.1:600000-900000 GCA_018798825.1 Ochrobactrum sp. BTU1 | reverse complement strand
GGGCGAGTCATGGTGTGGGGGGACCCCCAACGCGTACAAATCGTCGTTGAGCCAGCAGTGGAGCATGGAGTCTCGCTTTCGATCCGTAAATATATGACCAAAGCGCTAGCTAGCACCGAGATCGGGTTCGTTGATGGGAAACAAATTCGTGTCGATGACGAAAGACGCCAGCGGCAAGAAGCAATAGCCGAGATGGCTCGGTTAGGTGATCTTCAGGGGCTTTTTCGTAATGCCATTGAGCAGCATTTTAATATTCTGATCTCGGGAGGAACCTCCTCTGGCAAAACTACTGTCGCAAGATCACTTATTGAAATGATGCTGCCACATGAGCGGCTCATAACAATCGAAGATGCACAAGAGCTCTTCCCGCCACACCGAAATCAGGTCGGACTGGTTACAGAGCGCAAGGAGAAGTCCGCGCGTTCGCCATCAAAGCTTCTGGAGAGCTGTCTACGTATGCGCCCGGATCGTATCATTCTTGGTGAGATACGCGGTGTTGAAGCCTACGATTTTTTAGAGGCCATCAATACCGGCCATCCTGGTGCGGTTACAACTATTCATGCTGACAGCCCCGCTTTGGCATTCGATCGTCTTGCCTTGATGGTCATGCGTTCGGGAATAAAAATGTCTCATGGTGAGGTGATTGCCTACGCAAAGCGTACGATTGACTTGGTCATTCAGGTTGGTAGGCGAGACGGTAAGCGAGGCGTACTCGAGGTTTACCTTCCGTCTACGGATGAAGACAAAAACACCTAGAAATTTTAATATATTACAAATGAAACTCATCTTTCGAAAATAATAGTTGTTAATAAAAACAATATGACGATGATATATATCGTGAAATTGAATCAAAGCTAAAGAGAAAATCTATGGCAAAATTGGATATAATTGACCGAGACGATAAGTATTCTTTATCGTCAAGGAGAAAAGAAGATATTACCTCCAGAAATGATAACTCGTATACCAAGAATATGAGTAAAGAGGAAAGTTATCGTATTCAAGTGTTGCGAGCCCGTTTGGCGTACGAGGCGCTGGTGAATGCAAAATTGAAAGGCGAAGGATAGTCAAATGTCTGAAGAAGAAAATAAAGAAATGTTGGATGCCGATGATTTGTCAGAAGACGAAGCGATGGCACGCGCCCTTCAGAAGGTGATGAGACTAGAAAGACGCGCTCAAGTTTCTGGGGATCTCAAACTCAAAGATACGAAGCGAATGCTGTTTGGCTACCCGCAAAACAATCCCAAACAGTATCTGAGGTTGAATGACTATGAGAAGGCGGCGAATTTAAAAGTAACGTTAGACGAAATAAAGAAACACGCAATCATCGTAAAGGTGGATGACCGGCCAGGAGGACGTTATGTGCCAGCATTCGATACGCAACGGTATGCGGTAGTCAAGGATAGGAACGGTAATATAGTTCCCGAACCTAAGTGGAACGCCTCGAAGGACGAAAAGGACCGCCATCAAAAGAAGAAATTCAAGTCGGATGCAGATTTGCGGCGCGAAATAGGTTTGCCTCAGGAAAAAGAAATGAAGCTCGAAAAAAAGCTAAATCCCGAGGAAAAGGGTTTCAGAGGTAAGGATGGGAAGTGGTACCCGAAGTACAAGCTTAGCGATCATCAAATGTTTTATGAGGACAAAGGAAGGAATCTCCGGCGCGAATACAGCTATAAAAATGAGCATAAAATAGCATCCGGGGAATGGGGTGCTGAAGTCTGGGCGCAGCGCAAAGATGGTTCAACGCAAGCCTATAGCTTTAAAGCAAACGATGATATCGACTCCCACAAGAAAGTCCTTAAGCACTTTGAGAAGCCAAATACCCAAATTGAAGAGGTATATTACAAGTCATATCAAGGAAATTCCTTCATGTCCAAAACAGAAATGGATATGAAGCATATCTCACCGCAAGCGTTTATCAATGAATATACTAACAAACATCCTGGGCCGGAGGTGGCACTTAAGATTTCAAATGAGATGTTTGATGCTAAAGCAATTAATAGTGCTCCTCAGGGTGCCGTGCTACAAGATTTTCTTCATGGACGGAAGCAGTTTGATGGAATTGAGGTGATGGTTAAGGGACGGGATGGTCAGATGCAGCATGCGCAGTATGTTGAAGCTGACGACCCCAAGCACTTCAAAAAAACTATGGAGAAACACGAGATAGATCCTAATACTTTTGCGCAAATGAACGGTAGGCCAAACGTCGACGTTCGTACCAAAACGCTCGAAAACGGGAAGGAAGTGCCTCTTGGTAGCAGTGCAGTGAAAGTCAGAGCTGAAAAAACCAATTCAGTTGACGATAGCAAAGCTGCAATTTGGTATTTCGATAAAGACCAGCAAACCTGGCGAGGTGTATCTACTACCGACACTGAAAGATTGAAAGAGCTCAGAAGCTTGCTCAAGGATGGTAGCGTCACGAAAGCTGACCTCCTGGTTGGGCGACAGGAGAAGAAGGGAAATCTAGATAAGGATGGTCGAGAAAATGGCCCCTTAAATGGGCATCTCAAGGCATTTAATGCTATCTCCGACGAAAAACTGCCCGCACAAGCCAAGCAGGTAATGGACATGATGCACGGGCGCAAAAGAATACCGGAAGAGGTGCAACAGACACACTCAAACGAAAACGAGGAAGGAACAATTGAACGCAAAGATGTGCGCTCGAACGCCGAAAGAGCCTATGCAAGTCCTGAAGCGTCGCCCGATAGAGAAACATTCGAACCTACATATGAACATCGAGATCGTAGTGCAGGGGTAGCACGCTAATATTTTGCTAATTAATTAAATCTTTTCGGTAGGAGAACTATTTTGAAGTATATTTATTTTGTTCCACTGTTCCTTTTGGCGAGCACATCGATTTCCAGTGCGGCGGATATTCCACAACCCCTCGAGCCTGTTCTGCCACCTTCAGTTTTTTCGGACGCGCCGCTATATTGGAAGGGGCCATACATTGGAGTTCTCGCAGGGTATGGCATCGCAAAAGGAGAGTTCGAGTTTTGCTGTTACAATTACACAGATAACTTTCCAGGTGGTCGCATTGGTGTTTTTGCCGGGTACAATTGGCAGTTTAATAATGGTGTCGTTGCGGGCATCGAAGCCGATATGGCACGCGAGTTCAACGGAATGACCGCGACAGCTTCCGAAGTTGGGACCGAATGGTCTAAGTCCATTCGCGTACGTGTCGGTAAAGAGCAAGGCAACGCTCTGGTATTCGTTGCCGCCGGTTGGACGCAGACCGACATCTATGAACGCGACTTTAATCAGGATAGGAAAGCAAGCGGATGGACAGTCGGCGCGGGTGTCGACTGGGCGGTCTCGCAACATATGTTTATTCGTACCGAATATCGCTACAACAATTTCGATCCTGTAGAACTGGCAGGTATCGAAACGGATCTTAGTCAGAGTGTGGTCAATATTGGCTTAGGTTTCCGGTTTTAAAGATTGATTGACAGCTTGGAACACCCAAGGTCGCCACAAATAAATGAATATGGGAGAATTTAAGAGAACTATTTCTTTTTCTCCGGATGACTAACTGGAAGATGCCACTCTCTGTTTCATAGAAATTTTAGGAGTTAGTGCACGCGGGCTGCTCGGCAATTATAACGAAGCCAGTTCTATAGAACTTGCTTCGTTTCTATATCTGGATAAACGAAATCGAGCGGCTCGCGCAGGAGCAACTCTTGGGTCGCCCTCCTTAATGCTTTGTGTCTAGCCTGCCTTCGACTCCCTAGAGATGCGGTACGAATTCCAGCGCTTGTGTCGCCCGTTCGCCGTCCTCCTTGCCTGAGAAAAGCGGTGTATGGGCGAGACAATCAACCAGGCCAACGGGCGTGGTTAATGCGCGCCAACCGTCCGTGGCACATGACCATCCGCATTCATCTCCGAAAGGCCGGTGGTTCTATCTGGGCCCGGTTTGCATGTCTGTTTTTGCAACATCTGTTCCGCCATTTCGAGGCCAAAGATAAGTGATATTATCAGCGTGTTTGAAATGCGGGTTCTGATAGTAGATTGAAACGAAATCAACGTATTTTTGAACGACAGCGGCGGCAGGTGTGAAGACGGCATTTGCTGCCGGTAGAGAATTCTCAGGAAACGCCGCAGCCACAGTTCGCGACGAGAGCACAGTTCCGGCAGGGGTATCGAGCCCCATTCCCAAGTCCCTCTGCCTTTCCGTTGATATGACTTTGATCGCTGATGATCTCCTCAATGGAGTGCGTCTGCCTACTACAGGATGGGCATGTTTTTAGATCGTCGCCGATATCATAGTTACCGTGATCGTCTGGTTTTGGCAGTCTCGCTTCGAATTTTCAAAGCGGGGCGACACTCGATAGTTCATCATAGGTGTCACGTAGGATATGCCGGTAGCGGACGATTTGGCACGCAGTTACTCCACTATAAGCACCTTTGAGTTCGTCACTCGTAAATTTTGACCGGGTAAACACGCTCGCCGTGTTGACGGCACGCCTCATATCGCTCGCACCAGCTTTGAAGTGCTAAAAGTATAGGTTCGAGCGTCCGTCCAAGCGGTGTTATCCCGTACTCTGGTCCGTAGTGCCCGTCACATTCAGCTAGCCGCTCTACAAGACCAGCCCGTTCCACCTCTTCGAGCTGGCGATATAGAACTGATCGATCCGCGTTAGGTATGTCGGTATGAAGTTGATCCATTTTCATCGGGCCAACCAAAAGGTTCGACAGAATAACATACGTCCATTCACCCGATAGAACGTTCATTGACGATGAGAAGACTTCTAATACGGGCTCGTTACTTGATAACATATCGAAACATGCCATTGAAAAACTCCAAAAAATTCTTTGTGAGAATAATAGAAGTTTATGATTTTTCTACCGTTGTTTTGGTTACAGCCCGCTGATTGAGGTTTCATATGAAACTTGAATACTTGCATCGACGTCTTGTCGATAGAGCAACAGTGCGGTTGTCAAATATAACGGGAGAATTCTTGGATTACTACTGTTTATATTGTAGAATTTGTGACGCCATTGTGCTGCGTACACCCGCGTGAACACTGCTTCTATGCCATCTACTGTGCCAGATGAGAGACGTCTGATAAGATGGTAAATCCGGTCCCCTCTTGGGTACGAACGTTTCGAGCCCAAAACGCGAGGCGAGAAACATCGCGGACGGCACAGGGAGGACGAGAATAGCGTCGGTGTCGAGAATCAGACGTGCTGCAGTGTGTATGTCTTGGACGGTGAAAGTTTCGCGTCCTTTAGGACGTAGAGCTTCGAGACCATCGTAAACCTCGCCGAAGCCGCTGTTGTATGTCGAACCAATTCGCAGCGACAGAAAGCGCCCCAATTCTTGGTAGGGGATATCACCTTTCGTCGCGACATGCCCTTTTTTGGCGAGGCACAATGAAGGAATTGGCGGCAATGCGCGGCAGAAAAAGCCGGGCGGCGTGTCATCTGCGGTGCCAACCGCTAAATCTACTCCACCTTCTTCCATCTGATTTAGAACATTGGTGAGCTTCATTGTTGGCAAAAAGAGCGTACTCGGCGAAATTTGTCGAAAATAATTCGTAAGTTTGGGAGCTAGAAAGAACGCAATATGGTCGGGCAATGCAACGGTGAAGCGCTCAGGCTCAAGAACGCGTCTGCTAAAAACCCTTTCAACGCTTCCAATTGCCAACTCGACCTTAGAAGACAGATTCTCTGCGAGGGGCGTTAGCTCAAACGAACGGTTGGAGCGGACGAGCAACTCGTCCGCGAACAACTCACGGAGGCGAGTTAACGCTCTACTGGCAGCTGGCTGACTAATATTTAACTCATTGCCTGCATGTGTAATATTCCGACAGCGTAACAGTGATTCCAAAACGACGAGCAGATTTAGGTCGACTCCACTCAAATTCCAATCTTCTAAACCTTCATCCGCACCGGATATAAATTTCACGACCATGTATTATTGGCTCCGGCCGCTACGCAAAACGATCCATGTGATATTGGATTACTGACTACACTATTGTGAGGCCAGTTCCAGGGATTAACTTAGCAAGTTAAAGCGCATGATCAAATTTTTAAATACGTAATTCGTAATTTTCAACCATCTCTATAACATTTTAACTAGCAGCTGATCCGCCCTCAACGCTTGAAGCACTATTTGCTGGATATTCGAGATCATTCGGAGCCGAAGACTCGCATTCGAAACGGTTGCCCAGGCAATGGAGATTTTATGTGGCGTTATTTCTACAGGGGGAACAAATGCTACAAAATTCTGTGTCCGGCTCAACCATCCCGCGATTGAACGCGGCACGGTCAGTTTCAGCTCTCGTTCAGAAACGAGAAGCGCAGCAGCTAGGATGTCCGGCATTTCCAGGATGTTAGATTTGCGCACACCATTCCGTTGTAGTGATTCATGAACCTGGGGAAACATGTGATTGCCGTTCTCCACGACAACAACATGCCGAGCCCCCAAAAATTCTTCATTCGTTGCTGGACGCTGCGTGATCTCCGAAGAGACTAATGTAACGAAGCTTTCTTTGAAGAAGAACTCAGACTCTATTCCCTCGACCATGTCGTCATGGAATATTCCCAAGGTCAAATCAGCGGTACGCATCCGTAGCTGTGCATAAGCTTCGTTTTCCGATTTATGACTGCCAAGGGTTACCGTCTCATTATCTTTTGCGGTGGAATTGAACAAATAAGGCAGCACGATCGGCATAAGTTCACTGCTGACGCTCACCCGCATCTCGGCCTCACCCGTACGAGAAGTGATGACATCGCGAATGTGCCTCATTGCTGCGGGAACGGTTTGCTGGAGATATTCCCCGCGCGCTGTTAATTTCATACCCGTCGAGCTGCGAACGAGAATATCGTCACCTAAAACGTCTCTTAGCCGTGCCAAAGCGCGACTGACAGCTGGTTGGGTTTGGCCCAGACGATGAGCGGCATGCGTCACGTTTCGACATACAAGAAGCGCCTCGAGTGCTACCAAAAGATTCAGATCAATACCGGAAAGTTCCGATGCGCCACCGCGATTATTATCGTTTCGCAGCAAATCATTGTTCTTAACAGATGAATTGTTCTCCTCAGTGCTGCAATCAAAGCTCATACACTAGCTCTCCTCTTCTTTGACTGGATTTTTATTATTAATATTTTCCTTAACGAGGCGAGTATATTTCCCATTCGCTTGAATAAACAATTGTAACCAAACGAAAAAATCGTTAATTGTTGATTATTCAGGCGCAATTACAACTTCGCCTGTTGCTCTACCAATGCAAGTCAATATAAGTCCTTCAGACACATCTTCCGGCGACAGAACATGACCTTCTGCCATCTCAACCTTCCCTGATATTTTCCTCATTTTGCAAGCGCCACAGACGCCTGAACGACACGAGTGCTCCAGTTGGACACCGCAAGACTCAGCTGCCTCAAGAATAGATTGGTCATGCTCGACTATGAAACTCTCGCCGCCCTTGATTTTGACGCGTGATTGTCCACCCGTCGATAGGACTACTTGCTTTTGCGCAGAGGCAGGCGGGGTGGCGACCGCACTGCCGCCGGCCGAACTTGACGTCGATGCTTTCAACCCAAGACCTGACGCTGGGGTTTGAACCTTCGGAATACTCGGTAACGCATCACAGACTGAAGGCTTCGCGGAACCAGCAGCGCTCACAGGATTGACGGCCGCGGGCAGAGCAGGGCCTGCTCCACCAAAGCTCTCATGGTGAAAGTGCTCCATTGGGAACTTGAGCGATGCGAAAAGGTTCTTGGCAGCCTGCATATATCCTGGCGGGCCACAGACGAATATCTCACGCTCGATGAAGTCGGGCGCATAACTTCGCATGAGTTCTTCGTTGAACGTACCTATCGGACCATGCCAAGGCTGCCCCGGATGCAAGCTGGAGGGCACGATTGCCAACCTCATTCGTGACCCAAACCGCGTGCTAAGGTATAAGAGTTCCTGATGGAAGATGATGTCGTTAGGGGTGCGTACGTTATTAATGAAAACGACGTCGGTTTTTTTCGATGTGTCGGCTAGCCATCTCAACATCGACATACAAGGTGTTATACCACTACCAGCTGCGAGAAATAGTATCTTTTCAGAAGGATGATTGGCGCAAGTGAATTTACCCGTCGGGCCGTTAACAATGCACTCGAACCCTTCAGTCATATTTTCATAGAGCCAGTTCGACATCCACCCCATCGGTACTTTCTTCACCGTAATCGAGAGTACGTTTGGTCGCGATGGTGATGATGAAATAGTGTAGCTGCGTCTCAACGTCTGACCAGGTAAGGGCACCTCGATTGTAACGAACTGGCCAGGCTTGTAGTCAAACAAGACCTGTTGTTCGGCAACGAAATTGTATGTCTTCGTGTCGTGTGTTTCAGCAATAACATCGACGCATCGAACTTTCGTCTTGCCTGGCGTCCAAGACCTGATGTCCCCCCGCGGCTCAGCCGCCAACGAAACGGGGGTCGGTATTTCAAGTGGCGTCTGTACTGTCCCCGAACCCGCCATTTCTATAAGATCCATTGCGGGTGCCGTCCGCACGGCGTCTAGGATGCTGGCAATATCTTGTCGGGCGAGTGACTTGGCCGCAGGTTCATTGCGCATGAACCTTACACCATAGATAGTACTCTCGAAGTGTTCGAGCAATTTGCTTAAATCTGATCTTAGGTTTTTGCTGCGGTCTTCTCCCAATTGCGGGACAACTTTATAAACGAGCTGCGCGATAATATCCGGGCTGGTCAGCATCTTTCCGTCTTCGTAACTTTCCCAATAATTACGATAATTTTCCCGAAGTTCGTTTGCACCTGCTCGCAAGTCTTCATTCTCGATCCAGTTTGTATCTTTCAGCAGATTTTGAAACCGCCTTACTTCTTGGGGGGTAATGGATTTATCCGCGTCGGCGATATGTACAAACATCGAAAATATAATCTGCGCGATCAGAACAAGTGGATCATTATCTATGGAAGTAATTGTGTTCATATTATTTCCTGGATTCTTCAAATATTGATATATTACTACAGCTATCGCTTATTTATTGCAGTGCTCTTTTGAAATCGATATTTCTTCTTTTTGAGGTTTTGTTTCGCTAAGTTGATCCGCTGCTACTGCCAGAACAATTGCAGATCGACTGTCCACTTCCACGGACAGCGGAGCGCACTCCGAAAATGCGAAGCAATCACCACCACCGAAAATCCTCCCACTTTGTTGGGGCGCAGTGTCAGTCGAGTCCGATACTCGAATGGTGCCGTCGTAAATGAGCAGAGTGTCTAAGGTCGAACCATCTTTGACTAGTCGCTCGTTCTTTATATGACGCATAGCAAATGTTCGCAAAGCCAAGTCTGCTAACACAGCGACCGGATAGTGTGAAAATTCTTCTTTCAAAGCAATCAGGCCCAAACGGACAACAGGATTATTATTTATAACTTCGACTGCTTTCGGATTACACTCCCAGTCAACTTGGATCCTAGATGACATTTTGGAAGTCGAGCCAAAACAAACGACACTCTTCTTCTGAATAGGTATCGCCTCATCTTGAATCCTTTTTGAACCAAGAAAAAGAGGCTCCTCGTCTAATCTAACGAGAACAAAGCCCAGTTCCTCCGCACGCAAGGCGACATGATACTGGGCCACGCCGGTATTGGTCAGAACAATATCATTGCCTGGTGCGCTACCTATAGTGAAATAGTTTTTTACAGTCTCAGACTTGAAAGCGGGAGCGGCACCGTCTTTCGCGGCGATAGTAACTGACGCTGAGTACAATATGTCAGCGTCGATCACCTGGCCAATTGCAACATTCTCAGCAGTCAAGCGCAACATGGGGTGGAGTGATGAACTGCTACTCGATAGGATATCGCGTGCAGCAGATTTCGATATATCGACGTCAATATATTGGAACAGGGTCAATCCAATTGCTTTTGCTATGTCATCTTCCAGACCGAGGATTGTCGCAACGACAGAGTCAAGGTTCAAACTTTCCAGTATAGCGCGCCGGCGATTGTATCTCTGCGTCGGAAGCGTTTTCGATCCGCTGCTGTCAAATTCATAACGCCCATCAAGTAAGCCTAGAATTTCCGGCGAGAGTACGTCCTTCCAAGTCACTTCTACGTCCGTGGTCGGACTCATATTCAGGTATTTCGAGATATTGGTACTCGTTAGAGAAGCCAGGTCGGCGGCTTTTTCTGCAGCATCAGATCGCGCTTGGATTGAGATTAGCTGGTTTAGAACGGACAAGCACGACTCGTCCTTCAGCTCGTCAAGAGTACGCAGGAATATGCTCAACAAACTGTTGCCTATGCGGTCTGTAATTTCACCACCTTCAAGGCAGTATTGCAACGCTGTAAACCGCACAAGTTCATCGAGGCCCTGTTCGACGGTATAATCGTTTGGGTCGTAGCCGGAGATTTCAGCTAGTGCGGCAGCGTGGTCGGTATCGCTGATCTGTAAGCTACGACGAAGAATTTCGATCGAAGATAGTATACTCTCGTCTTGCAGAACCTCAGCCACATTGGCTCCCGCGGCGAGCTTTGCGGAAATGATGGTCTCCAAAAAGCTCTTGTACTGCGCAATACCCATTGCCTTTTCTTCTGCGGAAAGACTTGCGGAGCCGGTCTCCCGGCTTTGCAAGAAACCCATTTGTTCAAGCAAATCATTGTGCTCTTCTTCGGAGATGCCCATTTCATTGCGCAGGTCCTCCAACAGCTGAACCACGGTGTTGTTTGACGTAGTGCCTTTCGTGACTTCTTCGTTCAAAACCTTTTGATAGGCCGCGATCTTTTGTTGTCGCGTAAAACTGGGTAAAATTTTTGCGAGAAGATTGACTTCAGTCCGATTAATGCGGCTGAGCTTCTTCATATCGAAAATTTCGCCTAAATCGGTGGCGTGCTTCTTCAGCTCTCTCAATAGGCTCACCACCAAGCCCTCTTTTTGATACCGACTTGGAGACTTGTGCAGCGTGAGCCACAGCCAGGTAGTCGTTAGACTCCAAATGACAATGTCCACGAATGTGATGCTGGTATGAGGTAGCAGAAGGATATTTGGACGCCCACCGAAGATATAAAACGCATTGATGGAAAGCCAAGCTGATACTGTTAGACAGTGGTGCACCAAGACTTCACTCGGCAAAGCGCTGCTACGTCTGGCGCGGCGATAAAGGAATTCGAAAGTACGTCCTATCGTCAACGAGGCAGCACACGCTGCGCTCAGGACAAGTGGCACAGCAAGAACCTTGGGAATAAAGATCTTCTCTCCGAATATGTATAAACCCGGAGACAATAGTGTCTCCAAGAGATCCGCCTCATGAGTCCAAATTCCTGAAAAATAATAATCCCAGCTACCTGAATACAGATAGTAATAACCGTAAAAGCCAATAATTAAGCCGAAGAACATATAGTATACATTTCTTCTCGGCGTATCCATTACCCCGTTCCAATACGATCTTTGAAGATCAATATCTCCACAATTGGCCGTACAGGCGACGCAAGCACTTATTTCGTTGTTCTGAGTAGACTTGCGACACATGGATTGTGGAATAGAAGGCTTGCTCAGGTGAGGTCTGCTTTCTAGAATACCGCCTGGCTCTGTATAGATTTTTTGAACTACGTTCGCTGGACAGAAGAAATTGCACCACGTTTTGCCACCCCAAAGGAAGCCAGTCAACATTGCGGCAGCGATCACGAAGAGCAATGCCGCTGCCAAGGCATATCTGTCGGAGTTGATGATCAACAGACGAGCGCAGATGCCTGTAAAGAGAAAGCCGAATTGAACATACCAGCTGTTTCGTGCCAGCCATCCGTTGCGGTCTATCAGCGGCTGGGTTTTTCGGATCAGCCCGGTACGGCGGCCTAATTCGCTGCGGAATCGTCGAATGCCTGCGTATCCAGGAAGTTGCGAGGCTAGCGACAATGGACAAACTCGCCTCCAGGCTTCGTGCCCGAATACCATTAGGAAAAGCGGCACGATGGGTACAAGCATGGTCCAAAAAATTCGGGCACCCATGGAGTATGGTGTATTATCTAGATGCCTATCCTGGAAAACAACCGTCTCATCTTTTATTCTGAATGGACTTTGAAGGTTGTCGGGGTCCGTTAGGACTGCCGAGAATGGGTCCCACAGGAGAGAGGCAATTAGTATAAGCCATCCAATGAGGAGGGCTCCCCGTACACTCAACATTTTTCGTTCAGATACAGTAGAGAACATAAAGTATTATCTTTCTATGGCCACCGCATAGACGGAACTTAAATAGTTAATGATTTCTGCAATTCGCATCTTTGGCGATGCAGGCACTTATTTTGCAGATTAGACGCATCACGGGGTTTTAAAATCGTCAATTAACGCATGCCACTATGCGCCCCATGCATGGTGAGTTCCGCAATTTTTGTGATTATTATAGTCGTAGAAACGCGCAGCTAGGCAATTCACGCGTATTTATGGAACACGTCTCGATCTTCGAGATACCGGGAGAACGTTTTGATGATTTCACCCAGTTCGCACTCCCCCGCTTTTGTCTCAGAAGCGATAGATGCGGAACCCCATTCATTGCAGGTGCAGAATTGCACGGCATATTGCTCAGTTCTGGTTGCCCGTTTCACTCGTATTTTGACACTTTCATGCCTGATCTGGACTTATCCGAATCTTGCAACAGCCGAACCCGATTTATCAATTGAACCAATAAGTCCAATTCCTACGGCTATGACATTTGACAGTGGAAAGGTCGCCCTGGGTAAACGTCTTTTTTCAGATACACGCCTGTCTTATGAAAACGGTGTCTCCTGCGCAAGTTGTCATATTGCAGAACATAAGTTGACGGACGGCAAAGCAATATCGAGAGGCTTACCCGGTGCACCTGGCGAGACGAATGTACCTACGCTCTACAACGTTGGGCTAAACCCGATGCATGGTTGGGCCGGCCAAAGCAAAACGCTTGAAGAGCAGGTTGATATGGTCGTGCGTAAAAAAAGCACAATGGGGGCTTATTGGGATGGTGTCATCGCGATCTTAACCAACGACGAAAGCTTATCGAGCGCGTTCTCCGCCGTGTACGCTGACGGAATCACTCAAGCTACGATTACCGATGCACTTGCAGAATACGAAAGATCGCTTGTTACACCCAATGCCCCGTTCGATAAGTTCTTACGCGGAGATGACAATGCCATTAATGAGCAGGCGAAGGCGGGATACATACTTTTCAAGAATTATGGCTGCAGTTCATGTCACCAAGGTGTAAATGTCGGTGGCAACATGTTTCAGGTCTTTGGTATTTTTAGTAAGCCTGACGATTTGCCTGATCCTCATACGCCAGGCGCAGCCAAAAATACCGGCATCGATGATACGCGGCCAGTATTTCGCGTACCCCCTTTGCGGAACGTCGCAGAGACGGGTCCATATTTTCATAACGGATCTGCAGAAACACTCCCGGAAGCCATTAAGATCATGGGTTCGAGGCAACTTGGCCGTGATTTGAGCGATGATGACGTGACTAAACTTTACGAGTTTTTGAAGTCATTAAGCGGTGAATATAATGGGGTTTCCGTCAGTGGACGATAAGCAGAATATCAATTATTGACGAGGTATTTAACACCATGGAAATAACCTCGAGACGGAAATCTAAAGATGGTTTTCTCTCTTCAAAATTTGGCTGGGTCGCCTGTCTTTGTTTAATTGTCGCAGCCGCAAGTTGCCTTGGCGCACTGGTTTGGCACAATCAAAGGCCAGATACATCCTTATCGAATTTTCGCCAACAGTTTGAAAGTGCGCGCGGATTTGACGCTGACTGGAACGCCGGTATCATGGCGCTTCAGCTTGGCTTCGCGCCGAACTACGATACTGTTACTTCTAGTGGGCAAAGACTTAGAGCCAGCCTGGATGGGCTGAAAGCCCAGGCATCCGTGGATCCAAGGCTCGCTCCGATGCTCGATGCAATCCAAACCTATAGAGATTCGGTGGATCACAAGGCTTGGCTTTTTGAACAAGTCAAAGCAAGCTACGCTATGCTTAGGAACAGTGTCACGGTCATTCCTGATGCTGTTACAGATTTCTATACAGATCCGGATTCTTCGACCTTACTGAAGGAAAATAAAAGGGCATCTGACTACATTGCAGAGAGTACGACGAGTATGATGAGCTTTACGATAGCACCTACGGCGCTTCTGCGTCAGGCTGTCGATGAACAACTCAGCAGCGCTCGTAATGCAGCGAAAACTGCGTCTCCGGCTCTTGCACAGACTATGAATCGCTTCATTTCTCAATTGGAAGTCGCTGTGCGCGAAAGGCTGCGCGGAACTGAACTTATGCTTCAGATTACCCAAGTGCCGACGGCCGCAAACGCCGATCAAATCGCGGGCATGTTGCATAGTATAGCTGCTACTGAGAAAGCGACCCGCCAGACTGTTTGGGGTCTTATCGTGGTGTTAAGCGCGATAACGCTGATCATATTCTCTATTTTTGCCTATGTAGTTGTTCGTCGCTTTGTAAAACTCGATAACGACAACAGGTTGCTTCAGCAAGTTAATGAGAACGTCGAGGAACAGCTTGTTCAGTCGGCCAAGCTTTCCGCCCTAGGGCAAATGGTTGCGGGCATTACACATGAAATAAATACGCCTCTAGCATATGTGAAGGCCGTTTTCGAACTTCTTAAAGAACGCATGTTGACTGAAGAATCGAAGAAATCGCAAAAGGCAACAGAAGAAGAAGAAGAGCGTCGTGAAGAGTTGATGATGCTGCTCGATGACGGCTTGCACGGGCTGAATGAAATTGCGACCCTCGTCAGGACGATGAAAAATTTCAGTCGCCTCGACAAGGGAACGATCGAACCCTTTATCGTTGAAGAAGGTATTGAGAGCGCGCTTCTCTTGGCCCGACCGCAGTTGAAATATGTCGCTGACGTCCAAAAAGACTTCGATAACGTGCCTCCCGTCATGGCATCTCCCACACAGATTAGACAGGTTCTTTTGAACCTAATCGTAAATGCGGCGGATGCAATGGCAACGTGCGAGCGTCGTGGTGTGCTTACTCTGCGCACTCGAATTACAAGTTCGGATACGGTGCAGATCGAAGTTTGCGACAACGGTCCAGGCATTCCGGAACACATTTTACCTAAATTGTTCGATCCCTTCTTTACGACGAAGCCAGTTGGACAGGGAACCGGGATGGGACTCTCCATATGCTATCGTATTATCGAGAACCATGGAGGCACGATCGCGTTGAATTCGAAGGCGGGAAAAGGAACTGTAGTTACCATAACGTTGCCGCGGCAAGATGAAAAGCAACAACCAACCACCATTCCTGAAATTTCATTCACTCACCAGGCAGTTCCTGCCTGACTTATAGAGAATACGTTGAGACAGTCTGCGCTCAAAGGTTAAACGAGGTTCGAGATGACTAGTAAACCAGTTATATTGTTTGTTGATGACGAAGAGCGCATTGTAAAGTTGCTTAAGATCATGTTCCGCAACGACTACGAGGTCTATACGGCACTTGGCGCCAACGACGCGCTGGCAATCTTGGAAACGAAGACTGTCGACGTGATTATCAGCGATCAACGAATGCCCGACATGACAGGCATTCAACTTCTTTCGCAAGTGCGCGAGCGTTGGCCCAACACCGTACGTCTCCTCCTGACAGGATATAGCGATCTAGTGGCGATTGTCGGAGCCGTAAACGAAGGCGAAGTGTATCGCTTCATAAACAAGCCGTGGAACCAGTCGGAGCTGAGAAGCGTCATCGCTGAAGCTGTCGAATACGCACAGGAGTCCCGTAAGCTCGAAGAGAGTATTGGTTCAGTATGGCAAAACGACGGCGAACCGCCGTTTAGCGTGGCGTCCCAACTTCTTGCGATTGAAGGTTGTGAGGCTGACCGCCAAGATGTTGTTGAGATGTTTACCTACGATTATCGTGTTCACGCCGTGGCGTCTCTGAAAGATGCAATAAGCGTCCTTTCTCAGGAGGAGATCGGCGTTATTGTCACGAATGCGGAAGTTGATGGCGTGGATGTAACGGATTTGCTTAGCGAAATCGCGCAGTTCGACCCTGCGATTACTGTCGTCGTCATGACTAAAACGCCCCATAGTGACACAATCATCAAGTTGATTAACAGTGGCAAAATCTATCGGTTTGCCATGCAGCCGCTTAGCCCTAATCTGTTTCGTCTTGCCGTCCACGCTGCCATGCGTGAGCATCACCGGCGGCTTGCAGATCCGCGTGTCGTACGCCGTCGTAAACTCCGTGAGTTGCATAAGGATGGAGACAATGATGTGTACACAAGTCTTGTCGAAAGTCTGCGTAGGTTCACAGAAATCAATAACGAAAGCGACTCGCCATTGAAAATCAATTAGATCGTTCTTGACACTCTATGAATAAGGCCACAATTTCCGAGCGAAATTCGTGGGATTTAGTGGCCTTAACAATGCAGGGGGTGGCATCAAACGCTTTCTTAATTCGCACTGTTGCCGGTTGTACTGATATCGGACGTCCCCATGCGCTGGCAGTGCATTCTCGTGTTTCGCCAGTTTTTTGCCGCTTTTGAGCAGTCAGAAAATTTCCCCTTGGGGCAGTTATTGAAAAGCTTATAGTGGACACTCGCGCATTGGCTATCTACCATAGGCTCTTTGAAAGGTCGTAGTGGCGGCCATGACCCATTCCAACACCACCTTTAAGTTCATGAACGTTCACATTGAACTAACCGGATCTGGCGCATGATGAAAGTCAGAGGATGTGACAGTGAAGGTCGGGCGTCCCTGCTGTAGTATGGTCACCCATTATCATGGAGCGCACTGCCCTGCGTTTTTTGGCTAGCTTACGCGCTTTTCTTCCGATGCCGGGCGGCAAAGTTACCGAAAATATGTGAAAACTAGACAATCGATTCTGCCCCGCGCGGGGGGGCTGGCTCGGGCGTTTAGTCGGGAACTTTGCAGTGCGAGTCGGTTAGACAGTGCAGCCCCACGCCAGCAATTAATTGGGGGAAGACCAGTCAACAGCGTTGCTAATTCAAAGGTGTCTTCGCGCGGCCCGCACTTCTATTTTGTCGAGGGACTATTGCCGATATTTCTGAGTTCGATAAAATCAGAAAATACGGCTCGAGGTAGCCGGAGCGACAGTCATCCCCCGCACCTTGGTTGCCGTATGTCCATAGTGGACGTAAACACATGGAGATTTGAAATCTGAGAGTGAATAGCCAAATGGGGTTTCCATATAGCCAGGCTAGGAACAACGTGACGTAGTTGTGTCTAGCGCTCTTTCAACATTCTTTTCAATAGCTATGTGAATATTTAATGCCACTGCATCGGTTTGTACCTGCTTATAAATGCACTCGGGATGGGTTCAGTTTATCTCTTCAACTTCCAAAAGACTTTGTGGAGACATTTCCTCTGATATCAAACCCTTCTGCAAGATTAGGACGCGGTCTGCCAACGCAGCAATAAAATCGCGGCGTTGCTCAACAACGATCAAAGTCAAGCCTCTGCTCTTACGCAATGCGATTAAAGTCTCGACGATTTCTTCGTTGATCGACGGTTGGATACCTTCGGTGGGCTCGTCAAGCATAATCACTTTGGGCTCACCACACAAGCACCGAGCAAGCGCGAGAAGCTGCTGCTCGCCACCAGAAAGTAGACCACCGGCTCGAGACAAAAGGGGTTTTAAACGTGGAAATAGTTCTAGAACATCCTCCGTCACCCCTTTTTTGTGTCCTCCTGCAACAGCACTTCCTGCACGCAGGTTTTCAGCAACGGTCAGCGCTGGGAATATCTGGCGCCCTTGCGGTACGAGGCCTAAGCCCATTCTCGCGCGCTGATGCGGCGAGTAGTGCGTAATATCATGTCCTGCAAAGTTAATCCGACCTTGTGTGGCTGTGCGATAGCCCAACAATGTCGTAAGCAATGTCGTTTTTCCCATCCCGTTGTGCCCCCATATTCCGATCGCTTCGCCCTGTGCGACACCGAAGCTTATGCCATGGAGAATTGGAATGTTGCCATAGCCGGATGCAAGATTGGATACGGAAAGGATCATAGCGTCACGCCTCCGGTCTGCTTTCCAAGATACACGTCTTTGACACGTTGGTCCGCTAAAACACGTTCGATCGTATCTTCCATGAGAACCTCACCTCGGTTGAAGACGGTCACTTTCTTTGCGATCATTTTGATGAATTCCATGTCATGCTCAACCACGATGATCGAGCATTCCCGGTTAATGTCCAAAATTAACTCCGCAGTTCGCTCACGCTCTTTCCCAGTCATGCCAGCCGCGGGTTCGTCAAGCAAAATTAGTTTTGGGCGGGTGGCAATGACGACTCCAAGTTCGACCCACTGCCGTTGGCCGTGGGAGAGTTTTACAACGTCAGCCGAAGCAACGTGATTGAGTCTGATGGTATGGAGCACCTCGTCGGCGATAGCGTCAGCGACGACATGAGGATTGGTTTTGCGTGCAGCAAGCCAGAGGTTTTCTCGAACGCTTAGATTGTCGAAAAGACTTGGTATTTGAGTCTTTATCCCGACGCCAAGTCTAGCAATTTGATGCGTTTGAAGGCCTCTGGTTGGTGTCCCATTGATAGTGACACTACCAGTTGAGGGTCTATGGACACCAGTGAGCAGGCGGAAAAAAGTTGTTTTCCCCGCGCCGTTTGGACCAATGAGGCATCGCAGCTCACCGTCAGCGAGAGAAAAGTCCACATTTTGGATCGCTTTGAGCCCGCCGAAATGAATGCCAAGGTTTTTGGTTTCTACAAGGTTTGACATAGCGCTCATGCGGTTTTCTCTTCATGACGAGGGGGAGGCGTTTTAGACCTGATCTGACAAAAGAACTGTCGAACTGAGGGCACGAAACCTTGCCGTAACAAAAGGACCATGAGTGTTAATATGCCGCCAAGGATGACGTCCTTATTGACACTGTCAACCGTCGTCAGCCATGTGGTCAACCACTGAATGAAGAAGCAGCCGAGGATGGGGCCAATCAGTGTGCCGACACCTCCGACGACCACCCAGATGATGATTTGTACCGATTGCGATAAAGCAAAGACTGTAGGGTCGGTATAACTGCCCCAGTTCGCATATAGACTACCCGCAGCGCCTGCGATTGCGGCCCCGATTATGAACGTAATCAGTTTGTAGAGGCGGACGTCGTATCCAAGCAATTCGGAACGTTTCTCGTTTTCTTTAACCGATATGACAATCCGGCCGAAGTCACTTGCGATCAAAAACCGTAGTCCGATGTACGTAAGGGCTAGAAAACCAACGCAGACAGCGAAGAGTTCGATAGTGTTAAGCTCCCAGGTAGGAAAACCTGGTACGGTCAATCTAGGTACCGACGGAATTCCGTTAAAACCTCCAAGGGGAGCCACACCGATCTTGTAGGCCGAACCGGAAGTCGAATTTGCGACCTTGAAAAAAATCAACGAAACCGTCAACGTGATGGCACCAAGGTAAACATCACTGATACGGCCGTAGAACATAAAGTAGCCTAGTAGTGCTGCAAAAAGACAAGGAACTATTATCGCAACGATAAATGCCGATGTTGTCTCACCGAAATTAATTGCAGCGATTGCATAAGCGTATGAGCCCAATCCGAAAAACATCGCGTGACCAAAGGATAGAATCCCACCAAAGCCCCAAATAAAGGCAAGGGAGAGGGCAAGAATTGCCAGAATGACGTAGACGGTCATTTGCATGACTTCATATTCGTTGAAAAGTTTTGGTACGCAAATGATAGCGGACATCGCCAAGACGATAGCTGCAAACGCAGGCCCGTATTTTTTCCATTCGATGCTCATCATATGCTACTCCGGAAAATTCGACCGGTTATACCCTGTGGCATAAGGCGGACAAGTACAACGGCGGCAAGCAGCATGGCGACCTCGCCGAGAACGGGTGTTGTCAGGAAACTAGTAACCTGATTGACCGTGCCAAATAAGGTGGATGCGCTGAGCGTCCCAGCTACTACGGATGCTCCGCCGCCAATGACAGTAATGAATGCTTTCGCAACAAAACTTGCCCCGATGCTGGGCATCACGCCCGTTATGGGCGCCATTATTCCGCCAGCCAAGCCTGCCAGAGCCGCGCCGAGCCCGAATGTTAGGGCATAGGTGCGCTTAGGATCGATGCCGACTGCCGACGCCATGTCCGGGTTTTGCATCGTAGCTCGCGCAATTAAACCGAACTCAGTTTTCTTTAAAAGAAGCACAAGCGCCCCCACAACGAGGACGGCTACCCCAATGATAAAGAACTTGTACCCGCTGACATTGGCGGAGCCGATCGTCACAGCTGAAATTGGAGACGAAATGCCGGTGGTGGTATTACCGAAGACAGTCGTTATCAAGCCCACAAACAATAAGGATAGCCCCCAAGTCGCAAGCATTGTATCGATGATGCGTCCATAAAGATGACGGATGACGAGGCGTTCAACAATTAGGCCGAGAATACCTACAACAATTGGTGCTACAACTAAGACTGCGATGTAGAAATTCACACCGAGACTGACGGCCGTTATAGCCGTATACGCGCCAAGCATTAGAAACTCACCATGAGCGAGATTGATCACTCGCATCATCCCAAACACGATAGCAAGGCCAATTGCAATGAGGATAAGACTGGCCACACTGGACAGAATCTCCAGCCCAGCAATTAATACGAAAGTCACGGTTTCCTCCCATGAAGGCAACCTTGCTCGTTCTGTTATGCACCAAACTGGCAAGGTTCTTCGCTGATGGCGTCACTACACGCGGTCCCGCGTACAGTGGCAAAATACGGCACTTCGAGTGCTTTTACGGTGTAATGACGAACTGTTCGTTTGAATCCGGATCACGCTCGAGATTGCAGACCGCTTGCGTATCGACGGAGGCTTGTTGATCCCATTGCTTCAGGATTTCAAAGGTTTGGTTCTTTGTTTCCGCCATACGTGCATCAACTTTGACATGGTGCGTCTGCGGATCAATAGTTACCAAGCCACTTGGACCGTCAATTGATATACCAGCTTCCAAGGCCTCGATGACCTTCTGGCGATCAATGCTGTTTGCGGCAGTTACCGCCTTGGCCCACAAATGCATACCTTGATAGGTGTTCGATGCAAATTCGGTAACGACCGGATAGTTGTCGCCGAACTTTTTATGCCAGCGTTCAAGAAACGCTTTGTTGACGGGGGAATCGATCGTTTCAAAATAGCTTGCAAACGTCACAATTCCGTCGCCTTCTGCAGGGGAGAGAACTTTTTGTTCCTGCCCATGACTGAAAGTACTCGAAACTATAGGCATTTTCGAATTGAGGCCAGCTGCGGCCCACTGGCGGTAGAACGAAACGTGTGGACCTCCGACGAGCGCTGAGAACACCATATCGGGGCCGACCGATTGAATTTTCTGGATCGTTGGGCCGAAATCGGAAACATCGAGGGGAAAGAACTCAACTGCGACCACCTGACCGCCGTTTTCCGCGGCTAGTTTTTTGACCCAGTCGGAGATGATTTGTCCGTAATTGTAGTCGGCTGCGACGATATAAATGGATTTACCGAACCGGCTGATCGATTCAGGCACAGCTGACGCTAAATTTTGGGCAGGCGTTGCACCGGTGCAGAACGTGTTACGGTCGCAAACGCCGCCTTCATATTGTGTGTTATAAAAATAAAGCGTTTTAGCTCGTCGCATTACCGGTCTGATGACCTCGCGCGAGGCGGACGTCATACCACCGTGTACAACAGCAACTCTATCCGCAAGGGCCATCTTCTGTGCAATTTGAGTATACTGCTGCATGTTGGACTGTGGGTCTTGGGTGATTAGACGTATCTGTCTGCCTAGGAGTCCGCCAGACTCATTGATTTCCTCGGCTGCTAGAATAAGCGCATCAGCCATCGGTTTTCCGTAAAGGTCGAGCCCCCCTGAAAGATCGTGGATGCCTCCTACCAGGATGTCGTCGGCAGCAAATGCTTTTGAATTCAGAAGTGCCGGGCCAACGGCTAGGACAGCCGAAGACAAAGCTGCATTTTTTAGAAACTCGCGTCTTGAAGTCATTGCATGTTCCCCTTTTTTATTTTGGTATGTTCGCTAAGATTTCCGTTAGCTCTCGAGTTGTTCAAATGCGTGAGCAGCGCGGTAAATCGTCATTTCGTCATAGTGCTTTCCGACGAGCATCATTCCGATAGGCAGACCGTCGATTGATCCGCAAGGTATACTGATCGCCGGATGACTCGTTAGATCAAATGGAAAAGTATTGGCCATATTTTCTGTGGCACGACGCAAGGCGAGCGTACGTGAAGCGGTGTTGTCCGGCAAACGTGTCGCCTTCATGGGCGTAGTTGGCATTAACAAAAGGTCGTGTCGAGCCAGTGCAGCGTCATATTCAGCTCGGAGTTTGCGGGTTAGGTTTTGCGCCTTCGCATAGTATCGACCGCTGCCTGCTCGTATCATACTTTCTCCGACCAGCATTGTCTTCTTGACGGAGTCCGGGAGCTCATTTGCTCGCTCACGCCACTTAGCATGGGCGTCGATCATGCTGGTGGCATAGAGGCCTTTCCAGTTGAACCCGTGACCGTTGCCTTTCATCAGCTGTTCCGTTGCGCCTTCGAAAGCGACGACAACCCAAAGGGCCGAACCCAATCGATGCATGGGTATAGAAATTTCCTCGACATTCGCACCAAGTTGCCTGAACTTCGCTGCGGCGGCACGCACGGTTTCGTCAACATCGTTTTCGGATTCGGCGTGTGCAAAGCCTTCCTTTAAGATGGCAATTTTTAAGCCGGCCACAGATTTTCCGAGTGCATCGGTGTATTGTTGGGGTTGGATAGAAGCTGATTGTCGCGGATCAAATCCATCGTATCCCGCGAGTACCTCAAGCATCAACGCATTATCAGCAACAGTGCGCGTCATCGGCCCCAGATGGTCGATGGTAAGCTCTATGGGCATAGCACCCGTGTATGGGACGAGGCCCCATGTTGGTTTCATGCCTACGATACCGCAGTAAGAAGCGGGCGTACGAATAGAACCGCCTTGATCCCCGCCGACTGCCATATCGGCTTCGCCAGTCGCGATAAGAACCGCGCATCCCGATGATGATCCAGCAGCCGAATAGTCTGAACGATGAGGATTTCTGACCGGACCCAGTGCGCCAGTATGAGAACCTCCTGAAAGACAAAGATACTCACAGTGCGCTTTTCCTACTATGGTAGCCCCTGCATCCAACAAACGTGTTACGACTGTTGCGTCTATATCCGGCACATACCCCTCTAACGTTGACGCTCCATTCATCATCGGGACACCTGCAACAGCAATATTGTCTTTGATAACAACAGATTTACCAGACAGCTTGCCTTGAGCCGCACCCTTGATATCAGTTTTTACGTACCAAGCATTCAAGGGGTTGTCTGCGAGGGCTGGCCGTATGCCTGAGGTGCGAGGATACTTAACATCCGGCAGGTAATCAGGCTCTGCCTCGACAAGGTCATAAAGGTCGAGTGTCGATTGCATCTCCTCCATAAAGAAATCGAGATCGGCGGAAGATAAGTCAAGAGACAGACTTTCAGCGGTCGCCTTCAGCTCTTTCAAATCAGGACGGATTACCGGCATCAAGGATATTCCATATATAGAAGAGGTTTCAGGATGGTGAATAGTAAAATTTTTTATTGGTCTGTCAAGCTTATAGCGCAAACAACCGCTGATACATCTGTAACGCCGTGTTCAAGCAACCCCCGGCCAATCTAGGAAGAACTGTCAAATATTTACTAGATTCAGAAAGCATTTCCGTTATCCTACAGCTTTGGTGAGTGGGGTCGCAACCGTTCCGTCGAAACCTTCCAGGCTCGCAAACGGGAGCAAACCTGTAGTGGGATTACAGTTTACGTACTCGAAGCTTGCAGACTGATTTACGAACAACTCGTGCCATGACACGAATTCGCGCTCTTGCTTGAATTTACGGTTCATCGCAATGGCATGCTTGTAAATATCAAGATGCGTCTTATGCGATGCGGCCCAACTTTCGAGATGCTCCATTGATATGAAGTGTGCGAGGACAGAGGTCTCACGTTTCTCGCTTCCATCCTCGTTTAAATTAGTGAGAATGCGAAGCGCGAGCGTTCCCGTTTTTTGCTTATTATCCAGCAGGTAGCTCATGCCTGTCATTAGTCGCGGTCGCATATTCTGGGTGTAGTCTTCAAGCTGTTCCTGGTGCGCATGGGCCCAGTACTGGCCTGACCGAAGAGTCACCATATTAAGCGGAGCGCGGATCTGGATTCGCTTCCCCTTTGACTCAGTTTCTTTCGGCTGTTGGAGAGGGGCGCTACAAGGTGTGTTCAATGGATCAATTGCTGACAACGGTATACGATCTCGAGCTGCTCCAAAATAGCCATTTGTGGTTATCGGGACAATTGTACTTCCCGCCGTGCGGCCAATTCCAATGCGATACCAATTCTCTGAGTAGATCGTTTCGTGCCGGTCATAAGGTACCGAAATCGTTTCACGCCACACGCCGCTTGTTTCAGCCAGACGAGCGTCGCTTTTAAACCAGGCGGTAAGTTCGGATCGAAGACAGAACCTAGCGTGGCGCACAGCATCCACCCAATATCCGACGATGACCGCATTCGTATCACCGAGTTCATCGGTCGCCCGCATTATTTCGTACGTATCCGGGCCATCTTCGTCCGCAAAGCTTTCGCGTGCAAAATTGAAAAAATCCGTCTCGCGCCCTAACGGCAGTCCATTTTGTTGCATGGCAAAATAGTCGGAGATAATCGCGGATACAGGTTGTTCCCAGCGCAATGCATAACGCGGCGCCGCAGGATTGTGGCAGTCGGGTTTGCGTGGTGCTATCGTTCTATCGTACTTGACGTGAAAGACCATACAACACTCCCTTACAATGATCAGTGAATAGACTCGCAGTTCGCGACTGCGAGAGTTGCGGAACGGGATTTTGAAGGTCCGGGTTGCCAATAGATACGCAGAACGGATGCCCGGACTCGAACCACTATTTATTGAACGTGACGACCTGTTGCGGCGCATCGTTTACGTCCAAACGGAATATGTCTGGGCGCGCATAATGACCAACTACATCGAAATCCAGCTGCGCTCGGGTAATGTCGTCAGTATCTAGATCCGCGATTAGGATTGTTTCTCCTGAATAATCAGGACCTGCAACGATGTGGCCTAACGGGCTGACGATAAGTGCCCCTCCGCGCATGAGAACGTTCGAACCGCTGTGTGGGAGGTGGTTAACAATCGCGCTTGGGGAATCCTCTGTCGTCAGGTATTGGCACGATGAGATCACGAAGCAACGGCCTTCCAATGCGATATGGCGCATCGTCGCTACCCAGGTATCTCGATCGTCTGCCGTAGGAGCGCAGTAAATTTTAATGTTCTGACCAAACATCGCCATCCTCATCAACGGCATATAGTTTTCCCAGCAAATTACGGCCCCCATCGCCCCCCATGGGGTCTCCACGGTTTTCAGCGTAGAGCCATCACCGAAGCCCCAAATAAGTTTTTCAGAAGCTGTGGGCATCAGCTTGCGATGTTTCCCGGCAAGCCCATCAGGCGTGAAGTAAAGTGCAGTACAATATAAAGTCCCACCATCCCGTTCGATGACGCCAATAGTAAGAAATATCTCTGCTGCTTGAACCGCTTCCGCAATGAGTGCCGTTTCAGGGCCAGGAACATTAATTGCCTGAGAGTGATAGAAGGCGAACTCGCTTCGTCCTTCAGCAGTTCTGGAACCGATTGTGACGCCGAAATTTGCACCTTTCGGGTATCCGCCTACAAAGGCTTCAGGGAAAACGGCTACGTTGACGTCCTGGTTGGCTAGTCTTCCTATAAGATCGACGACTTTGTCCACTGTTGCCTTCGTATCACCCACCACAGGTGTGGCTTGAACCGCTGCCGCCCTAAATGAGGTCATAGTATCCTCCTCCATCATATACTTCGACCAGCTGAAGATAATTCAGCATATGGAATAAATAAGCGTTAGCGGGTTGTCCATTCACGGTCAAGCCCGTTTGAGTTGGATTTGTACAAACGTGGTCGAAAATGAGCTTTTTGGACGCAAATAGCCTAGTGAATAAGGTCGCCGAATCGCGAAAGCTTCCTGGCTAGGAGTTGAATAGCCTCAATAGCCTGAAGCTCCACTTTGGGCGTGAGATCACCCTCATACATCGTAATTGCGACGCCGGCGATTGCCTTGTTCGCTCCCCCTGACACGACGGCTCCATACGAGCACATATGCGGACGTGTCCCTTTGATCTCTTCAGAATAGCCTTGTTCGCGTGTCTGTCGTAAAATCGCCAGAAGTTCGCCCCGGTACTTGGGATTATCCTTCGTCAGCTGTGGCAACTCATCGTCTGGATAGAGCGCTTTAACCTCATCATCGCTTAAAGACGCCAGCAAGGCGCGCCCGCTTGCCATGCAACAGGCCGGTAGCCTAGTGCCAGCTTTGAACGTTACACCCAATGGCTGTGGGCTGTTACGCGTCGCGATAAAGTACACGTCAGGTCCCTCAAGTACCGAAAGCGTTGCGCCGTTCTCTCGGATAATTTGGATCTCGTCGCAGGCCGAATGAAAATGTTCAACTATTTCATAGCGGTTAATCTTGGAACTGGCCAAGTCAAGGATACGCAGTGTCAAGTCGAAGGTTGCATCGCTACGTCGCGAAAGATAGCCTTCGTTCATCAGCGTGGTGCAGATCGAATGTGCAGAACTCATCGCGATACCTAGGTTTGTAGCGATCGTCGTCAAATTTTGTCGCTCCATGGAACCAGCTATCAACTCGAGAACTCGTAGACCACGCACGAGTGCAGGGGCGCCGCTTTTCTTCGTCATGCTATTCTCCATAGAGGGGCCGTTTCAGTATATTGAATTACTCGGTAAATGGTGCGGCGGATATCGGTGTGTCAAGTTTTTCCATATTCAGATGCAAATCCGGGTTGTTGAGCGTCGGAAGAACCTTGCAAAGTCCTCGATTATTATTCTATATACTGAATATAGTTCTGGATATGGAATACTTCAGTTATTGTGCAAATGTTCGCAAGGAAGGGGTATAGGTTGGAATTCGAAAACAGAGCCTTCTTTCATAAAGGTATGAGAGAGTGGCAAGACAAATTTGATGGCCGCAGAACCGCCGAAGCTATTGAGCGTCGTCGAAAACACTATCAGTTTTGGGATGACGAGATAGATATCATAAGTCAGGCTAGATTCTTCTTTATCGCATCCGCTTACGAGGGATATGTGGACTGCAACATCAAGTCAGGCGATCCTGGCTTTGTTCAAGTTGTCGGGCCAAATGCGCTTGAATATCCTGAATATGATGGAAACTCGATGTATAGAACACTGGGCAACATTGTGAAGAACCCAAATATTGGTATGCTCTTTGTCGTCTTCGACGGTAAAAGCCGCCGTATAAGGATCAATGGCAAAGCCATCGCGACCACTGACCCAGCGGTACTCGACCGGCATTTTGGAGCTAAAGTAGTCGTACGGGTCGAATGTGAAATTTATCCCAACTGTCCACGCTATCTCCCGCAGATGGTCGATAATGGAAAGTCTCCTCACGTGCCACGCAAGGAACATCCGACACCTCCTGCGCCGGAATGGAAAACCCGAGACTATATTCGCGATATTTTGCCCAACGATGATCCCCATCGCCGTAAAGAATAATTAGCGGATTAATTTTGGCACCTCGCTGATATTGCGTTGGACGGGAAACGCTAAGATTGCAGCTTAAAGAACTTCGCGGTCTCACATTACCTACCCCCCCCGCGCTTTCAAAGCAAATGATGTGATGACAAGTACAGCCGACAAGATATTCATCTTTTCAGAATGGATCTGTCGCAAAATTTCGGCGGGACAAAATAAGGCTGACCGCTGGGCGCAACTATGCCGCAAACGCTGTGAATTGTTTTTTGCGTGGAAGCGGTGCGGTTGACCTGAAATTGCCTTGCAGCTTACGCATCATGTGAACGAGCACGATACATACCAGCCAGAGTGATGCTGGCGGCGGCTTCGGACTTGAAGCCGAGCATGTATCGTATCCGTTGTTTGACACGGCGATGATACTACTGGGCCTGAAGCCTGAGGAAAAAAACGATCGAAAATCGCCACCGTCGCAAGTCAAGGAAAACGGCGCAACTGAACATTGAAGTTGCGCCGGAAGATAAAATCCGTCCTTGCGAACTGGACGACAAGCGCGATCTGTTAGCAGGTGGCGATGTTATGTCCTACTTACTGGATCTCGTGGAACGCGCTGGACATAGGTACCCCCTTGTCACACGTTGCATGCTTGTTTGAGGACGTCTGCAGCGTCAAACGCACCGCGGGCTCCAGCTTCGCCTTTGCACAACATGATAACTGCCACTCCAACATTAGCGGTCGGAGCATAAACCGGCGTCATAGCCAAAGCCACCTCGAGTATCGGCCTAACAGACATGCACGACCCTTTCGTTTTGTGGTTGGTTGAGGATACGTGTAAAAAGTTTTCATAGGAAATCATTAGATATTTTTTGCCTCATCGGCGGCAACTTTTATGGACAACGCCTTGTGACCGGTTTTTTATACTACCCCAGCTTGTCCCGCCGGTCGGCATACATTCGGCGAACGTTGGTCGGTGCGTCAGCGTCCCTTCAGCCTTCCTGCTAAATGGACTATTTGCATTCCCGCGCAGGCCATGTCCGGGTTTTCAACGAAATTGTGCAGTTGCTGAGATACTTGCGCCGCCGTTTCCGCTGTACATAAGGACCGTCGCACGAGTTCTTCCGATATGTGATCAAAAGATCTCGCGATAATCGACTTATGGGTAGGTGATCTCAGAACCGGCTGAAAGACCTTCATTTCGTCTATTTTGAATCGCGCTGTGATCGCCTCGATAGCCCGTTGGCCAAGACCGTAGTCGATGCCCTTGGATTGCCCGAGTTCAATCGTCAGCTGGTTGGCAAGGTAAACTGCATCGACATGCGGCACCGCGATCATGCCGCTCAGTACAGGTTCGATCAGAACGACGATCGTTTTGTCGGAACAGAACGACTTCAACGTATCAAGATAAGCATTCTCGTCCTGCTGGTGAATGATAACAAACCGGCTGAAGATTATATCAACTTCTAGTGGCAGTCTTTCAGTTTCGCTTGTATGCAGGAAACTAACATTCTCTACATTCGACCTCGCCTGATTCTCATGCGCTGCATTCAACTGCTCGATTGATGCATCTACCGCGAAAATATGGGCTTGGGGGAAAAGGCTCGCAAAGTAGAGCGCCATATGGCCATGGCCACAGCCGAATTCCACTATGGTCTGCGGGCTGAGGTCGTGTATCACGTTGCGAACAAATGTACGGCTGTCGTCGCCATAGACGGAGGCGAGCGCATTAAGGCGCTGGGTGTCGCTTTTACCTGTGGCGAGCGCATAATCTTGTTTAAATTGTAATTCTCTCACCATCGCGAGGCACGTCGGAGTGAGTCTCGGATCCAGATGAGAATTGGACAATGGAAGCACCAAGCCGAGCCCTTCCTGCACCGTGTAAGAGCTGAAACGTCCGACTTCGGCGAAATAGAATTCACAGTCCGTAGTCACGTCATTCTCGGTCTTGCTGATGGTTCCCAAGAACCGAAGCTGGTGTACGTCGATCGTGAGATCGAGTTCCTCCTTCAACTCACGAAGAAGTCCTTCGCGATACGTTTCGCCGACCTCAACGCTACCGCCGAAAACACTGACCTTTCCAGGATTATCGATGCTCGGATCCTGGTCGCGAAGTTGCAGAAGGACCTCCCCTTGATCGTTGAGCAAGAACGCGCCAGCAAATTGCCTCTTCTCACCAGACATTAATGTCTCCCGTCGGTTGGGCGAGGCGTCCGCGCATCTCACGCAACGCTGCAATCAAACCCCAGATTTTTCATCCCAATTACCAGCCATTGCGAGGAGGGATGCGACTTCGAAGTCGAGCGCGATGCGTTACGCTCTTTGAATCCGTCCAGCTTTTTCACCATGGAGCACGGACACATTTTCTGGGATACCATTGTGATCCCGGCGCCACTTTGCGAACTCTGCGATTCCCGCTTCGAGTGGAACAGTGGCAGAAAAGTCGATGCTATGCCGGGCAGCTTCGGGGCAACCGACGCGGTCGGTTACGAAGCTAGGTGCCTCCGGAAGACGATGGATCGACGACTTCGACTGCGTCGCGCTCATTATGCATTTAGCCAAATCCAGTATAGAAGTTGCACGTCCGGTGCATACGTTGAAGATTCCGAAGGGCGTCTCAGACTTGAGCGCACAAACGTTCGCACGGGCGGTATCTTTCACCGAAATAAAGTCGTAAGATTGCTGACCATCGCCGAACACTGTCAGCGGTCTGTCATTTTCTGCGCTATCTAAAAATTTTACGATCACAGAATTGTACGCGCCCCGAGAATCTTGTCGCGGTCCATAGATATTGAAGTATCGCAAACCGACGATTTGCGTCTCGTATAAATGGTGCATAGCCATTGCAAGGTGCTCCAAGCAAATCTTGGTAGCGCCATATACAGTCGTGTTGTTAAGCGGATGCTCCTCTTTCATCGGTTTTTGCACCGCATCTCCGTAAACCGAAGCCGATGAAGCGAAGACAACTTTCTTGATGCCAAGGCGGCAGGCCACCTCAATTACATTGAAACCACCAATCACGTTCTCCTCAACTGCCGAGCGTGGAAATAGTTGAGAAAACGTCAGCCACATTGATGCCAGATGAACAATAGCATCGACGTCCTTTAACGTATCCGTCAGAACGTCGGTGCGCAGTATGTCGGTTGGCGTATCTAGCAGATGGACGCGACTGTCCTCTAATGCGTGCACGATGTTTTTCATCTTGCCACGTTTAAAATTATCGATGATTAATACTTTCGCGACATCTTCTTTCAGAATTGCTTCCAGCGTGTGGGAACCGACGAGTCCGGCCCCACCGACGATTGCGATATTCTTGCCTTCGAGATTCATGATTACGACAAGCCTCCGTGACAACAGTTAACCGTCTGCGATAATCACAACGGATGCCGGACGGATTGCGTCATCGTATCCAATATTCGATAACGCCATTTCCGGGCCTTCGTCGTGATCTATCTCGATGAAGCTTCGATTGTCCGACAAACAACTCAATGGCGACAATAACAAGCTATAGACGTTTCATAAATCCCATAAAGGAGCTCACACAATTAAGTGGTTCACCCACGGAACATCGCGTACCAAACGCCCAATGCGACGATCAGGTCAAAGGCTGGAAGGTGCGGTTCCGAGAACGCTCTGATGTCCGCTGTCAATGATTTAGGCACAGTTAACCACCCTCCTGAACGATCGGTCAAACACAGTAAACGCGTATTGGTGGAGGCGGAACTCCTGGACGTCGGTGATCAAGCTCTGATACGCGGGTTGGATACCGCTTGACCATATTCGATGCGGGCTTGCCTCGCTCAAATAGCGGATATTTATCCCACCGTATGTCGAGGGTTCCCCGATCTTTAGCCGCCATCTCCAGCTTCGTGGGTGCACATTAAGGGCGCTTATGAAAACGCAAGGTGACCGGTGTTGTCACATTGATTTTTCGTCAATCGATTTGCGATAGTCGGGTAGGATGAACAGCTCGTCGCCGACCTACAAGAATCATCGCTTCCCTATTGAAATCGTCGCCCGCGCAATCTGGCTATATTTCCGGTTCAATGTGAGCCTGCGCGAAGTAGAGGAAATGATGCTGGAGCGCGGTGTGGCAGTTTCGTATGAAACAATCCGCCGATGGTGTAGGTCGCACGGTTCCATGATCACAGCGCGGTTACACCGCAAACCGCCTTCTTCCAGCGACGTGTGGCATCTCGACGAGGCCGTCGTTCGCATCGGCGGGAGAAAGTGCTGGCTGTGGCGCGCCGTGGATAAAGACGGATATGTCCTGGATGAAATCGTTCAGGTTAGCCGCAACGCCAAGGCAGCCAAACGATTGCTGGTCCGTTTGCTGAAGAAACAAGGCTTGGCGCCCAAGCGCATCATCACCGACAAGTTGCGATCCTATGGCGCCGCCAGGCGTCAGGTCATGCCCGCCGTTGAGCATCGCTCTCATAAAGGCCTGAACAACAGGGCCGAAAATTCGCATCTGCCCTTTCGAAAGCGTGAACGAACCCGGCAAGGATTTAGGTCGATCAGATCGCTGCAATAATTTGTCTCGATCTTCTCAGCCGTCCGAAACCATTTCGTTCCCGCCAAATCAAATCGCCCCGCTGCCCAGATCCGATCCTTCCGTCAAGCCGCAACTACCCAATGGAGGATGGCCGCGCTGCAACTCGCCTGAAATCCACCTTGCCGCTTATACGCGCCCGCATGGCAAACAACGTGACAGCACCGCCTGCGGGTAACGACGTCCGTATCTGTCATAGGGGTCGTTTGCGGGAAGAGGCGAAATCCTACACCAAGCGCAGCTGCGTAGACCCGCAAAAAGGTGGAAAACGCTCATCCGTTATTCGACTATCTGAAGCCATGGCCATCTCTGCTGGTAGCTTATTGCTTTCTGTCGAAACAATTCCGGTCGGGGGTTGAGCGGATTCATAGCCAGCGTGCCCGAAATGAGATCATGCAAGCCGTAAGGGGCGTATAACTGGCCGGTCTTCGCGTCAATTCCAATACATGTGCAGGAGATTAAATAGCGATCGATGCCTGCGCGCGCGGAATTAAGCTGCGGATAATTACCTCCAAATCGGTCGCGATACCAAAGGTGCACGCGTGCCTGGTTCTTTATCTCAACCTTAATTGGCATGTCTGCCGTTGCTTCAGCAACCCATCGGATCACCCGATCCTCGGCATCCAACGACAGGTCTTGGTCGTCAAAGTAGAATATGTCGTAATCTTTTATGCCCCACGCAGGATCACGGCCAGAAATCTGGTTCCAGACTGTTTGAAACAGGCATCCCGCGGTCAGATGGCACTCTCGTAAGCCCATTGCGGCGAGGCGGCCCAGCAATTTTTCATTGAATGGGTTCAGAAGCACAAGTGCACGAAACTGAAGAGGAGTGATGTCACGGTCGTTGAACTGCTGTCCGCTCACAATCATGCCCCTCAGCCTAGAACGCGCTTACAATAGTCTCTGAGTTCGCCTTTCGGACCCACGTAGCTGTAAAGCGTGACGCGCCCGATGCCGAGTTCCTTGCACAGATCAGAGGCGGACGTGTCGCGTTGCGTCATGGCGACCTGTGCAAGGCGCGCCTGCGCTTTTGTGATGGCGAATTTGCGACCGCGCGCTCTTGGGGCGTCGAGACCGGCCATGGTCCGTTCGCGAATTAGGTCACGATCGAACTCGGCCAGGGTGGCGAAGACACCGAATATCATGGGCCTAGATGCGGCCGTAGTGTCGATCTGAGCGCCCTTTCCGGTTAGCACACGCAGACCGACTTTGCGGACTGACAGATCCTTCACGATGTTGACCAAGTGAGCAAGCGACCGCCCCAGGCGGTCGAGCTTCCAGACCACAAGCACATGGCCGTCGCGCAGAGATTTGAGGCAGGTGGCCAGTTCGGGTCGATCGTCGAAACTGCCGGAAGCACGATCCTCATAATTATTGTTCTGATCGATGCCAGCAGCGCGCAAGTCGTCGTGCAGCAGGTCGAGAGACTGCGAACCATCAGCTTTCAAAACGCGAGCATATCCAATCAGCATGTGTCACAAACGCTGGTTTGAGGCGGCGCGCTAGCCGCAGTTCTTCCCTTAGCTGGTACTGTATCTTAACCAGCATCTTTAACAAAGCATCTTTAACGTAATCTGTCTTGATAAAGGAAAATTGATGCCGCGGCGTGTCACTCTAACCGATCGACAGAAAGACGCGCTGTTGCGTCTGCTTACCTCACAGTCCGGTGAAGATCTTGGGTATATCAGGTTGCGCCGGCGTGCTCACAACAAGTTCGGCTTCGCATTGCAACTATGCGTCCAATCGTTCAGAGAATCGCGCTTTCTCCCACTATTCATCAGAGCGACGCCACGGCGAATTTAAGCTATCGATATTATGCTGATGAATGTGCGGTCCTCATCCAGCCCGTGGAGCCACTTGAGAGCACCTTCATTGGGGCGAGGCTTTGTCACCTCCGACAGAAAGTTCGTATCAAGAAGCAAACTCACAGCGAAAAGTCACGCGGCTCGTCGTGCTGTCTCTCGACATCCAGATTAGCGCCACGCTGAGGCGATGATAATAGAAACTCGGCTAGCGATCCCCTACGTGCGGTTTTCTTCTGCCACTCTTCTGCAGAGACGACCACAACGCTAGGCTTCCCATTGCGGGTAATCGTCTGGGGTGCCAGTTGCGCGCTCCATGACCTCCGAAAGCTTTGCCTTCACGCCAGCGATCGTCCAGTTCGTATCATCATGCGTTGGTGCGCCGCTTCCCCTATAACCATATTGACTACAATGACTATAGTCCGTCACGGGTTTTCCTGCAAATGCCTGAACAGAAGGGGAGGGGGAATTAATGCACGGATGCCTTGATCAGATTCACGCGGAATACTATCGCACACGAAGTAAGATTACTGACTTATCGAAATGACGGCCCTTGAACATCACATAATCCCGGCTTGCTTGAAAACCGGATCATAAATCAGCGACCATTGACGGAAGTTTGCAACAGTTCCTGAAGCTGTCCAGCTGATGGCGTCTTTCCAAAGGCTGCAGCAGATTTCTTGTTTCAACACACGTGAAGTCAACCTTACTATTCGTGTGCTTTGACGACGGCCAAAAAAGCCGGGCCATACCGTTCGAGCTTCGTATCGCCGACACCGGGCACATCAGCCATCTGGGTGCGTGAAACTGGTCGGGCTGTGGCCAGTTCGATCAGTGTTCGATCGTGAAAAATGACGTAAGGCGGCACATTTTGTGAACGCGCGATCTCGAGCCGCTTCTCGCGCAACGCGTCAAACAGCGCCTCATCACGCTCCGAAAGGGCGGATGTTACAGATTTCCTACGCGAAACAGTACCACGCGATGGCTTCGATTTCGGCGGAACACGCAACATGAGCGACTGCTTTGCGCGCAAAAACTGCCTGCCTGTCTCCGAGATCGACAGACCGCCGTGTCCGACAAAGTCGACATCAATCAGCCGCTGCGCGACCAACTGCCGTACGATCGCGCGCCAAGTGTGATTGTCATGCTCGCGGCCGATTCCGAAAGTGGAAATCTGGTCGTGGCCAAAGCGGCTGATACGCTCATCCTCCACGCCAAGAAGGACATCGACAATATAGGCTTGCCCGAACCGTTCCCCGGTTCTGTGAATGCAGGACAATATTTTCTGCGCGGCTATTGTCCCATCGAAGAGGGATGGCGGTTCAGCGCAGGTATCGCAATTGCCGCATGGTTCGCATCGATCACCGAAATAAGACAGCAGCACCTGTCTGCGACAGCGCGCGGTTTCCGCGAGCCCAAGAAGTGTGTCGAGTTTCTGCCGTTCCATCCGCTTGCGCTGATCGGGCGCGTCGGATTCCTCAATGAAGCGGCTGCGCAGGACGATATCGTCATAACCGTAGAGCATCATCGCCTCGGCTGGAAGTCCGTCGCGCCCCGCACGCCCTGTCTCCTGATAATAGGCTTCGATGCTTCCGGGTAGATCGAAATGGGCGACGAAACGTACATCCGGCTTGTCGATACCCATCCCAAAGGCAATCGTCGCCACCATGATGACAGCTTCGTCATGCTGGAACCGTGATTGGTTCGCCTCGCGCGCAGACTTCTCCATGCCGCCGTGATAGCAGAGGACATCGTAGCCCAAGCTGCGCAACCATTCGGCTGTTTCTTCTGTCTTCCGTTTCGAAAGACAGTAAACGATACCGCTTTCGCCCCGGTGATCCTGTAGAAATCGCTTCAACTGCGCGCGGGGATTGTCCTTCTCCATGATCGCGTAGCGAATATTGGGACGGTCGAAACCGGTGATGAAGGCATCGCGCTTTTCAATCTGCAGATGCGACAGGATTTCCGCACGTGTTGGCTCGTCGGCGGTCGCGGTCAATGCCATGCGTGGCGTGTCGGGAAACTGCGCCATCAACACATCAAGCTGCCGATAGGACGGCCGGAAATCATGTCCCCATTGCGAAAGACAATGTGCTTCGTCGATTGCGATCAGCGAAAGAGGCACCTCGCTCAGGCGTTGCAATGTATTCGGTCTGAGCAGGGTTTCAGGCGCCACATAGAGCAGATCAAGCGCCCCATCATGGATATCACGCCATAAGGCCAGCCTGTCATCGCCAGCAAGGTCGGAATTGAGTGCCGCAGCCTTCACACCCGCCTGCCGGAGCGCGGAGACCTGATCGGCCATCAGCGCCAGAAGCGGCGAAACCACGATCCCCATGCCTGGCCGCGCAAGGGCGGGAATCTGATAGCACAGCGATTTACCGCCGCCCGTCGGCATCAGGACGAATGCATTATTGCCGGCTATCGCATGCGATACAATCTCCGCTTGCCGCCCACGGAAGGTATCGTATCCATAAACGGTTTTGAGAATGTGGATGGGGTCGGTCATTATCAGGCATCAATTGTTGTTCAGATTCTGCGCCTACATTCATAGCAGACAGCAGCGGAAAACAAGTCCTTCATCGCAAGTATTGAAGCCTGCGATCACTGCGTCAGTACGCGTTGCGGATTTCAAGCAGTCTTTATCCGAGGCCCCAGCAGACTAAGGGACAAACTACCGATCATGAATGCACTTTCTAGTGATCTGTCCATTAGGCGTCAGATTCTCGCGGTATGAGTTGAGCACGTCGAGTTTTTTTGCGCCTCGATAATCCCATTTCTCAGATCTTCAATAAGCCCACGCGGCAACACTCTGTAGTGGAAGGTACCATCAGGTTCTGGGCGTAAGTCATAGTCCCGCCATGTGAAACGGTTAAGTTCATCAAAACGTATCCAATGCCGCGCGCTACCCAGGCCTAAGCTTTTGCAAACGCTGGCTGGAATTTCGAGCGACATGCTCGCATCAACAGGCGCAGCGTGCGTGATCGGCGATTGCTGTCGGCTGTGCATTTGAAGCGAGTTTCTGCCGGGCCTTAAGACCGTTTTCACGCATCAGTCTCGCCGCGCGGTGACGACTTGCCCGAATGTCTTCTTCATTCAGTTCGACGTGCATTCGAGGGCTACCATAGGCTTCACGTGACATTGCAAACTGATTGCGAATATGCGCCAGAAGACGCGATCCCATGCATAATAGCCACTGATGCTGACACCTGCTAAGGTGCACAAAAGCGAGATATGGTCCTTCTCCGTATCGATAAAAGCAAACTTCATCGACTTGTCTTTCGAGCGAAGAAGGCTGTCGCTTTTTTTGGTTTATCAAGATGCAGCATAATACTATATTATCTGCTGCATGTTTTCCCATGAAATCGTTCAAATGTCAGGAACTATGTAGCAGTTTATTGATATGGCGACGCGGATGTGCCGTCTAAGGTAGATTTAGACACGTCGTGTAAGTTCTGTTGAAATTCGCGGCGCTCCATTCAAAGACAGAACGCCGCAAAGCACTCGCTGAAAACTAGTGAGCAATCAGCTCTTCAACGATCTGCTTTGAATTCAAAGCAGATGGATAATATGTCGGCCAGTTGACAACTTCATCGAGCAGGGCACTGCGGTCATTGCCCCAGAAGAGATGATAGTGGTGTGCCTTCGCTGGATAAATGCCATGATCACTGAACTGGATAAACTGCGGCGCTTTTGCATCGCCTTCTGTCTTCTTAAAGATGAAGCGAACGCCACGATTTCCCTTCTTGTACGTCAGGACTTCATAACCATCGTAAACATAGCGACCTGCAGCTGGCTTGCCATCCTCGTAGAAGGTCACCTTGTCGCCTTCAATAGTGATGCGCTCTACATTCGTTTTATAGCCAGCGTCATATTCTGCCCGAATCTGCTCCGCAGTTTTTTCGTTGCCTTTTGCTTTATGTTTCCAAACAGGGTTAAGACTACCGTCCTGAAGATAAGGATAAACTGACTGCCAGTCGCCTTCGTAATCTGAAAGCGGGCGATCCTTGATCTGGCTATCCTCAAAGATACCTTTGTAAATCTGAGGATCTCCATGGCTATGAGCATCGCCATGCTCATGAACCTTACCGCTGCCGCCAGCAACCGCGATATTGTAGGGTTTGCCATCGACCTTAATGGTGCCAAGCTCCTTCAGGTCAGTTTTTGCAATGCGGCGGACGACTCCGGCATTAGGGTCACTCATAACCACTTCATCACCAGCCATAGCAATGCGCGGGCGTGGATCATTCCAGTGTCCATCCATTGAGTAAGGTTCTGTTACCTTAGCACTTTTGCCCAGTTTTCCTTCCAGAATATCAATTTGATGAAGAGTGCCATCTTCTGTCAGCACATATCCAAACCGGGCATTTGCCGGGTCAAGTGCGAAATCAATGCGGCGGAATGGGAGTTCGATGTAGCGGAAATTCGGCTCATCAGCCGGATCCACGACAACCAGACCTTTAGGCCCGTAGTTTCCGAGGAATACCTGCATACTTCTGGCACCAAGCAGCGTGCCAGTTGTTTGGCCGCCCGGCAAATCCGCTGGGTAAGCCAGCATTTTTGTCTGTGGGCCATCCGGACCCGCAGTCACTGTCAAAATACCTTCTTTACAGCCAGCTGCGAGATAAATGCCGGAGAAAGCCTCTCCGTGAATACCCGTGCATGTCGCAACCTCACCAGCCGGGGTGCCGTCAGCTTGTACAGCCTGAAGACCAACACGTGCTGGAGCCTTGTCGCCTTCGACAGGCTCTTCGGATGCTACGGTGGTGACCCAGTATTTTCCAACCGGTGCAGCAAAGCCATGATGAGGCTTACCCTGCTTCAGCTGACTGCCTTTCAGTTCGCCCTGAGAAAGCTCATAACCATTCAGAATTTCTGCGTAACCACCTTTATCGAAATTGACGACAATTTTCCCATCATGATCGATCACATGAAAAGGCCGCGGTCCCTTAAGAGGTGTATCGATAGCTTTTGGCTCGCTGATATCAATATCCGAATGATCACCATGCGAGTGCAGAGAAATACCGCTGTTAATAAAGTGAACCGTGTCATTATCTGACTCAACAGCAACGATATTGGCGCCATCATTCATGCTATAGAGTTTATTTTGACCAGTCGTTTTGAAATCCCAGCGGTTCTCTGGTTTGCTGAGATCAAAGGCTGTCACCTTCCCATCAGCGTGATCGCCAACGAATACACGGTACAGCGTTACATCTTCATCATCATGGGCAAAGGCAGCTGGGCCGCCGAGGCTAACGGCAATCGCCAGGGCGGACGCGCCCATTATCCAGTGTTTCATAATCAACTCTCCTTAATGATATTACATAACATTTGCCGGCCACATATTAGTGGCATGACTGTTTGAGCTCAGCTTTTGTTGATAGCCGACATGAGGGTTTTGACGTTGTAGCGCATCATATCGATATAGGTTGGCGCTGGGCCATCAGATGGCGACAGCGCGTCCGAATACAGTGTGCCTCCGAGCGTCAGCCCGGATTCCGATGCGATCTGCTCGACAAGACGGCTGTCAGCTATGTTCTCGGCAAAGACGGCGGCAGCACGCTTTTCCCGGATCTCCCGGATCAGCGAAGCCACATCGGCGGCAGATGCCTCAGATTCGGTGGAAACGCCTTGCGGAGAAAGGAAAGCAATGCCGTAATCCCGCTCGAAATAACGGAAGGCATTGTGCGCGACGACAGCGACGCGGTGATCCTGCGGGATCGCGCTGATCTGCGCCTTTATGTCTGTATCGAGCGCTGCGAGCTTTTCGATATAGGCGGCGGCATTGGATTTGTACGTCGCACAATCTTCAGCATCGGCTGCACAAAATGCCTTTTCAATATTCTGGACGTAGATTTTGACATTGGCGACCGATTGCCATGCATGCGGATCATTGGGTGTGGCATGGAAAATCGCTTTGCCATCGACAAAGTGATAGTGCCCACCCTTGGGGTCGTTTAAAATGTTGGCACCGTCGGTGACGGTGGTGACTGGCACCTCTGCCTGGCTGGCCTCAATCAGGCGCTGCATAAAGCCCTCGAGCAGAAGACCATTGACAATGATGACGTCGGCGCGCGCCAAAGCCATGGCATCGGCTGGGCGTGGTTCATAGACATGCGCATCACCATCAGGCCCGACAAGTGTTTTGAGCTCAATGTGTTCACCGCCGACCTGTTGTGCCAGATCGCCAAGGATGGAGAAGCTAGCAACGACTGACAACTTTTTATCTTGGGCAAAGACCGGAGCGCCGAATATGCCGAGCGAGGCGGCGATGAGGCCAGTGAGAAGGAGCGTCCGTTTATTCATGATTTTTCCAATAGCAGTTTGAGATCAAGCGGCTCTGTGAGCAGAGCGAGGTAATCGCGACAAAAGCAGGCCACGTGGGCTTGCAATGACGGATATGAAGTAGATTGCTCCAGCAGAAAGGATGATGGCCGGACCCGAGGGCAGGGATGCGTGATAGGACAACAACAATCCCGAAACTGACGAGAGCACTCCTATAACGACCGAGAGCAAACACATTGCAGCAACATGCTGTGTCCAGAACCGGGCGGATGTCGCAGGTAGAACCATTAATCCGACCGACAGCAATGTTCCGAGTGCCTGGAAACCGGCTACGAGGTTGATGACGACAAGGCCGAGAAAAATGAAATGCACTAGCGAACCAAGCCGGGAAACTGACCGCAAAAATAATGGATCCATACACTCGGCCACTAGCGCGCGCCAGAACAGCCCAAGAGAAACCAGAGTGGTAATAGCAACCAGTGCAATGAGATTGAGTGCATCATTGTTCAAAGCAAGCACGGTGCCAAACAAGACATGCATGAGATCGATGCTCGATCCACGTAATGATACCATCAGCACGCCCAATGACAGCGAGATCAAATAGAAGGCGGCCAAAGAGGCGTCCTCCTTCTGCACCGTCAGACGTGCAACCGCACCAGCCCCGAGCGCCACAAAAATGCCTGCGATCAAACCGCCAATCGTCATTGGCACGATCTGCAACCCGTACATGAGAAAGCCGGCAGCGGCACCAGGAAGAATTGCGTGAGCCATTGCGTCGCCAGTTAAGCTCATACGCCTTAACATTAAAAATACGCCCACCGGACAAGCGCTCAGCGACAGCAGCAGAGCGCCACCAAGCGCCCTTTGCATGAAGGCGAATTCGATGAAGGGAAGGAACAGAGCGTCATAGAGCATGGTCATGCCTTGGCCGCAGCCGCTACGCGCTGACTAGTAATAGCTGGCTTCTCAATTTGTGCATGCTTATGGCCGTGATGGTGATCGTGACCAACCTCTGCGGGTTCACACCACGGAGCATTCTCGTTCCAGGTTTCATGGTAGTGCCTGGCACGTAAAAGATTTTCTGCAGACAAGGTTTTTTGCACCTCGCCCCACGCGATCGGCTGCCGTGCCAACAGCAGCGCTTCCGGAAAATGCTCGCGCACCAGATCAAGATCGTGCACAACGACCATCACCGTACGGTTTTCATCATGCCAACTTTTGATCAGGGTTATCAGATCAATTATAGTGCGCGCATCAACGGCATTGAACGGCTCATCGAGAAGGATGAGATCGGCATCCTGTACCAACACACGTGCAAACAGCGCCCGCTGCATCTGCCCACCGGAGAGTGTATCAATTGATCGCTTTTCAAAGCCCTCCAACCCGACGGCCTTGAGTGCATTGGTGACGGCCTGACGGTCTTCAGCGCGGTGACGACCCAAAACACCACGACGAGGCCACAGCCCAAGCGACACAAGATCAACTACACGTGCGGGGAACGAGCGGTCCAGTTCCGACTGCTGCGGCAGATAGGCAAGTCGAGTGCCAGCCGCTAACGAGCAGGCGCCATCCATGGGCCGCAGCATCCCAACAATACCCTTCATCAGGGTTGACTTGCCCGAACCATTGCCGCCAACAACCGCCAAAAGGCTACCCTTGCGAACGACACCACTCAGATGATGTACAGCAGGATGGCGATTATATCCCAGCGTCAGATCGTCAAATTTCAGGCAGGTATTGGGCATGGATGGTGATCTCTCAGGCAATTGACATCGCAGTGATATGTAATGTTATTACGTTAGTCAATTGCATCGTTATAAGATAACATAACAATCCTATGAAAATCAGAATCTCGTCTGAGCCGATGTGATTTCTGTCAGATTGAAGGATCGTCTTTTCGGTAAAAGCAGTTGATTGTAAGGAGAGGAAGCTTACTCGAAACCAACGTCTCGTACTCTTTGTCCTTGAGGAGACGGAGCGGCCCTTGAGTGCATATCGTATTCTCCACAATCTCCGGCAAGTGGGCTTGAACGCACCTTTGCAGGTTTATCGTGCGCTGGTCCGCTTGATGGATATGGGGCGCGTCCATCGTGTCGAGAGCCTTAGCGCATTCGTGATATGCAGTGATGCCCGTCCGGGGCATGATCGCAGGAATTTTAACATTCCAGATCTGCGATGCGTGCGGTCACGTGGAGGTGTTTCACGACGATCAAGTTGAAAGAGAGCTTTTACGTCATTCTCTCAAAGCCGACTTTAGGACTCGAAAAACCGCGATCGAGTTAAGGGGGATCTGTCGGAACTGCCAATGACTACACAGTAGCCTCAGTATTTTCGGAGACGCCATTTCAAGTAGATCATACTTTTATGTGATCCCTTACTGAATGGCGACGCTTGATGTTTAGTTGGTTCAACCCGTTTTGAAAGCTCGTCTGACGGACTTCACTTATAGCTTGGATTCTTGACTAGCACTCCGAAACCGCAACTACATGTAGTTTGTACTAAAGCTTAGGCGGTTCAATCAGATGCACCAAGGGCAGGGGAATATCCTGCCCTTGGTTGTCCGGATCTCTATCGTTCGCACATGTTACTGCGTATTGTTCACCGGGCTTCGGCTTCAGCCAGAAGGTTAACCGTGCGAAATGGTAACGGTTTTGACGTGCGTAAAGCCATAAAGGGCTTCAAAGCCTTTTTCCCGCCCATGCCCGGATTTACCAACACCGCCAAAAGGCAGCTCAATACCGCCTCCGGCTCCATAATTGTTAATGAAGACCTGGCCAGAATGCAGTTTGCGCGCCATGCGCAGCTGGCGGCCGCCGTCACGAGTCCAAACGCCCGCGACAAGACCGTATTCGGTGCCATTGGCGATCCTTAAAGCGTCCTCCTCACTATCGAAGGGAATGAGGACCTGCACCGGACCAAAAATTTCCTGCTGTGCGAGGGCATGATCCGGCTCTACTTCCGAAAACAGAGTTGGCAGAATGTAGTTTCCTTCGGCCGGTGCATCGGCATGTAGTTTGCCCTGCGCTGCGACGTTGAGCTCGGCGTTTCCACGTTCGATAAAATCAGATACGATTTGCTTCTGCTTTTTGGAAACAACAGGCCCTAGATTGTGCGATTCAACGGCCGGCCCGACCACGAGACCTTCGTAAATCTCGATCATGCGTCGCTTCACATCCTCGTAAATGCCACGCTGTACCAGAACACGAGACGCTGCTGAACAGGTCTGACCGGCATTTTGCATGCATGCGCCCACGAGGACTGGCATGGCCTTTTCGAGGTCGACATCATCAAAAACGATGTGTGGCGATTTTCCGCCAAGTTCCAATGTCACTGGGACGACGTTCTTCGCCGCCGCAGTCTGAATGGCAACGCCGGTTCCGACGGAGCCAGTAAAGGAGATGTGCTGGATTCCCGAATGGCTCGAAAGAGTTGCCCCTACATCTGCGCCATAGCCCGTTACAACATTGAGAACGCCCGCTGGCAAACCAGCTTCGTGCGCGATTGCCGCAAAAGCCAATGATGACAAAGAGGCGTCTTCTGCCGGTTTAAGAACGCAAGTGTTGCCAGCGGCAAGGGCTGCTCCAACGCCACGCCCCAAAATCTGCATTGGGTAGTTCCACGGTATGATGATCCCACAAACCCCATGTGGCTCCCGCAAGGTATAGACGGTGAACCCATCCTGGTAAGGGATGGTCGTTCCCATCAGCTTGTCCGCCGCGCCTGCATAGAATTCGAGATAGCGTGCGAGTGCAATGGAGTCGTTTCGAGATTGATTGAGCGGCTTGCCAACATCCAATGTCTCAATCATGGCGAGTTCTTCGGCTCGCTTGAGCACTAATTCTGACATTTTCATGAGAATGCGTCCGCGCTGCGTCGCAGTCATTCTACCCCATTCGCCGTTTAACGCCGCATTTGCAGCAGAAACGGCCGCATCCACTTCCGCAGGAGTGCCGCGGGCAATTTTCCCAATAATTTCGCCCGTCGATGGGTTTTCAACCGCAATGGTCTCTCCTCCGGCCGGGCTCACCCACTCTCCGTTGATAAAGACCTTGGTGGAATCGATCCACATCAGTTGATCCAGTGCCATATTTTCCTCCAGATAAAATTCCGCCGCCAGATAACGTCGGACATGAATGCGCTATTCTTCAGTAAAGAATGGTTCCACCCTCAGACGCGAATTGTAGATATGAGCTCTCATCGCGTTGCGTGCCGCAAAAGCATCTTTCATGCGAAGCGCCTCAAGGATGGCTTTATGTTCGGTTACAGCATCGGTGGTAATTTTTGTGTGATACCGAATCCGAAATAGATTGGCGTGGATATAAAGACGCGCCATTGCTTCGGCGACAACCTGGTTTCCCGCGATTTTAAGGATATACGCGTGAAACGCATTGTCACGCTCGGCAAAGCGTCCGAAGTTTTCATGATTATTCGTATCAGCAAGCTCCGCCATTTCGTCGCAGAGTTTTTCAACTAAAGTAATGTCGTCCGGTGTCGCTCTTATCGCGGCTAAAGCGGCCATTTCGGGTTCAAGGAGATCGCGTGTCTGATAGACATCGCGAAAATGCTTACCCTCCGGTAGCGCGGCAGCACTAAAACCAGAATTGAATTTTTGTGCAACCAAGCCATCTGACTCAAGTCTAATCAACGCGGCCCGGATCGGGGTTTGTGAAACCCCAAACTGCCGCGCTAAAGCATCGACTGAAAGTCGCTCTCCCGGTGGTATACGCAAAGCAATCAGGTCGGCAAATAGCGCATTGTAAACGGTGTCGCCGATCGGATGTCTTATAGCGTCTCGATCACCTGACACGGTGGCAGGGTCAATCGTGCTGAGTGCCTCTTCCTTCGCCATTATGTGTCCTCCCTGACATGGCTTCATACCTCGGCGCGATCGTGAGGTCAGATTTTGAGCCACCGTATCGTATCGGATTATTGGTGTAAACAGTGTTTCTTGGATTAATCAAAACTGGGAAAAGCAAGCGATAGAGAGATTTTTCAAAATGTGGAAACTTCATTTTCCGTTTTTTGCACGTAGAATGAGTATCCGCTGATTTTATATAATATAACGATATAACAATGACTTATGATGATATCGATAGTTCGGCAGGGTAAATTTATGGAAACGTGGTGATTGAAAAATTTGCAAGATCGCGATAAAAACTGGCTTGCCCTGCGCTTCAATACCTCTAGCATATCCGATATGATTTATCGCCTCAGCAAGTGTTGAGCACCCGAGGAGGGGTGTGAGTGATAAAAGAAAGGAGGACTCATGTCAGGTTATCCGTGGGAAAATGCGCTCAGGTGCCTTTGCGTCTGATTTTTCCTAGTCATCGTAAAGCAATGTAAAAATACCTATTTTTACAACTGATGGGACCAGTGACTAAGGTAGTTAGCTGCAAGGCGAATGCTTCTCAGTTCTGGGTCGGTGGCTTTTGTCTGTCGAGTGGTTGCTACTCGAATTGAGAAGGCAATTTCCAAAATCTCCCTCTATCTACGAAATTCTCTCCGTTATCGGAAAACAGAGTTCTAGGACAACACATGCAAACTGTTGCCAAGGTTGAGAAAACTGCACTTGCGGCTCTTCAAAAAGCTGGGATACCGCGCAATCATTCAGAAATTCAGACGTCTTTCCATCTGGATGCCGAGATGAGAGGAGTGCTGTCCCACGGCCTTCTGCGGCTGCCGCACGTTGTTGAGTGCGTGTTGAATGGTGTGACCGATCCTCTCGCTAACGGTATTCATAACTGGCGCGGTGAAGCGTTTCTTGAAGTGGACGGCCAGCATGGTCTAGGTCCTGTTGTAGCTATGTCTGCACTCGACGCAGCGAGTCAGCGTCTCAAGTCAGCAGGTTCGTGTGTGGTTGCTATCAGCAACTGTGATCACTTGGGAATGCTTGCATGGTACGCCGAAAAATAGCCCGTCAGGGCAAGATCCATGATCACGCCAATCGTGCTGCACCGATCCCAGCTGGCTGGGCGTTGGATGTGGGGCGTCCAGGCGGACGCCTATGGGTCGGTGGATAGAGATTTGCCGTAGCGGTCGAGCACAGCCGCGATGTCATGCTGCATGATCGTTAAGGAACGTGTCGTATGCATCTCGAATGCGATGTCGCGCTCGAACACTGCAAAACAGACCTCACAGGGGTCATGTTGAGAGAGATACGCAATTCCATCCGGCTTGTCCGGATGCTCCCACAATGCGTCAGCCCATATACCGCACGGCTCGTAAGGACCAGTCGAAATCGCGTTGTCGGTGCCTAGTACCTGAAGACCGGCGCCGTGCATCGTAACCATGCGCAGATCCCTCTTGCTCGCGAGCTCCGTCACCGATCTACTGGCGATCTCCCGTTCGGCGACCATCAGCCTCTGAGGATTGCGCAGAATAGTCTCGGCAAACGCGCCAGCGAAAGCATGCCCTATATAAAGCACACCGAAACGGCCACTGGTGCTGTCAAAATGATAGACCGGATCATTACCGGAGCCTGGACCGTAGAAGATCGGGTCAAGCTGTGTCCGATGAATGCACTGCAGAATCTGCCCGGCTTGAATGGTCGTGATCGGCAGTTCTACAGTCTTCAGCAAATCCTGCGGTGGTAGCGCTGTCCCGGACGGTCCTCTTGCCGACGGTGCCATCAGGCAAAGCCCTCGCTGGCATTGGCGCGGATAAGCCGCTCGACCGCGCCGCGATCTCCCTGCCGTAAGGCGTCCAGTGGCGACCGGTCGCCGAGCACATTATCCGGGGCAAGGAGGAAGTCGAGCGTTGCCCATGGGCCATGGTCTTCGAGACCGCGAACCACCTCAGCAATTCCCGGCAAAACCTCACCGTCCCGGAATTGGCAGACCGGGTACTTCCAGTCGCTTCCCTCACGAACGGCGAGGATCGCTTTGCTGCGACGTCGCTTGTCGATCGCCTGACGGGTGATGCCGGCAACCTTGCCAGCGTCCTCAGCGGAAAGGACACCTCCCGCACGCTGGAGCAGCAGCGAGCGATGCTCGACGTTGCGTGCGAGTGCCGGTACCATTGGGTCGAGATCGGCCACCGCCTCCCCGATAAATTCGGGATGACTCAGGATCTGTGCGAGGGTTCCGGCGCCCGTGGGCGCGCCAAGGGCTGCGGTCAGTGCCTTCGATGGGGTTGTCGCGGCGATCCGCTCGAGCGTCGACATGGCGCGGCGCAGAAATGCGGCCTGGACGGAATCCGGGTTCGTCTGGAAACTAAGGACTAACTCAGTTGAATGAACGGAACGAGACATAATGGCCTCCATTGGTTGTTGTGGTATTTAAATCGTAATTCGACCTACCACGTCAACCTACGCGATCCGCCCGCAGGTGCGGCCTTTCCTTGACTGGAAATTAACGATTTCTTCTCATAGGACGGCAACACGGTTTCCTGGGTTTGGGCCTTCCTTGAGACGCGACAGCGCTGCGGGCAGGTCATCAAATTGCACGGCTTCGATAAGCTGAGGGTCAAACAGTCCCTCGCAAATCTGTCGAGCAATTACGGATCCAGCTGCCACGAGTTGCCCCCATTGATTGTCGCAGGCATGAGCGTGCATGGCGTTGAGACCGACTTCATGCAGGGAGATTGTGGTGGTAAAGGCGGGCAGGGGTGCAGTTTCCTGGCGGTCCTGGATGCAGACGAGATGCCCGTTGGCTGTCAGCAGTGGTGCAAGGCTGGCGGCATGGGCGCCGCTGACCATGTCGAAGACGGCATGCAGTATCTGGTACTTTGTTCGCCGCTTCCATTCTTGCTTCCAGCCGTCGTTGCGGTAATCGGTAATGGTGGCTGCGCCGAGCGAAAGCAGACGGTCGGCCTGCGATGCGGAGGCGATGGCGTGGACGATCCACCCCCTGCCACGAGCCAATTGCAATAGCGCGCCGCCAACCGCGCCAGACGCGCCTGTGACGAGCACATGAGCGCCGGGCTGGAGAGGAACTTTGTCAATTGCCTGCTGCGCGGTCAGCCCGGGGCATGGAATTGCAGCGGCCGCGGCAAAGGGCAGACTATCGGGCAACGGAATGGCCGCACGCGCTGGAATGACGGTGTATTCGGCGAAGGAGCCTGGGCGCAGCAAGTCGTTATGATAGGCGACGCGCGCGCCGACACCGACATGGCTGACGCCCTCACCGGTGTCCTCCACCTCACCGGCCCCGTCGACGCCGGGAATATGTGGCCAGGACCAGGCATCATGTCCCCATTGAATGAACTTCCAATCAACCGGATTGAGGCCAATTGCCTGATTTCGGATCAGCACCTCGCCGCGCCCGGGGCGTGGCTTCGGCATATCGCGCAGTTGCAGGATATCGGGATTGCCGGTCGTGTCGTGAACCCAAGCTTTCATGGCATGCTCCTCAGCAAATGGAATAACCGCCGTCGATGGGAATCATCGCGCCGGTGATATATCCAGCGTCGGATGACAGCAGGAAACGCACGACGGTTGCGATTTCTGCGGGTTGCGCCCAGCGCCCCATGGGGATGCGCGAGCCGATGCGTTCGGCCCGCTCCGCGTCGGTCCGCGCCTTTTCGGAAATGCGCGTTTCTACCCAGCCTGGTGCAACTGAATTGACTCGAACCCCGCGTGGGGCCCAGGCAACGGCTTGCGATCGGGTCATCGCGGCGACAGCGCCCTTACTCGCAGTATAGGCTGGCGCACCGGGTGAGCCGAAGATTGCCCACATCGAGGCAACGTTTACGACAGCGCCGACCGCGGCCTCGAGCCGTTCCAACAAACCGGTCGCGAATGCGAAGCTGGCGGTAACGTTGACGCGCATCACCTGCTCGAACGCATCCGTTTCCCATTCCTGCTGATGGCGCAACATGCCGGCGCAATTGACGAGGCAGGCAACTGGGCGTCCCTCCGGCAGAGTGGCGATGCTGGCAGCGGTATCGGTTAGATCGACCTGATGAAAGATGATGTCGGCGCGTAGATCCGCATCCTGGTCGAGACCGAGCGCGATAACCTGGTAGCCCGAATCGGCCAGCAATTCCGCGACCGCCCGGCCGATTCCGGTGCCGCCGCCTGTCACCACGGCAAGCGCCTTCGCGGGGTCTTCAATAGGCATTTTTTCCTCCTGTATTTTCTGTTTCGGTGCGTTACGCGACTTTTATCTCGATTGCGCGCATTGCCTCGACGAGGTCTTCGACCGTTAGTGGCCGCGGAAAATTCAGCATATGCGGCACTGCAATCGAAGCATTCGCGACGGCTCTTAAATGTCCATCCTCGATGGGGCGTCCCGCCAATGCGGCAAGGCACAGAGGCAGGCCTGTATGCCGATAGATTGCGGTGAGGGCAGTCGGCAGCGCTTCGCCGAGAAGCCAATGGTGAACGACGAGCCCATAGGCGACCTGAAATCCATGCGGCTTGCCTGCAACACCCGGAACATGCGTCAGTCCACGGGTCAGAGCATGCGGCACCGAAAGGCCACCGCTTTCGAAACCCAGGCCCGCCATCAGGACCATGGCCTCGGCCGCCGCATCGAACGCCATGTTCGGCTTGCCGGTACCGGCGGCGTCAAACGCCGTAATCGCTTGTTCAACGAGCGTGTCGTAACATAACGATGCGATTGCGCCGGACAGGTGTGTCGGACGCGCGCCAAACATGTTGACGCCGCGCCCTTCGGCGCAGGCGAGAGCTTCGGCTTTTTTCGACAGTGCATCACCCAGTCCGGCAGCAAACATGGCTTGCGGCGCTCCAGCAAGAATCTCGGTGTCGACAACGACGAAATCAGGGTTCCGCGAAAGATGCCTGACTTCGAGCAAAATGTCGTTCTCGTCATAGAGCACGTAATTCTTGCTGGTCGGCGCATCGTTTGAGGCAACCGTCGGGACGGTGATCAATTTGAGCCCGCGCTTGTCGGCCAGTGCTTTGCCTGCGTCGATGGAGCGGCCGCCTCCGGCGGCAATGACGATCTCGGGAGTCGATTGCCCAAGGGCATCGGAGAGGCGATCGGCAGTTTCCAGCCCAAGCTGACCCTGGAAGGGCAGAACTGTAAGGTCCATGCCGAGGTTATCGAAGGTTCGACGGAGGATCGGCTCGACAAGGGGGAGTATATGGATGTCCGCCACAAGTACGACGCTTTCGCCGATCTGCGCGGCAAAATCACCGATGCGGCCAAGTATTCCACGGCCCTGAATATAACGTGACGGCGCACCGAAGACTTTGAGCTGCGCATCGAAAATAGTAAGGGGATCGGACATTTTTGCTCTCAAAAAGTTTAGATATATGATATATGATAATTACTGAGACGCAAGTGCCTTGTGATCGTTTTTGAGGAAGAACCGTATGATTTCCGGAAAAACCCGCTTTGTTCCCCTGCTGGCCCATCCCGCGCGCCATGTGCGAACGCCCGCCCTCTTTAATGTCGAATGTGCCCGTCAAGGGATCGACATGGTCATGGTTCCGCTCGATGTACGTCCGGACATGCTGACGCAAACGGTCGCGAGCATGAAAGCGATCGACAATCTCGCCGGCATGGTCATCACCATTCCTCACAAAACTGCGGTCGCGGTGCTCTGCGACCGAACAGTTGGAGCAGCAAGCCTTGTCGGGGCCTGCAACATCATTCGCCGTGAGGCCGATGGCAGCCTGACTGGCGGAATGTTCGATGGCGAGGGTTTCGTCGCCGGCCTGCGGTCGCAAGGACATGAGCCTTCAGGCCTTCGTACGCTTCTGGTCGGCGCAGGCGGCGCGGCAAGCGGGGTGGCACATGCATTGTTGCGGGCCGGCGTGACCGATCTGACTATTGCCAATCGTTCCATGGAAAAGGCAGCTTATTTGGCGCAACAGCTCGTCGCAGCATTTCCACATGCAAGCATTGCGGCCGGGGCAGCGGACCCCGCCGGTTACGCGCTTGTCATCAATGGAACAGCTCTTGGGATGCATGACGGCGATGCTTTGCCTGTCTTGCTCGAGCGGCTCGAAGAGGGGGCAATCGTTGCGGAAGTGGTGATGCAGCCGGACATGACGCCGTTGTTGGTTGCGGCCACGGCGCAGGGTTGCCATGTTCATCGGGGCATCCATATGATCGAACAGCAGGTGCGTCTGCTTGTCGATTTCCTCAAATGACAAAAAAGGCCGCATCGCAACGCGATGCGGCCACGTCCTGTTTCGCAAAACGTCAGACGCGTCGTCTCGCATTTGCACTAATACCCTGCATCAGCACCGCCAGGATAATGATTACGCCCTTGATGATCTGTTGTGGATAGGCGGGAACGCTCATCAGGTTCATGATATTGCCGATCAGCCCGAGGATAAGGACCCCAATCATTGTATTAACGATCGTTCCCTTGCCGCCCGAAAGAAGCGCCCCACCGATGACGCAGGCGGCGATGGCGTCAAGTTCCAGGCCGATACCGGTGACCGGCGTTCCCACCGCCGTGCGCGCCGTCACGAAGATGCCGGCAAGTGCGGAAAGTGCACCACACAGCGTGAAGGCAAGGAACTTGTAACGCCAGACAGGAAGGCCGGCGAGACGCACTGCGTTCTCATTGCTGCCCGTCGCGATCGTGAGACGCCCCCAATTGGTGCGCCGCAAGAGGAAGATGAAGAGCGCGATGACCAACAGCACGGCCAGAACCGGCCAGGGTAGGCCGATGCCCGGCATGCCCTTGCTGCCGAATTCAGTTAGAATTTGTGCGGTCGGCAGCTCCCGTGGGAATCGGACCGGCTGGCCGTTTGACAGCATATAGGCGAGGCCGCGGGCCATGGTCATCATCGCAAGTGTCGCCACAAATGAGGCCATGCCAAAACCGGCCACGAGTACACCGTTGATCGCGCCGAGCAAACCGCCGAACAGGGTAGCGCCGATCACACAGAGAACAAGTGCAATGCCGCCATCGAAGGGCAACGCCGGCATGAACATGGCGACCCCCATGCCGCCGATTGCAGCGACCGAACCGACCGAGAGATCGATGCCACCGGTCAGGATCACCAGCAGCATTCCGATCGCGACAAGGGAAAGTGGAGCAAGTTGCCGCAACAAGTTGAAGATATTTTGCAAAGTCAGGAAGTGTTCCGAAAGCACACTGGAAACGACGATAAGCGCCACCAGCATGATGTAGATGTTGTAATTTATCAGAATGGAAACGAGGCTCGCGGCCTTTGGGTTAGTGGACATTCTCGCGCCCCATAGCAAGTTCGATGATGGCTTCCTCGGTGATGTTGGCGCCGGATAATTCGCCAGCAATCCTTCCGGCGCGCATGACCAGCACGCGGTCGCACATGCCGATCAACTCAAGCATTTCCGAGGAGACCATGATGATGGCGGCGCCGTTGGCCGCCAGTTCGTTGATGACACGGTAAATCTCGACCTTCGCTCCGACATCGACGCCACGGGTCGGCTCGTCGAGTAGCAGCACCTCGCAGCCGGAAACGAGCCATTTCATCAGCGCAACCTTCTGTTGATTGCCGCCGGACAGGGTGCCTGCCTCAGCGTCGATGCTAGCAGCCTTGAGGTTAAGCTGTTTGCGTAAGCTTTCCGTCGCCGTGCGTTCGTGTCTGTCACGCAGCAAGCCGAAGGGCCCGAGATGGGGGTTGACCGGTGTCATCATCGCATTGGTGAGGATCGGCAAGTCGAGAAGGCAACCCTGATGTTTGCGGTCTTCCGGAAGCAGCCCAATTCCTGCTTGCACGGCTTCACCGGGTTTACGGATGCGAAGCGGCTTGCCGTTTAGGCGGATCGTGCCGGAAGCGAGCGGGTCTGCCCCGAAAATTGCCCGCAAGACTTCGCTGCGACCTGCGCCGACGAGGCCGCCAATGCCCAATACTTCGCCGCGCCGGAGCTGGAAGCTGATGTTGGAAACCAGCGGACCTGTTTCCAGCGCCTCGACGTCGAGGGTGACGGCGCCCAGCGTCGCCTGCCTTGCGGGAAAAAAATCCTTGAGTTCGCGGCCAATCATTAGATTGACGAGGCTTTTGTGGTCGAGGGCGGTGATCTCCCAGGTGCCAACGCTCGCGCCATCTTTCAGCACCGTAACGCGGTCGCAAAGGCTGAAAATCTCGTCGAGACGATGAGAGATATAGATGACACAGACGCCGCTTTCGCGCAGACGCCGCACCAGCTTGAAGAGTTTTTCCGTTTCATGGTTGGTGAGAACGGCGGTGGGTTCGTCGAGTACGAGGATCGAGCATTCTCGCGAAAGCGCTTTGCAGATCTCGACCACCTGCTGGTGGGCGACGGTGAGATTGCCAACGATCTCATCGGAATTGATGTCGTCAAAGCCCATGCCAGCAAGGAGTTCACCTGCGCGGCGACGCATGGCGTTGCGATCGACGAACAGGCCATGTCCCAGCCTTTCGATGAAAATGTTTTCAGCCACGCTCAGATGGAGCGCGAGCGAAAATTCCTGATAAATAATGGAAATGCCCTTGCGGATCGCGTCCTGAGGACTGGCAATGCTTACAGGAGCGCCGTCGATGCAAATTTCGCCGTCGTCATGAGTATAAGCGCCTGCGAGGATCTTCATCAGGGTCGATTTTCCCGCGCCGTTTTCGCCCATCAGTGCATGGATTTCCCCGGCACGAGCGGAAAATCGCGCGCTGTTCAAAGCGGCGATGCCGCCGAATTCCTTGGAAATTTCCCGCATGTTCAATCGGTCCATCTCATCCTCCTTTGCGATAGAGGCGGGCCTGAAGAAGGGCCCGCCGGGTCACATGGGCTCAGCCTTTCAGTTCGCTGATCGTCTTGAAGGGCGGAACGGTGTAGCGGAAGAAGGGATTGGCGGTGTCGGGATCAATGAATTCGTCGGCATTCTTCTGCGTCACTATCTGCGAGGGATAGTACGAGCCAAGCGGTAGGTTGTTGGCGTCGAAACCTTTGTCGAAGATCTGGTTTATAAGCGTCACGACGCCTTCACCGGTATGCGAACCTGAGCATAGGCCGGTGACGAGCATGTCGCCCGATTTCACTAGATCGAGTGCTGTGCGGAAACCGTCCGCCGCATTAGCGACGGCGATCTTGCCCTTGAGGCCCTGGTTTTCCAGCGCCCGCAACGCACCCATGCCCATGAAATCATTTTCTGCGAGGATCAAGTCGAGCTTGGACGAATGCGCTGTCAGTATGTCTTCGGCCGCATTAAGACCGCCTTCCTCGGTCCAGAGACCGACACCCATTGCAGTGACGTTGAACTTCACCTCCGGATAATCGAAGGAGCCGCCGGTCTTGAGTTCCTGAAACTTCTTGAAGCCCGCGAGCATCGCGTCTTCCTTGGTAAGTTTCAGGCCAAGCTGTTGTGACCGCTCATAGATGATGCCGGTGATCATGCCGTTGACGCGGCTTTCCGATGTGGAATTGCCGACGGTGCCGAGGATCGCCGCCGCGGTGATCGGGGTATCCGCTCCATAATGCTGCGCGACGAAACGGCCAGCCTCGAAACCATTGCCATACGGGTTGAAGAGCACTGTAGTAACAATCGGGCTGTCATCCGGCACGGTGCCGAGCGCAATCACCGGGATGCCAGCATCGACGGCACGCTGGGCATCGGCTGCCGCAGCGGCGAGATCGGTCGGATCCATGACGATGACATCGACCTTCTTGGCGATGAAGGCATCGATCTGGGCCGAGGTCTTGGCCGGATCGCCATCGGCGACCTGAACATCGAGTACGTAGCCAAATTCGTTCGCCTTGGCTTTTGCTGAATCGACGACGCTGACGAACCACGGGTTGCCAAGCGTGATTTCTGTCCAGCCGATGACGAGTTTCTTGGAGGGGTCTCGCGTGGTGCTTGGCAGCGCCTTCTCGATCGCAGAGCGATCCGCCATGGCGGGATCGATGACACCCGACAGCGCCGAGTTCGGCAGTAAAGTGTAGATTTCATGCTTGTCGGCGGCAATGGCCGTCGTCGCGGCCAGCCCAAGGGCCGCCATGCATAGCATGCGGGATGCGGATTTCAGGAACCTCATGGTCTCTCTCCCTCTTTTGAAGTTCGATGTAAAGGATCGCGCGCCCTCCCGGCGCGCGACCACGGCAATCAGCAGATGATGTCGCGGACAACCGATTCGATGCCGGCTTGGTCGAGCCGGTAATGGGCGTAAAGATGAGACGGCGGGGCAATCAGCGCGTATTCATCGCGAATGCCGTGGCGCACGAGCCGCGCTGGGCTTCCTGCTTCTGCAAGGACTTCGGCAACGGCTGCGCCCAGACCGCCGAGAATGTTGTGCTCCTCGATGGTCAGGATGACCTTCGAGCGTGCGGCAGCGGCGAGGATGGCGTCGTGGTCGAGCGGTTTGATCGTCGCCATGTCAATGACGCCGACGCTGCGGCCTTCGGCCCTCAGTTTTTGTGCGACCTGCACCGAGGGATGGACTGGCAGGCCGCAGGCGATGATCGTCAGTTCTTCGCCCTGCGCATGCTCAATCGCCTTGCCGAACACGAATTCGGTTTTGGCGTCGTACAGATCGGGCTCACGTCCACGCCCTGTGCGGAAATAGATCGGGCGGTCATGATCGGTCGAGGCACGGATTGCCGCTTCGAGCTGCGGGCCGTCAGCGGTCGAAACAACAGTCAGATCGGCGATCGAGCGCATCGTGCCGATGTCTTCGGTCGCATGATGGGAGGTGCCGTAGAACCCCATTGAAATACCAGTGTGATGGCCGATCAGGCGCACGGGCAGAGCGCAATAAGCGACGTCCATGCGGATCTGTTCGCAGGTCAACAGACCGAGGAAAGAGGCGAAGGTCGCGACATAGGGCATGGTACCTGTGGTAGCGATGCCTGCCGCAGCCGACACCATGTTCTGTTCAGAAATACCGAAGCTGAAATAGCGATCTGGGAAACGCGCGGCAAAGCGGTTGAGGCCGTTGGAATATTGCAGGTCAGCTGAGCCGGCGACAACGTCATGGCCCTCTTCTACGAGCGAGATCAGCCCGTCGGACAGGTGGTCCAGGCCGGGATTCTTCATGTTCAGTTCGCGATAATGCCAGGAATTGGGTGAATTTGGCCGCAGATTGGCAATGTTCATCTCAGATCACCTTGGAAAGAATTTCTTGACGGGCGGCGTCGGCGTCGGACGGATCGAGGTAGCCGAGATGCCAGCCCGGCTCGGTTTCCATGTAGGAAACCCCTTTGCCCTTGAGGGTGCGGGCGATGATGCAGCAGGGCTTGTCGCGAGAAGCATCGGACTTGACGCGGCGCAGCAGCGAGGTCAGCCCAGCGATGTCATGGCCGTCGGCGACATGCACTTCCCAGCCAAAGGCGCGCCATTTCTCATCCAGCGGTTCGATGCCCATGACGTCATCCACTGCGCCATCGAGCTGATAGCCATTACGGTCGATGATTGCGACGAGACGGGAGAGCTTGTGATGGGCGGCACCGATCGCGGCCTCCCAGACCTGGCCTTCCTGCATCTCGCCGTCGCCGAGCATGACGAAGGTGGTAAAGTCGCGACCCTGACGGCGGCCGTTGAGCGCCATGCCCAGGCCGTTTGACAAGGCGTGGCCGATGGAGCCGGAAGAGAAATCGACGCCGGGTACCTTACGCATGTCGGGATGGTCGCCGAGTGGGTTGCCGAGGCGAGTATAGCCGTCAAGCACCTCGCTTGGGATGTAGCCAAGCTCCGCGAGAATGGGGAACAGGCCGACCGCTGCGTGGCCCTTACCCATCAGAAACCGGTCGCGATCTGGCCATTTCGGATCGGGCGACAACCGCATCACGTCATAATAGAGAGCGGCGAATATCTCGGCGGCTGAAAAAACCGAGGTGTAGTGCCCCACCTTGGCGATCTCGATTAGCCGGATTGTCTCCAACCGAATGTACTGCGCACGATCTCTCAGGCGAGCAATCTCGGCTTCCGTGGGGTGAAAATCGTTTCTCATCGGCTGCTTCACGCGCTCCTCCTCTGATTTGCCAAACGGCAGGCAACATTTCCTTGCGAGATCGCGATGTAACATGATATATGATATATGTCACGGGTTAAAATTGGAGGAGAACGTGAATCTTGCACTGACAAAGGCGGATGTGACCGCCATTCGCGACCGCATCACCATTCGGGGGCAGGCCTTTATCGACGGCCGTTTCAGCGATGCGGCCTCGGGGGAGACGTTCGACGACATCTCTCCGCGAGACGGAAAGGTGATTGCCCGCGTTGCCGCCTGCGACCGCGAGGATATAGATCGCGCCGTGCAGGCGGGACGTCGGGCTTTCGAGGCTGGCGTCTGGCGCGACCGCTCGCCGAAGGAGCGTAAAAAAGTGCTACAGCGCTTCGCTTCGCTGTTCGAAAAGCACATGGATGAGCTCGCCGTTCTAGAAACCCTCGATATGGGAAAGCCAGTTTCAGAAAGCCGCAATATCGACGTCAACGTCGTACTTGATACCTTGCAATGGTATGCGGAATGTCCGGACAAGCTTTATGACGAGATCGCGCCGACGGGTCCTGGCCAATTGGCGATGATCACCCGTGAAGCGATTGGCGTCGTCGGCGCGGTGGTGCCGTGGAATTTCCCGATGTTGATGGCGACGTGGAAATTTGCGCCTGCGCTAGCCATGGGCAATTCGGTCGTGTTGAAACCCGCCGAACAGTCGCCTTTGACGGCGATTCGCCTTGCCGAATTGGCAACAGAAGCAGGCATTCCCGATGGTGTCTTCAACGTCGTACCCGGCTTTGGACCAACCGCAGGCAAGGCGCTAGGTATGCATATGGATGTCGATTGCCTGGCCTTTACCGGGTCGGGTGAGGTCGGAAAGATGTTCCTGCAATATGCCGGCCAGTCAAACATGAAGCGTGTCTTCCTCGAATGTGGCGGCAAGTCGCCGAACATCATTCTCGACGACGTGCCGGAATTGCGGGTTGCGGCGGAGCGTGCGGCGACGGCGATCTGCTTCAATCAGGGCGAAGTCTGCGTCGCCCCCTCTCGGTTGATCCTGTCGAAGCGAATTCAGGACCAATTCCTCGACATCGTCGTCGATACCGCCCGCTCAATCCGGCCGGGCGATCCGCTGGATCCGGCGACCAAGCTCGGCGCACTGGTTGAGAGTAGCCATCGCGACCGCGTCGAAAGCTATATCGCGAAGGGCAAGGCGGAAGGCGCGCGGCTGGTATTGGGTGGAGACAGGCCGAACGACACGCCAAATGGATTTTACGTCAACCCCACCATCTTCGCCGATGTCCGCAACGATATGACCATTGCACGCGAGGAAATCTTTGGTCCCGTTCTTTCGACAATCACTGTGGAGGATGATGAAGAGGCCGTGCGTGTCGCCAACGATACTGCCTATGGTTTGGCTGCGGCCGTCTGGACCCGCGACCTGTCACGCGCCCACAAGATTGCGCGTAAGCTCCGCGCTGGCACCGTCTGGGTGAATTGCTACGATCACGGCGATGCCACAGTGCCGTTCGGCGGCTTTAAGCAATCGGGCAATGGACGCGACAAATCCCTGCACGCACTTGATAAATATACCGAACTAAAGACGACCTGGATCGAGCTTTGAAATCTTAGGAGGCGGCTTCGGCCGCCTCTTTCGCTTCCAGCCATTCAACCATGACGACGCCGACACCGATATCGGCCTGGATGGCCCGCCGTGAGGCTTCCGGATCCCGGGCGGCGAGCGCGCGAAGCAGGTCGTAATGGCCATGATCGCCGCTCGACAGCACGCGTTTGGGTGTATTGAGATGATAGAGATGGATGAGCGGACCCATCTGCGCCCACATGCCTTCGATTGTCGCGTAAAGCATAGGCATCTGCGCGGTTTCGGCGAGTTTGAAGTGGAATTCGCGGTTCACGCGCGAGGCTTCCAGCGGATCGCTGGCTGCTGCCCGCGTGAAATCGGCCTGCATCGCTTCGAGCGCCGCGAGCCCCTTATCGGATATCTTTACCGCAGCCTGTGCCGCCGCTTCGCCCTCGAGATGATGGCGGATCAATTGAATCTCGCGTAGCTCTGACGGCGTCAGGCTGCGGACTTGGATTGAGGTCGCGGCCCGCATCTCCAACGCGCGTTCTGTAACAAGCCGGAAGATCGCCTCGCGGACCGGCGTGATCGACACGCCCAGCTGCTCCGCGAGGTTTGCAATGGTCAACCGTTCACCAGGCTCATAGCGGCCATCCATCAGGGATGCGCGAATGCTCGCGTATACTTGTTCGGATAGATTTCCCTTATTGATCTTCGGTAATTGGCTCATCAGACGATCCATAGCGTTTCATCGGTTGTCACATACAACTGTCATCACGACAATGTGCATCACGCGTTGGATGGCGCAAGAGGTGTCAGTCCGCGCACCATATCCGACGCCTTCTCGCCAATCATTATCGCAGTCGCGTTGGTATTGCCCGAAATGAGTGTCGGCATGATGGAGTTGTCCACAACACGCAGGTTGCGAAACCCATGCACCCTCAGTTCGGGATCAACCACCGCCATGTTGTCTCTGCCCATGCGGCAGGTGCCGACGGGATGATATACTGTCTTGCCCTTCGAACGGATATAGGCCCCGAGCGCCTGATCGTCGGCAATCGCCTCTCCGGGATAAGCTTCGGTTCTTTCGACATAGCTTGAAAGGGAAGGTTGATCCAGGATATCGCGAGCGAGTTTTAGCGCTTTTACGGATAGGCGCATGTCTTCCGGCGCCGAGAGATAGCGTGGATCGACAATCGGATGCTCGGAAGGATTGGTGGATTTGAGGCGGATTTCGCCGCGGCTTTCGGGGCGTAGCACACAAGGGTTTATCGTCGCGCCGGCGCGTTTGACCCTCTCTTGATCGCTGTCCATGAAGACGATCGGCACGAAATGCATCTGCACGTTAGGCTCCGCCTCCATGTCATCGACATTGACGAAGGCGCAGGCTTCGGTGACGTTTGACATGACCGGGCCGGACTTGACGAGGAAATATTGCAGGCCATTGCGGATGGAACGCAAGAAGCTGTCTTCTCCGTAGTAGCCATGCTTGCCGGTACAGAAGCGGATGGCGGGAAACTCAAGATGGTCCTGCAGGTTCTGGCCGACGCCCTCCAAGCGGTGGCGCAATGTAATGCCATGCCGGCGCAGCTCCGCCTCCGGACCAATGCCCGACAGCATAAGGAGTTTCGGCGTCTGAATGGCACCACCGGACAGGATGACTTCCTTGTCGGCGAGCGCCGTTTCGACCTTGCCATTGCGTACATATTCGACGCCGGTCGCGCGATCACCTTCGAAAAGAATACGGGTGACCAAGCAACCGGTGCGGATTTCGAGATTGCCGGTTTTCATAGCGGGTCGTAGATAGCCGACGGCTGCGCTGCAGCGGCGCCCGTTGCGAGTCGTTGTTTGGTTGAAACCAACCCCGCGCTGGCGCATGCCGTTGAAATCCGGGGTGAAGGGGATGCCGGCTTCCTGGGCGCTGCGCACGAAAGCACGGGTGAGGTCGGATATCTGGCGCAGATCCGAAACGCCGAGCGGGCCGCCGGTGCCGTGATAGCTGTCGGAGAGACGGTCATTGTCTTCCGCCCGGCGGAAATAGGGCAACACCTCGCCATAGGACCAGCCATCAGCGCCAAGAGTTGTCCAGTCGTCGTAATCGCGGCGCTGGCCGCGAATGTAGATGGCAGCATTGACGGAGCCGCCGCCGCCGAGCACCGCTCCCTGCGGCATGACCGGCGCGCGGCCGTTCAACGCTTCCTGCTGCTCGGTTTTGTAGTGATAGAGAAGATCGCTGTCGAGCAGCTTAACGAAACCGGCAGGGATGTGAATAAGCGGATTACTGTCGCGCGGCCCGGCTTCGATCACCAAAACCTTCCCGGCATCACCCAGCACGAGCCGCCCCGCTAACGCGCTTCCCGCCGAGCCCCCGCCCACCACGATATAATCGAACATTCATGCCTCCCATAGCAAAGTATATCATATATCTTTATTTTGCGAGCCGGCTGCCGTCAACCGGGAAAGCAAAAACATAGGGGACGTTGTCTTAGTCTGTGAGCAGGTGCGCTTCTTCGCACAACCGGCCTTCAGGCTCTGATCAACATTAGGAAACCTCTGAGTATTGCGTTTGCGTGGGAGCGAAGATTTCGATGGTCTGCGGCGGAGAGCAATGCCTCATGGGAAGTAACGTTGGCGGTAAGGCAGATACATACCCGACGACGATTGATAATTTGACGCCAAAGCGCTGAAAAAAGAACAATACTTCTCATTGCGATATGATGGATGGGGTACCGTCGCAACGAAGTGCTGATTTGATGGCTCTGTTTCTTTGGCTTCTGCTAGAGAGACGGCCAACGCTTGTAGTTCCGTTTCCGTCTCGCAATTGTTAGTGTCGTTGGCAAGCTCGGAAAGTGCTTCGGCACCTTGATAATCGCCCATTTAAAACAGGCTAGCTTGCTCTTCCTTATTGTCATTGCTCGGTGTCAGGTCGATCAAGTCAGCGTCTGGCAATGGCTTCTGCATTTCTTTGGCTTCATCCCATGGTGCTCGCAACCATGTATCGATTTCTTCGGTCGTGCGGAGGATTACAGGCATTGCTTTGGGATGGACGGGCTTTACCACGGCGTTTGGCTCTGTGGTGAGGAAAGCAAAGATATCGACCTCAACCGGGCCTTCTTTCTTCTTTCGCACCCCTTTCCAAGTCGTCCAAATGCCAGCAAATGCAAAGAGCGGCTTATCCTCGCTGAGAGCGAACCAGTGCAGCGGCTTACGTTTTGTCTTTGGATCAGGTTCTTGCCCGTATTCTGAAAATGACGTGGCTGGTACGACGCAGCGGCTTTCAACGCCTTGCCAGCGCCGCCAATGAGGGGAGGTGAGGTTGCGTATGTTCGTTACGCCGCTGTCAGCTTCGCCCTTAACGTACATAGGCGGCGTTGGCATTCCCCAACGAAGATGTGCCAGCTCGTGCTCACCATCTGCTAAATTTCGCAAGACCGGGGCTGGATAGTCTGGATAGACGTCTAATTGCGGATCAACGCGGTTCGTCATGTCACCAAACTTAGGGAAGAGACGGCGCATGGCCTCATGAGTCGTCAATAAACTAAAAAGGTTGCACATGCGCTCCTCCTGCTTGGGATAGGATAGAGGAGAATTTACCGACGTCCAGCTAACGCATCTTCGCCAAGCTGTCGGTGTTCATAACAGAACCAGAGCTGACCGTACTTTGTCTTGTAGCCGTAGCTTCCCCATGCCTTGCAGCGATCATCTTCACACCAGTGCTCAAACCTTGCAGCTGGACCTGCAATGCCGCTATCGGCTTTATATCCGGACATTTTTACCTCGGCATTTTAGCCACGCCAAACTGGCTTTCATTGAGTGATTTGCATTTTGTACAGCGAAGCCTTGGCTCTAGACTGACGATGACTGTCTGAGTGCCAAACTTACGCGAAATCTGCCGCATCTCGATTTGCCCATGATGTCCGCATCTGCAACAGAAACCATACAGCTCGTACCAAGAGGGAAGATCCTTAACACGAGCATCACGCGGAACTGCGGCTAGAGTGTTGGGCTTGCGCATCTTTCAAAGTACGTCTCCCACGGCTTCGACTTCTTATCGGATGGATCGTAGGGGACGCCTCCATACAAACTGATAAATTCTTCCTGGCCTTCCTTGGTCTGAAAATGAGCAACGTTAAACTCGTGAGATCCATGATGCTTTCGGGTCCAAAGACGATATCCGCCCAGTCGTTCTCGATCATTTAGCACAAGGATAAGGTTTGCCCGATGCCACTCAGTTAAGTGCAAAGCGACCTGATGAGGGTAGGTGGCATTGATGCTGGTTATACTGAGCGCACCACGTGAACGGGTCATTTTGAAAATACCGTGGGTTTCCAACCGCGTGAAAATCCGAGTGACATAGCAAGGCTGGCGTACTCGATTTCCTTAATAAGAAAGTCACGGTCTTTCAAAAGCGCCTCAATGGCAGCTCGGGTGTTTCCCTTGTGATATGCGAGCACCAACTCGATTTCATCATCGTAATTTTCAGCGACCGCATTCATGACACTCTCCGAAGTTGCTACTGTGCGAGATGTTCATGATATGTTCTATTTGTGGCATGAGTCAATGGGACAAGGAGTGGTGCTGACTGCAAAGCACGGCGAGAAAGAAACAATCGTCAATCAGAGAGTTTCTTGAATAGGCAATCGAGTTAGGAATAATTCCCAACAGAGGTACATTGAACTCGCCGCGCCGTCGCCTTGTAGTATCCGCTCAGCCGGATATTACCTTAACCTCCGTAAAATCTTCCAGACCCCATTTCCCGCCTTCACGGCCGTTGCCGGATTGTTTGTAACCGCCAAACGGACTGCCGGAACCGAGCGAAGAGCCGTTGATATGCACCATGCCGGCGCGAAGCTTTCGCGCGACACGTTTGGCGCGTTCAGCCGATCCGGTTTGAACATAAGCGGATAAACCGTAAGGGGTGTCATTCGAGATAGTGATGGCGTCCTCTTCGTCGGCAAACGGAATGATGACCAACACTGGACCAAATATCTCCTCGCGCGCAATTGTCATATCGTTCCGTACATCCACAAATACGGTCGGGCGGACGAAGTTGCCAGCGTTAAATCCTTTCGGATGACCGAGGCCACCTGCAACCAGACGTGCGCCCTCATCGATGCCTGCTTGGATCAGACCTTGAACTTTGTCAAAATGCGCTTTCGATGATAGCGGCCCGATATGATTTCCTTCAACGGCCGGATCACCGACCGGCATCTGATCGGCGATACGAGCAGCGAGTTGCACAACTTGATCGTAAACGGAATGCTCGACTAACAATCGGGTGGGGGCGTTGCAGGACTGACCGGTATTGTTGAAGCATTCGGCAATGGCTCGTTCCACCGCGTTTTCTATTTCACTGTCGGCGAAAATCAGATTGGGTGATTTTCCTCCGAGCTCTAGTGACACACGCTTGACCGTATCTGCGGCGCCGCGTGCGACTGCTGTGCCCGCGCGGGTTGAACCAGTGAAAGACATCATGTCAATGTCTGCGTGGCGCGACATGGCTTCACCCACGATCAAACCTTCGCCGTTGACAAGGTTGAATACGCCTTTTGGAAGCTTTGCTTCATGGAGAATATCGGCAAACAGCATCGCTGACATGGGAGCTATTTCAGAGGGCTTCAAAACTACCGTACATCCAACTGCGATCGCTGGAATAACTTTTAAAGCGATCTGGTTCATCGGCCAATTCCACGGGGTAATTAGACCGCAAACGCCGATTGGTTCGTGCACGATGATCTCGCCGGAATTATCTTTTCGTTTTTCTTCAAAATCGAAGTTTTCCAGCGCTTCGATGAAAGCGTTGATATGATACAAGCCTGCAGCGGCCTGTTGATCGCGGGCCATGGTGATCGGCGCGCCCATTTCCAGCGAAATTGTTTTGGCCATATCGTCTCGACGTGCTTCGTATATCTCTGCGATTTTGCGTAGGAAGCGGATGCGCTCCACAACTGACGTTTCGCTCCAGGAAGAGAAAGCCGCACGAGCGGCAGCAACTGCTCGATTAACATCCTGAGCTGAGCCCGATGAAATGGTCGCATAAGGTTGTTCGTTGGCAGGATTGACGACAGCAATGGTATTAGAACCAAAAGGTTTGACCCAAGCGCCGTCGATATAAAAGTCAGTCTTTACGTCACAATTGTTGTTCTGGTCGGATTGGAGCACGATATTTCCTCTCTGTCGATTGTTGCTTGTCTATTTGCTGTCTGAAAAGGGGTCGGCAATTGTTGGTTGCTAAGTGCTTGTTTCGCCGGGGCAGGTTTGGCGTAGATCTACGGGTCAACGTCAGAAAAGCTGTCGTTTTAGTATCCGAGAAACTGCACCGGTTGCTTATTGGAGAAGTTGCGGATGGCGTTCCTGAAATCCTGCGTATAAGTGGCTTCCATAAAGGCTGCCTTTTCTGCCTCAAGTTGCGCTGCCAACGAAAGATCGGCAGCGAGCAGTTGCTTGAAGAGCCCAAAGGCTCGTGTTGGGCCAGAGGCAATTTTTTGTATCAGGACAGAAAGCTGTTCTTCGTAACAGCTATCCTCAATCACGTCGTTGACGATCCCAATTTCACTGGCCTGACTGGCATTGAGTTTGCCACCCTTGAGCATCAGGGCAAAAGCAGCGCGCGGCCCCAGCTTCCGCCGAAGATGCCAGGTGCCGCCGCAATCGGGCACCGTCGCCAGTCGATCATAAGCGAGAGTGAACTCAGCTGATTGATTGCAGATGGCATAGTCCGCCGACAGGACCATGCTCAATCCTGCCCCAGCTGCGGGGCCGTGGACTGCAGCAATGACAGGCACTGGCAATTTTTGCAGGATTAACAACGCCGGGTGCATGTGTCGCAAAATACGCTGTAAGACTAAATCGGCCCGATCAGCGTCAGCTGCAAAAGCGGCGAGGTCTCCACCAGCCATAAAGGCTCTACCTGCTCCTTTGAGCACGACACAACGAATGCTCTTATCCAAAACTATTGCTTGCATGGCCTGATGAAAGGCTGCTGCCATGGTTTCGTCGATAGCGTTATATTTTTCAGGACGGTTGAATGTAATGGTACAGATACCGGTTTTGTTATTCAGGTCGACAAGGATCGGGTTCGTCATTTGTTGGTCCTTTGATACAATTCTGCAGATGCGGTTGCGGATCGATGCGGCCTGGTTTGATGGTAAGCGTGACGCTGCCCAGAATAATGAGCGTGCCGAGAATGGCGTTGAGACTCGGATGAACTCCCCAAAACAGCCAAGTGGCTGTGATCGACCAGATCAGGCCCGAATAACCGAAGGGGGCGAGAAGGGCAGGTGACGTCATGCGGTAGGCTATGGCGCTTAAGCCTATGCCTAGGCTGGAGAATGCCGCCGCAGCACCAAACTGGGCAAGGTGCGGGACTTGTACTACGCGCCAATGCTCAATCGCGAATGGGGCGATAAACAACGCTGAAAAGAATGCACCAAAAAATGAAATGGTCCACAGATTATCTTCGGATGGGATCAAACGCGAACTGATGGCATTGATAGCGTAAAACACGCTCGATGTGCCGACCAGTGCGATGGCGTAATTGAAGCTGGATGCCCGTGGATTGATTGCCACAATGACGCCGAGAAAACAGAAACAGACCGACAGCCATGAGCGAATGCTGACATTTTCTTTGAGCAGAAAACGGGTCATCGCGGTAATAAGGACGGGCGTCATAAAGAGAATGACTGTAGCTTCGGCGACTGTCAGCGTTTTTAGCGAAGCGATGTATAAATAGGCAGCGATTAAGCCAAAAGCTCCCCGCAACGCATGAAGCCCAATTCTGGCCGACCATATTTTTCTTCGCCCGGATGTCCGCACATGAAACAGATAAAGAATTGGCAGGGCCATCAGGCTGCGGATCAGAATAATCGATGACACATCGTAGTCGGCGATGAGAAACTTGGTAGTCGTATCGTTCAGGGTGAACGCCAGGCTGCTTACGCAAACAAGAGCGGCGCCGAGGAAGCGCAGTGGGATCATGCGGCCCCCTCCAAGTCGCCTGCGATCTGAAAATACTCGCAAGGACTTTCCTCACAGTTGGGAAGCGCTATTGCGTTCGGTACATCAAGCATGCCGACACGCCTTGGCCGCGACAGGTTGCCGCTCTGAAGACCCCGCCCGAACTGTCAGATCTGAAGTCAGCGCGATAAGATTCGGGGTTCTTGCGCGCTGCTCCAGGAGTGGGAAATTCGATGGTATCGAGTTGTGACTTACACTACGCCATTGATATGTCGTGATCTTTCGCGGTTTCATGATGTCCCCCCTCCAATTGACCCTCTTAATGGGGCTTAGACGAAAATCATTGTGTTATTTCTGCATGTTAATAAAAAGTTGGACGTTCAGCAAATTTTTTGTTTGACTTCATCTGCCGCGAATTTCAGTATCTAATCATCAGGTTTGATTGCAGCAGGGAGTGGGGCGTGAAGACCCGAGTAACCGAGCTATTGAAGACTAACTACCCGATCATTCAAGGTGGAATGCAATGGGTAGGTCGCGCCGAACTTGCATCAGCTGTATCGAATGCGGGTGGCCTTGGAATCTTGACAGCACTGACGCAACCTAGTCCCAAAGCGCTAGGCGAAGAGATCGCTCGCTGCCGGCAAATGACAGATAAACCATTTGGGGTCAATCTCACGATTCTCCCCACGACGGCGCCCCCGCCTTATGAAGAATATCTTGATGCGGCGCTGCAGTCGGGTGTCAAGGTAATCGAAACCGCGGGACGCAGTCCGAAAGAGTTCATCGAGAAAATTAAGGCTGCTGGTGCGGTTGTCGTTCACAAGTGCACGGCTGTACGTCATGCGCTGTCAGCGGAACGGGCTGGTGTCGACGCCATTTCCATCGATGGATTTGAAGCGGCGGGGCACCCGGGTGAGGATGATGTTGGTGGTCTGGTCCTTTTTGCTGCTGCAGCGGCGCAGGTAAAAATTCCATTGATCGCTTCGGGGGGCATCGGCACCGGAGAAGGTATGGCGGCAGCTTTCATGCTCGGCGCCGAGGGCGTGAACATGGGTACGCGCTTTTGTGCCACCAAAGAGGCCCCCATTCATGAGAATATCAAACAGGCGCTGGTCAATGCCGGTGAACGCGATACCAATTTGATCTTTCGAACTTTCAGAAACACCGGGCGTGTTTTGAAGAATGCGGTTTCAGATCAGGTGGTCGCAATCGAAGGTCGGCCGGGCGGTGCGGAGTTTACAGACGTTCGACCGCTGGTTTCCGGAGACCGAGGTCGAAACGCGCTGACAACCGGGGAACTGGACAGTGGCTTGATCTGGGCAAGTCAGACGCTTGGGTTGATCAAGGATATTCCCAGCTGTCAGGAGCTTATCGAGCGCATTGTCACCGATTGCCGCCTCGCCATGACAAGGGGGCTACACGCATTTTCCAACTGACTTTTGTCAGCGGAATGCCGAATAAGGTGCTTTGGAGGAAGTACCTTTGCCGGTTGTTGCATGCAAAAAGACACGGCTATTGAGCCGCATAGGGAGGAGGAACAATGAAAAAGACATTCATACTGGGTGCAGTGCTTGCCATGGCGGCCAGTTCGGCTGTGGCTGAAGAAAAGGTCAGTTATGCGTCCTATGGCGGCGCCTATCAGGAAGGCGTACGAAAAGCCATTCTTGATCACTTGCCCAAAGATCATGGGATGACTGTTGTCGATTATGTTCTGGCTGGCGGCATTCGCGATATACGCACGAAGGTACGCGCAAATGCGGTCGATATTGATGTGGCCGAACTCTATGGCGGTCTGTGCGATCTGGCCGGTAAAGAAGAGCTTCTGGTTCCACTCGACTATTCAAAACTTCCCAATGCCGCCGGAATTCCGGAACACCTGCGCTCAAAATATTGGGTAGGGTTCACGGCTTACACTTCAGTCCTTGCCTATAATAAAAACGTATATGGTGACAAAGGACCGCAAAACTGGACCGACTTCTTTGACACGGAAAAGTTCCCCGGCAGCCGCGCTATCTCAGGCAATTCGCCGGCAACAAATATGGAAATTGCCCTGATGGCGGATGGCGTGGCCAAGGACAAGATCTATCCCATTGATATGGAGAGGGCGATGGCCAAATGGTCTGCGCTTAAACCGAATATCAGTGTTCAGTGGGCTACCGGCGCACAGGCGACCCAGCTCGCAACGTCCGAAGAGGTCGATATGTTATCGATCTGGGCCGCACGTATAGATGCTGCCATCAAGGAAGGCGCCCCATATACCTATAAGCTTGATGACGCGGTGATGGATGTGGAATGTCTGGTCATTCCCAAAAATTCACCAAATCCGGAAGGTGCAATGCGCCTGATCAACCATCTGCTCGATCCAAAATATCAGGCAAACCTGCCAAATTATATCGCCTATGGGCCGATGAACCAGGATGCCTTCAAACAAGGGCTTGTACCAGCCGATAAAGCGGCGAGCATTGTCACGAGCACTGAGAATCTCAAGAAGCAGCTCATCACCAACATGCCGTACTGGGCCGAAAATCACGAAAAGGCTCAGACCATGTGGGACAAGACAATGATGCAATAGTCAGTTCAGGAGGGTTGGAGGCTTCGGCCGCCAACCCGGGAATTTTCTTCATGAAGCCCAAGATTACAATCTGTAGCGGACAATGCTGCGGTGTCCTGTTGTGCGCTGATGGAAAGCAGAGATGAAACACTCCTCGACGACGGCTTTGCCGGTTACGATCCAAGCACTGTCCAAACATTACGGCACGGTCCGGGCGGTTGACGACGTATCGCTGGCGATTAAAGCCGGTGAATTTCTCACATTGCTCGGGCCTTCCGGGTCAGGAAAAACAAGCCTTCTGATGATGATCGCGGGCTTTTCCAGGCCGACGGATGGTTCGATCAAGATTGGCACACAGGAAATCGTGCATCTTCCACCCCATAAGCGCAATATTGGCATGGTTTTTCAAAACTATGCCTTATTCCCGCATATGTCGGTATTCGAGAATATCGCCTATCCGCTGCGTTTGCGTAAGATTGGACGTGCTGAAATCGAGGAACGGGTCAAGAAAGTACTCGATCTGGTGCAACTTGGTGGCTATGGCGAGCGTAAGATCACTGAATTGTCTGGCGGTCAGCGCCAGCGTATAGCGCTTGCGCGCGCTATTGTGTTCGAACCGCGCATTCTGCTTATGGATGAACCCTTGTCGGCGCTTGATAAGCAACTGCGGGAAACGATGCAAATCGAAATCCGCAAACTGCATGACCGTTTGGACATGACGACCATTTCCGTCACGCATGATCAGCGTGAAGCGCTTACAATGTCGGACCGGATTGCCGTTTTTTCGAAGGGCAAACTGGCCCAGATCGCGTCGCCGACCGATCTTTATGAACGCCCGCAAAGCCGCTTCGTGGCTGAATTCATTGGTGAAACCAGTTTTCTGCCACTCCGCCATACAAAGGCAGGTGTCAGTTATGGCGATCAGAGCGTGAACTTGCCTGATGATGTTGGCGAACTGCACGACGACATGTTGCTGAGCATGCGCCCCGAGCGCTTGCGTTTCGTGACAGATGAAGCGGCCGCGCGGGCATCGGGAGCAAACCTGTTTTCGGGTCAGGTCGTCACTGCCATCTACCAAGGTGAATGCTTGCTTTTCGAGGTCATGCTGGATGGTGGCCATAAGGTATTCACGCGGATTGCCAACCGCTCGGAAAATCTGCGGGCAGTACCAAAGGTTGGGGAATGCGTGGCGCTGCGTTTGGAGCGGGCGGACGCGCGGCTTGTGCGGGCGGAGGCTTGACGATGACAAAAGTTGTTGTCTCCTTTCCCGTTGCAGACCCCGAGCCGGTGACGAAAGCCGAACTCGATGCAAATCGCCGCGCGTTGCACCGCGAACAAAAATACGAAAGTTGGTCGATGGTGCGCCTCACCCTTCCAGCGCTTGGTATTGTTGGCATCTTGATGGTGGCCCCGCTGTTATGGTTGCTGTCGATGTCTTTTGTTGACGTCAATGGAGAATATGGTCTCGGCAATTTCCGACTGTTCTTTTCGGAACCTGTCTACATCGAGATGTTTCTCAATACTTTCAAGATTGCACTCATCGTCACCGTCATCTGTCTGTTGCTCGGCTATCCGGTTGCCTATCTGATGTCGATCTTGTCTCCCAAATGGGCAGGACTACTGATGTTGGCAGTGTTGGTGCCATTCTGGACTTCGGGTCTGGTACGCACATTTTCGTGGTTGATCATTTTGCAGCGCAACGGCGTGGTCAACAAGTCATTGCAAGGCCTCGGATTGATCAATCAGCCGCTGGCATTGGTAAACAACACCACCGGTGTGGTCATCGGTATGGTCCATATCATGATCCCGTTTCTGGTGTTGCCGCTTTATGCATCGATGAAGGCCATCGACGCCAATCTCATGCGCGCTGCCGCCAATGTAGGGTCGTCACCGACGCACGCGTTCCTGCGTATATTCCTTCCCCTTTCCATGCCCGGACTGGTCGCTGGCGCCATAATGGTATTCGTCATGTGCTTAGGCTTTTACATCACGCCCGCACTGCTGGGCGGAGGCAAGGTGAAGATGATTGCGCAGCGAATTGAGGAGATGATTTCTCTTTATCCGACATGGGGTCCTGCGGCCGCTCTTGCGGTGTTGCTTCTGGCAATGACGGCTCTTTGCTTGTGGATCAGTTTGGTGCTGGTACGCCGGCTGTCGTCGGATCGATAGGAGGTATGATGGAAGCTCACGTTTCTCACCGTGCACGTCTTTGGCTCTACATTCTCGTCGGACTAGTGCTGTTTTTCCTGATCGTTCCGACCCTTATCGTCATTCCGGTCTCGTTTAGTTCAACGACATCACTGGTTTTCCCACCAGCAGGTTGGTCTACACGTTGGTATGTTTCATTTTTCAGTCAGGAAAAGTGGATCAACTCGCTCTGGGTATCGTTGCGGGTCGCATTTGGAACCATGATCGTTGCCACTGTTACCGGCGTTGCGGCATCCTATGCCCTTAATCAGGGACGCATCGCCGTTCAGGGCTTACTGAAGACAGTGCTGGTTGCGCCGCTTGCAGTGCCTTCAATTCTAATCGCCGTTGGGATTTTCTTTGTCTATGCAAAAATAGGCATGCTGCTGAACACCATTTGGGGCATGATCCTCGGCCATTCCGTGGTTGCGATGCCGTTTGTAATCCTGACCATGCTGGCGGGTTTCAGCAGCTATGACTCATCGCAGGAAATGGTGGCACGCAGTCTTGGTGCTAATCGGCTTAAAGCCTTTCTCACTGTGACTTTGCCTCAGCTCAAGCTTTCAGTCGCAACCTCGATGCTGCTGTCATTCCTGATCTCTTTCGACGAATTGATTATTTCGCTGATGGTGGCATCAGGACCAATGTCGACATTGCCGCGCGTTACGTTCTCCACGCTGCGCGATGATCTCGATCCTACGTTGGCGGCAGTTTCAACACTTATGCTGATTGTCACATCGCTCCCGCCGCTTCTGCTCCACATTTATAGCCAACGGGCAGCGAGGAACGGTGGTTGATATGATTGCAGAACTCAACATTGAAATGGATGGTTTTGTCCACCTTGAGAGATACGGATCCGTACTTGAGATCCGTATGGTCAAGCCAAAGGTCAACGCGATCTGCCGCAGTCTAAGCCGCAATCTGGAGAAGGCCGCGCTCTTTTTGCAAGATGATCCCGATCTGCGCGTCGGCATTTTGTCGAGTGGTTCAGAGCGCGCATTTTCAGCAGGCTACGACTTCAAGGAAGGAACGGACCAGAACAGTGATGCGAGCACGGAAGGCGCAAAGCAGGGCGGCTTTGGCGGCATCACAACGCTGTGGTCGCTCAGAAAACCGTTGATCGCTGCTATCAACGCCCCGGCCATTGGCGGAGGTCTCGAAATATCGTTGGCTTGCGATATTCTTCTGATGGCGGATGATGCATTTATCCAGTTGCCCGAGCTTGAGCGAGGACTGTTGCCTGATGGCGGGGGACTGCAACGCCTGCCGCGCCGTATTCCGTATTATGTGGCAACCGCAATGATTTGGACCGGCGAACGCATGAGCGCACAAGAAGCGCAGCGTTGGGGTTTGGTTTACCGCACCTCGTCACGAGAAAATCTTATGCCGATGGCATTAGAAATAGCCCAGAAAATTGCGGCGTCTGCACCGCTGGCACAACAGGCGTTGAAAGAAGCGTTGCGTGCCGTGGATGGCATGTCAGACCGCGACGCCATGCAATTGCGAGCTAGCAGTAATCCGGAATTGTCCACCTTTGCTGCCATGCTGTCCTCGGAGGATATGATCGAAGGCCAAAAAGCCTTCCTCGAAAAACGACCACCGCGCTGGCGCGGACGCTGAACCAATAACTGAATGACAATTGAGACTGCCCAATCCTTGTGGTTGGGCAGAAAGGGAGAGCTATGTACAAATTTCTGGAAATTGAACGTCATGACGCGGTGGGCGTTATTGCGCTCAACCGGCCGGAGGCACGAAATGCACTCGGTATGGGGATCACCATCGAGCTGCGCAAGGCACTAAAGGAAGCGGCGGCTGATCAAACTCTCCGTACCCTCATTCTGGCTGGACGCGGTGGCGCTTTTTCAGCCGGCGCAGACGTGAAGGAATGGGCGGCGGGCAGAACGGATTGGCCGGACATGAACTGGGTGGAGGAGTCGCTGCGACTGGTCCAACAGGTCCATGAAATGCCCAAACCCGTTATCGCAATGATCGACGGTGCAGCCGTTGGTGCCGGTCTTGATATGGCTTTGGCATGCGACTTCCGCTACGCATCCGAAAAAGCCAAGTTCATCTGTTCCTACACAAATGTCGGCTACAACCCCGACTGTGGCGGAACCTGGTTGATGCCGCGCGTGATCGGTCTTGAGGCGGCTAAGCGTTTTGCCTACACGGGCGAATTATGGACTGCGCAGGTCGCTCTTCAAAATCGCCTCGTGAGCCATGTCAGCAGTTCGGACAATCTGTGGAAAGACACGCTGGGCTTCGCCCAGCAACTGGCAAGCGGGCCCACTGTCGCCATCGCGCAGACCAAGAAATTGCTGAACAGCGCTCATACGCGCAGCCTTTCCGATCAACAGCTCGAAGAAGTAGCGGCGGGCAAGATCTGCGGACAGACGCAAGATCATAAAGAAGGCCTGGCTGCTGCCAATGAACGCCGTGCACCGAATTTCATCGGCGCGTAAAGGGGGAACACATGGATTTTGCATTAAGTTTCGAACAACAGGCGCTGGTCGATTCATTGGAAGAGTTCTGCAAGCGGGAACTTTATCCACACGAGAATCTCGTCGAGGAACTACGCTACGTTCCTGAGGAAATCAAACAGGAAATTCAGCAAAAATCGATCCAGGCGGGCTTTGCCGGTATGAACCTGCCGGAGGAATGGGGCGGCCCGGGTTTAGACAAGCAGACCAAGATGCAGGCTGAGCGCGTGCTTGGTAAATCGAGTGCCGCGCTCACCATGTGCATGAACCGTGGTGTTACGGGCATCCTCTTCAAATGCAAGGGCGACCAGATTGAAAAATATCTCAAGCCAGCCATCCGTGGCGAACGTAAGGATGCCTTCGCGCTCACGGAACCCGGCGCTGGCTCGGACGCTCGCGGCATCACGACCAAGGCCGTGCGCGATGGGGATCACTGGGTCATCAACGGTGTTAAACAGTTTATCTCTCACGCCGATATCGCAGATTTCATCGTTCTCATTGCCGTATCCGGCGTCGATGAAACGCCGCGCGGGCCACGCAAGCGTTTTACGGCGTTTCTCCTCGACAAAACCTTGCCGGGACTGCGTGTCGAGCCGATGAAGTCGATCGTTACCCGTGGCTATAATCCAACCATGGTCTATCTCGAAGATGTTCGCGTTCATAGCGATGATATTCTCGGTGAAGAGGGCAAGGGCTTCGATACTGCCAATGAGTGGCTCTATGATGGCCGGGTTGCTTTGGCCGCCCATTGTGTCGGTCGTTCTGAACGCATCTTCGAAATGACCAAGGAATGGGCCGGAACCCGCAAGGCATTTGGCAAAACAATTGGTGAATTCCAGGGGGTGGGTTTCAAGGTTGCCAATATGGCGGTTGATATAAAGCTCGGTGATCTTATGGTGAAAGAAGCTGCGTGGAAAATTGAGAATCAGACGATGAACCGCACTGAAGCGTCTATGGTGAATTACTGGTGCTCGGAAATGGTGTTCCGGGTCGCAGATGATGCCGTGCAAATCTTTGGTGGCATGGGCGTCATGGAAGAATTCCCCATTCAGCGGTTCTGGCGAGATGCGCGTATCGAACGTATCTGGGAAGGTACCTCTGAGGTCCATCAGGATATTATCGCAAAGGATCTGTTGAGACCGTATCAATAATAGTGTCGCCGTTAGTCATCGGCCTTCGAGAAGGTAAAGAATGCGGAAAGCTGTCAAAAAGAGGCAAACCAACGAAATCAGACGGCAGGATCTGATCCTTGCGACGCTGAATTCAATAGTCAAACACGGTTATTTGAATTCGACGATCAATACGATCAGTGAGGAATCTGGTTTTTCGCGTGGATTGATCAACCACTATTTTGACAGCAAGGAAGATTTGCTCACTGCAGCACATCGCTATTACCTTCAAAACGGGGACGATTATTACCGGCACCTTGTATCATCGGTGAAGACCGGGAATTTCGATACGCTATACTTCGTTGCCTGTGGGCCATTTTTCCATGGACGCGGATATCAACAGGTTCATATTCACTACAACAGTGCTGCCTGGATCGTTCCAGAGATCATGGCACTACACCGCGAACTATGGGGCAAGTACCGTGCGTTTCTCGGACGTCGGCTTGCTAAGGTCGCGGGAGAGAAGAATATGGAAATTGATGTTCGCCTGGCGGCCATCGCTCTCACGCAATTGGCGGACGGGCTATGGCACGGCTGGGTCATGGAAGAAGCCTATTCGGCCGAGGATTGCTGTATCATCATCCGCAAATGGCTGTGTGATCTGTTTGGCGAAAATCCAGAAGATCATCCACTGCTGCCAGATTTTGATGTAGAGAATTTCCCAACGTCTGCACCTCTTACCAGTCATTCTGGAATGAGCGCTGCCACAGAGGATTGAGCCCACTGGGCTGGCAGTGCCTTAAGTTTAAGAGGCAGAAAAATATGCTACACGTGTCTACGAGCGTGGAGGAGGGCCGCATCAGCCCTACGCTGCGAGAGAATTTTGCCCGTCTTCTGGCGCCTCGCACGATGGCCTTCATTGGAGGTGGCCAGGTCGAGGCAACATTGAAAACTCTGCGCCAGCAGGATTATGCCGGTGAAGTCTATGTGGTGAATCCCCGACGCAACGAAATTGCCGGATACAAATGCCTTCCGTCAATCGCTGATCTTCCGGTTTCGCCCGATGCGGTATTCCTGGCTGTCAATGCCGATGCCACCATCACTGCGTTGCACGAACTATCGGCTATGAAAGCCGGTGGCGTTGTTTGTTATGCTTCTGGCTTCTCCGAAATTGGAGCGGCTGGTTTTGAGCGTAACCTAGCTTTTGTCGAAGCTGCTGGCGAAATGGCTGTAGTCGGTCCGAACTGTTACGGTCTCGTCAACTACGTCAATCATGGCACTATCTGGCCAGCGCTGTATCCGAAGCTAAAAAGCAGTCGTGGTGCCGCGGTGATTTCCCAAAGCGGCAACGTAACCGGACACCTGGTCTCCAATGGGCGTTCGGTCCCTTATTCCTATCTCATCAGCGCAGGCAACCAAGCGGTTCTTGGCTTTGAGGACTATATTGATTATCTCATCGATGACCCGAATGTCACGTGTCTGGGCCTTTTTATGGAGGGCATACGCGATGTTGCTGCGTTTTCGCAAGCGGCCTTGCGTGCGAGAGCCAAGCGCATCCCGGTCATTGTCTGCAGGTCCGGGCGCTCAGAACTGGGCGCGGTGATGGCTGCCAGCCATACGAGTGCGTTGGCCGGGCAGAATGAATACTATGAAGCATTGTTCGCGCGGCTCGGTGTGATCGAGACCGCTACGGTCCCACAATTCCTTGAAATGATGAAGCTTGCTTCGATTGCCGCGCCGCTTGAGGGCGAGCGCATCACGGTGTTCTCAAGTTCGGGCGGCGATAATGGTTTGGCCGCCGATTATTGTTCCTTTGCCGGCTTGCAGCTGCCCCAGCCGAGCCAGCAGCAAAAAGAGGTCATCAAGCCAACACTGCCTGACTTCGGCCATGTGTCCAACCCGCTGGATTTCACCGCAGGCTATTGGGGCAGTGAAGAACTGCTGACACCCATGTTCACCACGATGCTCAACGGTGGATACGATGCCGCCATGCTCGTGATCGATTATCCGCCGGTCGGATCGCCCTACAAGGATAAATCGGCGCATCAGGCTATGGACAGGGCCCTGGCTGCTGCCGGCAAGACTGCTGGCAAGCCTGTATTCCACGCATCGGTCAATACGGAAAGCATACCACCTGAAGATGCCGAAGCGTTAATCGCGCAAAGGATTGTGCCTTTGAATGGTCTGCACGATGCCGCGCAGGTCGTTGCAAAATGGGCGAACTACTGCAAAATGGTTGGGCGCGACAATTGGCAAGGCGATAATGCTTCGACACCTAAAGTGCCGTTCGCGATCAGCGCTTTGCCCTTAAACGGCACGACAGTGAACGAAGCGGAATCAAAGCGTAGATTAAGCTCATATGGGTTGAATGTACCGAAAGGTGAGATAATAACCCTCGAGAAAATTCGCGACTTGCCAGAAACCTGCGCGGGCCCAATGGTGCTTAAGGTGCTCCACGACCAGCTTGCCCATAAGACAGAAGTTGGCGGCGTTGTACTCAACATTCGTGGTCGAACCGACGCAATTGCCGCAGCGGAGCGTATGGTTGCATCCGTTAAAAGACACGATGCTTCAATCGAGCTTACCACATTTCTGATGGAGCCAATGCAGGCCGCCCCGCTCGCTGAACTGATCGTCGGCGTCAAAAGAGACCCGCTTTTCGGATTGGTTCTTGTTATCGGTGCAGGGGGTATTCTGGTGGAGCTGTTGAAAGACGCCACGCCACTGCTGTTGCCAGTCAGTCGTGCAGACGTCGGATCTGCATTGCGTGGGTTGAAAAGTTTTGCGCTCCTCGACGGTTTCCGCGGCCAGCCAAAGGTAAATCTGGAACCAGTGATCGATGCCATAATGGCGATTGCCGCTTATGCGGGTGATCACCAGAACAATTTACTCGAACTCGACGTCAATCCATTAATGCTGGGAACCGACAGTGTCGTCGCTGTAGACGCCCTCATAATTGAGCATCGCTAGAATACTGGCCGCTGTCTCGGCTGGCGCCCATATTCACTCAAGACCGAGAGGAAAACATTATGAACAAAACGCATATCACTGGCGCGGAAGCGCTCGTCCATAGTCTTGTTGCCGCGAAGGTAGACACCTGCTTTGCCAATCCAGGCACGAGTGAAATGCATTTTGTTGCCGCGCTTGATCGGATCCCTGGCATTCGTTGCGTGTTGGGTTTGCAGGAGAATGTGGTGACCGGTATGGCTGATGGCTATTTCCGGGTTGCGCAGCGACCTGCGGTAACATTGCTGCATTGCGGTCCCGGTTATGCCAACGGCATTGCCAATATTCACAATGCCCGTCGTGCTGGCAGCGGTATGCTCAATATTGTTGGCGATCATGCAACGGATCATGTTGCCCATGACAGTCCGTTGACTGCGGATGTGGAAGCGCTGGTAGGTGGCAGTTCTGAGTGGCACCGCTTCGGTACAAAGCCGGCATCAATCGGGGCCGATGCCATGGCGGGTCTGAAAGAGGCAGCTTTTGGTTATGGTCAAATTGCTTCGCTGGTCTTACCCGCAGACGTGTCATGGAGCGAAGGTGGCGAAACGGCGGAGATTGAGAGTGTGCAAGGGCCACTTCCAGTTGATCCTGCGGTCGTAGCGCAGGTTGCCGAAGCATTGAAATCTGGACGCAAGGCTGTCATCATCCTCGGTAATCCGGCTGTGGTCAAAGAGTTGCATCCTTTGCTCAAGGGCATTGCTGAGCAAACCGGTGCTGAGCTTATGGGAAGTTCAACCATTTCCAATATGCCAAAGGGTAAAGGGCGGCTGGTGTTGCCGGTCGTGCCTTATGTGGTAACGGAAGCGCTACAGTGTCTTGATCCTTATGATCTGGTCGTGCTGGTCAATTGTCCGCCGCCAGTCGGCTTCTTCCGCTATCCGGGTCTGCCGAGCCTGCTCCATCGAGCCGATGCTGAGGTGGTGACTTTGACGACCGCTCACCAGGACGCGAAGGGCGCGTTGACTGCTTTGGCCTCAGCCCTCGGTGCTCGTGAAAGCGACATTGCCATTCACAATGGCGAGATCGAGATGCCGGCGGATGGCCCTATAACGCCGGATTCTCTGGCACAAATTGTGGCTCGCCAGATTCCGGAGAACAGTCTCATCGTCAATGAGGCGCTTACGTCGGGAGGCGGTTTTGCTGCGGTCATGCCATTGGCCGCCCCCTGTGACTGGTTGACTGTGACGGGAGGCGCAATCGGAGGAGGTATTCCACTGGCAACTGGTGCTGCCATTGGAGCGGAAGCGGTTGGCGACAAGGGACGACGGGTGGTCGCTCTACAGGCCGACGGTTCCGCGGCCTATACCGTCCAGGCACTTTGGACGCAGGCTCGCGAAAACTTGCCGATCACTACATTGCTGCTCGACAATCGCTCCTATGCCATTCTACTCGGAGAATATGCCAAGGTTGGTGCCGAACCCGGCCCGACGGCGCTCGACATGATGAGTTTGGTTCGGCCGGAAATTGACTGGGTTTCGATTGCGCAGGGGTTTGGTGTCGAAGCGGTTCAAGTGCGCAGCAATGGGGAACTCAATCTGGCTCTCGCTGAAGCCTTGGTCAAGGATGGGCCGGTGCTCATCGATGTTCGATTGGACTGAGATGACACCATGCACAATCTGATAGCGAAAGACGCGAGTGCCGAGACAACCGGAATAAAGAAAGTCGGGATTATCGGAGCCGGCGCAATGGGTGGAGGTATTGCCGCCCAGTTTGCTGATGCTGGAATCTGCGTTGAACTTCTGGATATATCCAGCGGTGAGAACCGTATCGAACCGGCGGAAGTTGGAATTTCACGCCAGCTTCGTCTGGGTGGTTTCACAGCGCCCGACGCCGCGGCACGAGTGCGCCCGGGCAATATTGACGATCATCTTGAACGGTTGCAGGACGTGGACTGGGTCATCGAGGCGGTCGTGGAAAAACTCGATATTAAACGCGCGCTGTTCCAGAAATTGGCTCCTTACCTGAAGCCGTCGGCAATACTGTCTTCGAATACATCAACCATTCCGCGGTATGAGCTGATTGCTGGTATGGAAAGCGGCCTTGCGCGCCGTTTTGCCATAACGCATTTTTTCAACCCGCCGCGACTAATGCCGCTTCTAGAGGTTGTTGCCGACGATCAGGCTGATCCAAAACTGCGCGAACGATTGAATAATGCGGCCAGAATATTGCTTGGTAAGACACTCATCGATTGCAACGACACGCCGGGATTCGTCGCTAATCGTATCGGGTGTTTCTGGATCGCGGTCTCGGTCTCAGAAGCGTGCCGATTTGGGTTGGACATCGAAACTGCTGATGCTGTGCAGTCAGTACTTGGTGTTCCCAAGACAGGGGTTTTCGGCCTTCTGGATCTGATCGGTATAGATCTCGTTCCGACCATTTGGGGCGGCCTGATGCGCGCGCTCCCGGCAGATGATGGATTGCAGGCGTATAATCTCCTGGGCAATCCGCTTATTGGCGAGTTACTGGCAAAAGGATTGCTTGGGCGTAAGACGGGCGGCGGCTTCTACCGCAAGACGGCCGATGGGCAGTTTGAAGCGTTTGACACTGACACCTTGCTATATCGTACCAAACGCGCGGTGCAATTACCTACTGAACTGAAGGAACTGCTTAATGAACAAGGTCCCGTTGGGAATTATGCGCGTAGTGTTTTGCGCAATCTCATAACGTACTGCGAGACTCATGTGACCGCGATTGCCCCGGATGCGGCTGCGGTCGATACCGCCATGCAACTTGGTTATTCCTGGCGCGAAGGGCCTTTCGCGCTCGCAGGCAAGACCGCAGAAATCATCGATCGTTAATGTGATTACCCCATTCCGCAGCCGGGCCAAAGTGAGATGTATGCATTGATTGGGAACTCTCAGTTGGACGTGATTGCATCTGGCTTCGGTTAGAACCGGCCAGCAAAAACTCAAAGGAGTAAGCAATGAAAGTGCTTGTCGCAGTAAAACGGGTTGTAGATTACAACGTAAAGATCCGTGTTAAGGGTGATGGTTCGGGCGTTGAGCTTGCAAACGTCAAGATGTCGATGAACCCTTTTGACGAGATCGCGGTTGAAGAAGCGATCCGTTTGAAGGAAGCAGGCAAGGTCACGGAAATCGTCGTGGTTTCGGTCGGTCCGGCACAGGCGCAGGAAACATTGCGCACCGCACTTGCCATGGGTGCTGACCGGGCAATCCTCGTGAAGACTGACGAAGCCGTCGAGCCGCTTGGTGTTGCGAAGGTTCTGAAGGGCGTGGTCGATGCTGAACAGCCTGACCTTGTGTTCCTCGGCAAGCAGGCGATTGACGACGATGCCAATCAGACTGGCCAGATGCTTTCGGCACTGCTCAACTGGAGCCAGGCAACATTCGCCTCGAAGGTGGAGCTTGCTGACGGCTCGGCCAAGGTAACGCGCGAAGTCGATGGTGGTCTTCAGACCATTGATGTGAAGCTTCCAGCCATTGTCACAGTTGATCTTCGTTTGAACCAGCCGCGTTATGCTTCGTTGCCAAACATCATGAAGGCCAAGAAGAAGCCGCTTGATGAGAAGTCGCCTGCTGATTTCGGCGCTGATATTGCGCCGCGCCTCAAGGTTCTGAAGACCGAAGAACCGGGTGGCCGCAAGGCTGGCGTGAAGGTTGGCTCCGTAAGTGAGCTGGTTGAGAAGCTTAAAGCTGACGGCGTATTGTAAGAGATCGGAAGGAACAAACACATGGCTATTCTTCTTATTGCCGAACACGACAATGCAAGCCTTTCCGATCAGACTGCAAAGGCACTGACAGCAGCTGCCCAGATCGGTGGCGATGTCGATATTCTGGTTGCTGGCAAGGGCGCGAAAGCAGCCGCCGATGCAGCTGCCAAGCTTTCTGGCGTTCGCAAGGTTCTGTTGGCTGAAAGCGATGCGCTGGAAAACCGTCTGGCCGAGCCACTGGCTGCAGCCATCGTTGAACTCGCAGGAAACTACGACACGATCATTGCACCAGCCACCACTTCAGCCAAGAACGTGCTGCCACGCGTTGCAGCACTTCTTGATGTGATGCAGCTGTCGGAAATCATGGAAGTTGTGTCCGCTGACACCTTCAAGCGTCCGATCTATGCAGGCAATGCGATCCAGACTGTTCAGTCGACTGATGCCAAGAAGGTCATCACGGTTCGTACGGCTTCTTTCTCGGCAACAGCTGAGGGCGGTTCGGTTCTAGTTGAAAGCATCAATGCGGCTGCTGATCCGGCACTGTCGAGCTTTGTTGAAAACAAGCTTTCGGGTGGTGATCGTCCGGAACTGACTTCTGCCAAGATCATCATCTCGGGCGGTCGTGCGCTTGGTTCGTCGGAGAAGTTTGAGGAAGTGATCCTTCCTGTTGCCGACAAGCTTGGTGCAGCCGTTGGTGCCAGCCGCGCGGCGGTTGATGCGGGCTACGCTCCAAATGACTGGCAGGTTGGCCAGACCGGTAAGGTGGTTGCACCGGAACTTTACATTGCAGTCGGTATTTCCGGCGCGATCCAGCATTTGGCTGGTATGAAAGACAGCCGCGTGATTGTTGCGATCAACAAGGATGAAGAAGCACCGATCTTCCAGGTGGCTGATTATGGACTGGTAGCTGATTTGTTCCAGGCTTTGCCTGAAATGGCTGACAAGGTTTGAGAGAGTTCATCATGAAACGTTCAGTGGTTATTGCTTCCGGGGTTCGCACGCCAATCGGAGATTTTGGTGGCTCTCTTGCAGGTATTCCTCCGTGTGAACTTGGAGCTGCAGTTGCGCGCGAAGCGATCACGCGTGCTGGCATCAAGCCCGATCAGGTTGAGCAGACAGTCTTCGGAAACGTCATTCATACGAGACCGGAGGATATGTATATTTCGCGGGTCGTCGCGGTTCGTGCTGAGGTTCCCCACGCATCACCTGCGTTGACTTTGAACCGCTTGTGCGGTTCAGGCCTTCAGGCGGTCGTTTCCGCTGCCGAGCAGATTGAGCTCGGCAAAGCCGATATCGTGCTTGCTGGCGGTGCGGAAAGCATGAGCCGCTCCGGCCATTTATTGACGCAGGCACGCAACGGTCAGAAGATGGGCGATGTGACCGCGACTGACATGATGATGGGTGCTCTGACCGATCCTTTCGGTCACGGCCACATGGGCATGACCGCCGAGAATATTGCAGAGCGGTCTTGTATCGATCGGGCAAAGCAGGATGCTTTCGCGGTTGAATCGCACCGTCGTGCGGCAGCAGCTATCGCAGATGGGCGCTTTAGCAGCCAGATATTGCCAATTGCCGTCAAGCAAGGTCGGACAGAGAAACTGTTTGATACGGATGAACATGTTCGCAGCAATGTTTCTCTGGAGGATATGGCCAAGCTGCGTCCTGCTTTTAGCAAGGACGGCACAGTAACAGCCGGCAATGCATCGGGTCTCAACGATGGCGCGGCAGCTCTGGTTCTTATGGAGGAGAGTGTCGCTAAAGCCCATGGCGTCAATGCATTAGGTCGCATTATCGCAACCGGACTCGGTGGCGTCGCGCCTGAAGTAATGGGTATGGGCCCCGTTCCCGCCAGCCTTCAGGCTTTGCAGCGGGCGGGTCTTACCGTAGCCGATCTGGATGTGATCGAATCCAATGAAGCGTTTGCAGCGCAGGCCTGTGCTGTCAACGCGGAATTGGAGTTTCCGGCAGATAAGGTCAATCCGAACGGCGGCGCCGTTGCTCTCGGTCATCCGGTAGGCGCGTCAGGAGCGATCATCCTCATCAAACTTTGCTATGAGCTCGAACGTATCGGTGGCCGCTACGGGTTGGCAACAATGTGTATCGGTGGCGGGCAAGGTATTGCGATGGTGGTCGAGCGGGTCTAGGAAGCAGGTTGGTTGCGAGGAGGCTTCCCTAACGACTTGTTCCGGTCTGAAAACCAAAATGACCGCAAACATTTTCATCGCGATCAAAGCAGCGATTGCTTCAACCGCAATCACACAGATTGCAGCGCACGCTGCATCAATATGCGCCAGGAGAACGTAGGTGACCTTATGCCAGGGACGCCGACAAAGATGGTCAGGAACTGCGCGTCCTTGTCGATGGTCAGCTCACTTTCAACAACTCCCATATCATGATCGATGCTGCAGTGAAGGGTTATGGAATAGCTTATGTTTCGGGAGACATCGTAGAAAGACGCATTGCCTCCGGTCAATGATACGAATTCTTGACGAGTAGGCGCCTTTTTAATGCCTCTAGGCTGTCCGGCGAATAAAATCATGCCGAGCCATCGCATTCTTTTGAAATGGTTTATTGCTGGAATAAGGCACGTTAAGGTGACGCAGCAATTTCATCAAGTGGAGCAAGATTGATATAAACATACACGCGATCGCAATCACGGAGCGGGAGCAATTGGCAACCGAGAGTCTGGCCGCCGAATATGGTCGATCAGCGCTCGCAACTTTGGTGCCATGTTGCGGCGCTGCGGAAAATACAGGAAAAAGCCCGGGAAGGGTGGTAGAAACTCTTTGAGCAGTGGCACCAGTTGGCCTGTTTCCGTGAACGGTCGGAACACGTCTTCCGGTGCGAAGGTGATGCCGCCTCCGGCAAGAGCAGTGCGTAGCATTAGGCGGAGATCGTTGGTTGTAATCTGCGGTTCAACGGCCACATCAAACGGAATGCCATTCTCCTCAAATTCCCATCGATACGGAGCGACGTTGAGTGCGGGTCGCCAGCCGATACAGCGATGATGAACCAGCTCGCGTGGATGTTTGGGCTCTCCATGGAGCTGAAGATAAGACGGGCTAGCCACGACCATCTCCCGTTGATCACCGGTTATCGGAATGGCGATCATATCTTGTTCTATAACCTCTCCCAATCTAACTCCCGCGTCATAGCCAGCGGCTACAATGTCGAACTCATCATCCGTGATCGTGACATCAATTGTCACGTAAGAGTTAGCAGCTGCAAAGGAAGCTATCAGCGAGCCGGAAAGGAACTGCTCGGCGATTGAGGTGGCAGCGATCCTGAGGAGCCCGCGTGGCACAGTATCGCTCGACACATTTTCAAAGGCGGTTTCGATATCGGATATGGGTTGGGACAACTCACTGCGCAGGCGTTCCCCCGCTTCGGTCAGTCGAACGGAACGTGTTGTGCGCATGACAAGCGCTGTACCAAGTACGTCTTCAAGTCGTCGGATCCCCTGGCTGACTGCTGACCGCGTAATACCTAGCCGATCAGCGGCAGCTCGGAAATTATGCTCCTGCGCGACTGCGAGAAAGAGCGGAACAAGATTAAGGTCGATTTTCATTGTCCAGTGTCGCTAACCATTTAGTCCAGTGGATGACGGATACCATCACCAGTCACGATCGTCCATCTTCTCTTTCAGTACATTGAAGGAGAACCACATGGACAAGGTCATTCTGATTACCGGTGCGTCTAGCGGAATCGGTGAAGGCATAGCCCGGGAGCTTGGGAGAGCCGGAGCAAGGCTATTACTGGGTGCACGTCGCCTCGAGCGGGTCGAAGCAATCGCGGCGGAGATCCGCGATGCGGATGGCTTTGCGGAAGCTTGTTCACTCGACGTTACTGATCGCACGTCAATGGCCGAGTTCGTCCAAACGGCTATGGAGAAATGGGGTTGCGTTGACGTTCTGATCAACAACGCCGGTGTGATGCCGTTATCGCCGCTCGCTGCTGGCAAACAGGACGAATGGGAGCGCATGGTGGATGTCAACGTGAAGGGAGTGCTCTGGGGCATCGGCGCAGTCTTGCCGATCATGGAGGCTCAGGGGCGCGGTCACATCATTAATCTCGGTTCCATCGGTGCGCTACAGGTGGTACCGACAGCTGCGGTTTACTGCGCGACAAAATTCGCAGTCCGGGCAATTTCTGACGGACTACGGCAGGAAAGCACGAACATTCGCGTTACCTGCGTTAATCCTGGTGTCGTCGAAAGCGAACTTGCATCGACGATTACCCATCAGGAAACCGTGACCGCGATGAATGCATATCGCGCAATCGCGCTTCAGCCTTCTGATATAGCACGTGCGGTGAAGCATGTGATTGAAGCACCTGCCGGTGTTGATACGACTGAGATCACGATCCGCCCCACTGCCTCTGCAAGCTGACGAGCGGCGAGAAGTTAAAGAGCATCATTTGGCGGCCGGTCTGGCAGGAGGGCGCATAATTGATGATCCGTTCAATTCAAGCACCTTATAATGGATAGAACTAATGATCTTTATCACACGAAGCGGGAATAGGTTCGTTACAGCAAGAAATCTTCTGATTGCGCTGGCGTTCAGCGCTATTGCCGTCCCTGCGACGGCCGGTACCACTCGCGGAACGGTGAACAATGTCCAGGCGAGCAACGAAGCAGTTGTGCGCGAGGCTTTTGAACAATGGGCAGCGGGGAGCGGCAATGTCTTCGACCTACTCGCACCGGATGTCCGCTGGACGATCCATGGTACCGGACCAGTCGCTGATACGTACAACGGCGTCGAGGATTTCATGCGGCGCGGTTCAGTGCCTTTGGTCAGCCGTCTGGCGTCGCCATTATCACCGATTGTCCACCATGTCTGGGCGGTCAGGGACAGGGTCATTGTCCGGTTCGATGCTGCGGCAACGACGACTTCTGGTGCGCCTTATCGCAATCAGTTCGTATGGATATTCCGGTTGCAGGATGGATTGGTCGTTGAGGCAGAAGCGTTTCTCGATCTCGTCGCGTACCAGGAAGTGATCGACAATAATGAACCTCGTCCCCAATAGCAACGAGATGAGGCCGACCGTGGCAGGCGGTCGTTCCTCAATTGTCAACAACAATGTAGCGAGCAAGGAATTCCAAAATGAAGCGCGTATTAGTCGGCCTGGCTACCGCGACGGTTTTGTCTCAAACCTTCATCGAGGCTAAAAGCGAAACGCTAATCAACCACGCCTATGTTGGCCTTTGGGAGACGGATGACGGATACATCCGACACGAACTCCTTGCCAATGGCCGTTATGTGGAAGCGCGTGGTACGCGGGAACGCGCCTATGAAGGCCGATACGAACTGAAGGGCAACTATATCAAATACTGGGACGACACTGGCTTCACTGCCGATGGTCATTTTATCAATGACATCCTACATCACGCCGGAATGATCCTCTATCGGCGCTGATGGTAGTTAGCATGCAGCAAAGCTGGGGGAATGCCCGTTGGTGACCTCAGGCCAACGACGGCCGTTATGATACGTATCAGCGCAATGGCGGCTCATGTCCTTTAAACTTCACGGTTTCTGAACACATGAAGAAGTTTGTCGCTTCAGGCATCAAGCTTGGAAACGAAAGATCGGCAGTAACGTTAATGCCAGGGGTATGTTTCCCGCGTTCATAGAGAACCTGTTAAACGCTGTTGTCGTTAATGTCGAATGGTTCCTCTTGGCGGCAGATTTCATCTGCGACCAAGCGAAACCGGATCGATAGGACTGGGTTCCGCGGCCGTCGTTCAAGCTCAGTTGACTATATTTTATCTAGCAATCTAACTCTCAGACAGTGATAGAAAATTGCTATCTTACCGATTTATATTCAAAAATTACAATACATTCACAAAAAGTATTACCTTCTGACAATTGGATATCTAATCAATAATCGCAGTGAATTATCAATCATAGATACATAATACCATAGAGAATTATGTTGTGCTGCCTTTAGAATATACTTGAAGTAGGGCGTCTTTCAATGCCTCCCGTGTCGCAGAAACAGTCATTTCGATGTGACCGTGGAGAATTTTAACACCATTTTCGATATCACGGGCCATTGCTGCCGCCACGATACTGGAATGGGCGGAAATCAGATTCATGTCATGAGTAGAATGTTTGATTTGGATGCGACGAATGAAGCGAATTCGCGCGTTGATAGATTCTAGTGAATTGACGATTTCTGGATTTCCCGACAATTCTGCAATGAGAAGATGAAAACTTTCGTCAATCGATAAAATTGCATCCGCCGGCAGATCATTATAACCAATAACTTTGGCATCCCAATAGGCCTTTAGCCGGGAAAGCTCGGCATCATCGGCGCGTTCGCACATCAGTTTAAATGCCGCACACTCCAGAATGGATCGCAATTCATAGAGGCCGAGTAAGCCTTCTATATTCAGGCTACGTACAAAAAAACCACGATTAGGTACAGCAGAAACGAAGCCTTCAGAGGCTAGACGGTTCAATGCTTCACGGATGGGCGTTCGTGAAACTCCGAGATGTTTTGATAGCTGTACCTCATTCAGCCGTTCTTCGGGCTTGAGTTTGAATTCAACCAACAACTGTCGGATTGTTTGATAGGCCTTTTCGCTACTATCGGCAGATCGGCGGGTATCACTATTTGCTGAAAATTCAATCGCCTCAGCCATATTTGCGGTTTCTTTCATATAATTTTTCGCCTATGCCTATCTTGTAGTGTCGACAGTTTGAAATACACATATGCCTTTAATATAGTGCAGAGAAAATGTCACGCAGTTGATTGGGGTTGAGTAATGATTTTCGGTGTTTTGGGCGTCGGCCATCTCGCAAAGGTCATAATAAGTGGACTAATAGGTAGCGGGTTCAAAGCCAACGATATACTTTTATCTCCGCGAGGAAAAGCGCAAGAGGTATCAAGTTTATACGGAATATCGATTGCCTCCGATAATAGAGATCTTGTTGACCGAGCGGATATTGTGCTTGTCGCTGTGCGGCCTTCAGATGCAATAAATGCGTTAGAGGGGCTTCCTTGGCGCGAAAATCATGTCGTTATTAGTGTCTGTGCAGGTATTTCAATTTCAGCTTTGCCAGTGATTCCAGCTAAGGTTGTTCGTGCCATGCCGCTTACAGCCTCAGAAATCAATGCAAGTCCAACGGCTTGTTATCCCGACAACTTGGAAGCGGCTGCCATATTAAATCTTCTAGGGCCAGTCATCCCATTGACCAGCGAAGCGGATTTTGAGGTCGCGACTGTGAATGCGGCGGTCTATGGTTGGGTACAAGATTTGATCCGGCAAACGACGGAGTGGTGTAGTGAGAAAGGTCTAAGCCACACCATTGCTCGGAAGCTTGTTGCGAACACTTTTGTTGCTGCGGGACGTTTAATTGCTGAAAAGCCTGAGCCGATCGAGCAGCTTCTCAAGGAATTGGTCACTCCGGGTGGTATTACCGAGCTGGGTATAAATGTATTGTCTAAAAAAGGGCATCCAATCATTTGGCGTGACGCCTCGGAAGCCGTGTTAACAAGGTTGTTGCAGGACTAAACTTTTGTTGCGTGTTATTAAGGGTCGTGTCTACCACACGACCCTCACATGAAAGAATGTTTTTAATCTTCTATTGAAGGGCTTTCAGGGTACACAGACCCGCCCGCGGCTTGCTCAGTTGGCGTAACCGACAGCTTTGCGATGTCAACATGCGGAGGAAGTGACAGCGCATCAATAAGTACCTGGGCGATATCATGCGGAAGAAGAGGCCTTTGATGCCTGTACATCTTGTCACGGAGCTTCTCTTTGTCGCCGCCAAAGGCCTGAACATAAAACTCAGTTTCCACGCGGCCTGGCGCAATTTCAGTCAGCCGGACGCCAGTTCCGGCGAGATCAAAGCGAAGAATATCTCCTGCTTGTGATAGTCCAGCCTTTGCCGCGCCATAAGCCGTTGTTCCAGTGAAGACTGCACTGGCGGCTGTACTTGTAAGATTGAAGATGTGACCGCGCTTTTGCTCCATCATATGAGGTAACACAAGACGAATGAGTTGGAGCGGTGCAATCAGGTTCAGCTCGATAGTTTCGGTCGTTTCCTCGGCGGTTTGCTCATGAAGCGGACGAACGGTCGCCAGTCCGCCCGCATTATTTACCAACACATCGATCCGCGCATTATTAAGAGCGGCAGCGATCGCCACATGATCTCGTACATCGGCAACGATGGGTCTGAAACGTTCACCAAAATTACGGGCTTGCTCATCAAGTGCTGATAGATTGCGTGCCAGTCCGTAAACAGTTAGGCCCTGTGCAATCAGTTTTTCCGTGATCGCTGACCCAATACCTTTGGAAGCACCTGTTACAAGTGCTGTTTTATAATGCATAGCAAACCTCCTAAAGGTCTATAGGGCACCACGGTCTGAGACAGTCTTGAGGATGTCAATAAGGCCGGCGTCACGTTGTTCTCGGAGCTCACTAGATGAGCGAGACTTTACTGCCTCATCAGTTGAAGATGCAATGATCCTGATCGTGTCCGTATCAAGTTTCGCGTCGAGCAACGTGTCCCAAATTGCCTGATAGGTCGGGCCATATTTGACGAGAAAATCTTCAATATCGTTTGCGTTAAGACCATTGGAAATAAAGGACCCTTGTAATGTCCATTTCGGACCGGGGCCGTACATGAATGCGCGATCCACGTCTTCAACTGATGCTACACCGTCACGGACCAAAGCAATTGCTTCACGCCACATCGCGCCCATCAGTCGCAAGGCCAGATGGCCGGTCACTTCCCGATTTAGTATGACGACTTTCTTGCCAATTTCTTCATAGATTTTCTTTGCTTTGGTAAGGCTTTTAGGGGTTGTTGCTTTACCGCCTACAACTTCCACCAAAGGCATCAAATGAACTGGATTGAAGGGGTGCCCGAGAATAATCCGATCTGGCTTGCGACAATCAACTTGCATGTCGCTCACGAGCAGCGCGGACGATGAAGATGCGATAATGATATCTTCGCCAATATGGCTTTCGATTTCAGCAAGGAGCTTGCATTTGAGGTCGATTTTCTCCGGCCCGTTCTCTTGAACGAAATCAACATCTGACAATGCCTCTGCAATAGTCGGAAATAACTCGATCGTACCCGGTCTTGATTGCTCTCCTTTGAGCATATCCAAGTCTTTTAAGAGGGATGGTAAAACATCCCGCTGATAGATCTCCGCATTCCCAGCCGGATCAAAGACCCGTACAGGATGTCCTGCATGCGCGAAGGCTGCAGCCCAACGCTGACCAATGACGCCAAAGCCGACAATACCAATTGTGATCTTAACCATGGGTCACGTCTCTCTGTGAGGCTGCCAAGCGAAACGCTTCATTGATGTCGTTCCACGGGATAAGGAGATCCAACCATGCGCCAATGCGTCCAGCGATAAGAATTGCTTCGTCAATCAGCTGGTTAAATGGCAGATCTTCCTGCATTGCCCTTTCCAATCTGAACAGGATCGCAGAAGTTTCATCAAGGTGACAGAAGTCCCGCAGACGGGTTGCGGCCTTGTTGATTACAAGCGCCGCCGTTTTGCGCTGCGTTGATTGATCGGCACGACCAATTTCTGCACGCACCCACCATAGAAGTTCGTGCAGAACACGAGCTTCCGACTCTGCGGCAAAAACAGGGCCAGCCGGATGCATGATTGCGCGCGACTCTGTCAGACGGATAATTTCTAAGGGACATGACTTCCACAACGCTATGCGCGCCTGAACAATATCGTCGGTAATATCTGATGATATTCCCGCTGAGGCTGCAGCGCTGTCTGTCCGTTGCAGGGTGGCGTTAAATACTTTCTGGCCCTGTTCAATCTTGAGCGATTGTGCCAGCGCCGCGATGCCTTCAATGGGGGCATCAAGATGGCCAAGAACCGTGATATGAGCGGTCTCAGCTTGCAAAGGCGCGAAAGTAATTTCTAGAAATTGCCGGACCGGCCAGTAGATAAAGGCTCCGGGCTTGGCATCAAGCACATGTACAGCGCCTTCGACGTCTTCGACGAAGGGTGCGTGCCAGTAAATATGGCTTCCTGCAATCTTCGGTGTATGCAGTTGGAGCTGCATAGGGAGGGCAGCCAACAGCGCTTTTTGCGTCCGCTCAGCCTTATCGTTTAGTTTCACGGGCCAGGACTGGCCTTGTGCCGAAAAAATCAGATCCATATTATTTCTCTGTATTGAAGAAGGAAACCGGTTTGAGAATCTGATTGCTCATGTCCAACAGATAATCGGTCTCTATTACTCTCTGGCGGTACTCCTGCCATGCAGGGTCGGCTTCCATCTTGTCGCGACGAGCTTCGCGGTCGGCCAAACTTTCATATTTCCAAATATGAACCACTCTTGAAAGATCGCCTATATGGGTTTGAAAGAAGCCGAAAGGTTCGCCAAGGTAATGGCGTTGCATGGGTAAACCGACTTCTTCATAGAGCTTTAGAAATTTAGGCAGCATATTGGGACGCGCGGTATAAGTGCGGTGATCAAAAATCATATGTCTTGCTCCAGAGTGACGAATAGGCGTTTGAAGGGATAGATGAGGCGGGGTGATCGGCATTTCATCTGTCCCCGCGTAGCTGTGTTTTATCTGGCCCTACATTGTAGTGGTGACTAAGCTAAAGCCGTCGCCGGACTAAGATGCGCTTCGTACTGTTTGCGATATGAGGCGTGCTATGAGTGCTGGTGCTTCAAGCTGAGGCACATGTCCGATGTTGTCCAACAGATGCGTTGCAATCTGCCCAGGGACACGATTGACGTGCGAGGGAGGAATGATCTGATCTGCGCGACCCCAGATAATGCGAGCTGGGATTTCCAGTTTTTGGAGAGCGGGCAACTTGTTGAATGCTTGGGTGCCGTCCGGAAAGATGGCTTGTGCCAGTACACGTAACCCATCCTGTAGGCCATTCGTCTGCATTTGCCGCAGTGCGGCACGCGCAAACCCTTTTGGTAAGTTTGCTGCATCACCCACCATCAAATTCAACCAACGTTCAAGCGACTCCTCTGTAGTGGACCGAGTAAGGCCGTTGATGAAGTTGATGTTGATCTCTGGTCCAAGTCCGCCTGGCGCGAGAAGAGTTGCGGAACGAATAGAAGCTCTGCCGAGTGAGGTTAAGCCGAGCGCCACTGCACCACCGAGCGAGTGGCCTACAATATGTGCGCGTTCAATACCTATCGCTTCCAGCCGGTCTGAAACATCGAATACTATATCGTCCAGGCTGGTTGGAGCCTTTCGAAGTTCATCGCCATGAGCTGGCAGATCCAAGGCAATTGTTTCGTATTCAGAAGGTAGAAGGGCGGTAACTTGGCGCCACGACGAACGATCGGCTCCAAATCCGTGCAGGAAAACAACGGTTTCTGATCTCATGATAGGTGAGGAGACAATCGTTTCCGGGAAGGCCATTTTTTTTGCGGTCACCGCAGCCTCAATAGCGGTATCCGGTTGAGCATTTATTGCCGCCAGAACATCACGTTCCTTAATCCGTCCATGCGGGCCGGAACCTTTTATATGTGCAAGATCAAGTCCGACACTCTTTGCTACTCGTCGCGCCAATGGGCTTGCAACAATCCGTTGACCGACATCCACTACATCTGGCGTAGGCTGACTTACTGTATCGGGAAGGCCTGACGGAGTTGCTGTTGGGGCAGCAATCTGCGGAGCGTTGCTTTCTAGAGATAGTTCGGTATCTGAGATCGTGCCAAGAACAGCGCCGAGCGGCGCCTCCTGGCCCTCATCGAAGAATACCTCAGCTAACCAGCCGTCGCGATCGGCCTCAATCTCGGTTGCGGCCTTAGCCGTTTCGACGGTTAAGATCAGTTGACCTGCTTTGACAGTTTCACCAGGTTGGACAGACCAACCAACGATCACGACGGTCTCCATATATTCGCCGCCGGCGCTCTCGATGCTGATTGGGTGTTTTGCCATTGTTTCCCCCAATTATTTCAGTGTGGCGAGAGCGGCAGCACGAATTTTTTCGGCATTCGGCAACATCGCGGTTTCGAGAGGTTCGGAATATGGAATTGGCATATCCGGCAGAGTGACGCGGGCAACGGGAGCATCGAGATCATCGAAAGCGTGATCCATGATTGTTGCGGACAGCTCTGCCGCATAACCGCAGAAACGCCAGCCTTCATTCACCACAACTGCATGATTTGTCTTGGCAATAGATGCCTTGATCGTGTCCAGATCCAGCGGTCGCAGCGAACGTAGATCAATAACTTCAGCGGCTACTCCATCTTTCGCAAGTAGTTCTGCGGCTTTGTTTGCCTCTATGACCATCTTTGATGTTGCAAAGATTGATATATCTTTGCCTTCACGGGTAATGGCAGCTTTACCCAAAGGCACGATGATGTCGCCTTCAGGAACTTCGCCCCGAATGTTGTAGAGGAGCTTGTGTTCAAGAAACACGACCGGCTGGTTATCCCGAATGGCGGCTTTTAGCATACCTTTCGCGTCAGCTGGAGTGGAAGGTGCTACGACTTTGATGCCGGGAATATGCGCAAGCATGGAATCGAGAGCTTTCGAGTGTTGAGCTCCCGCACCCGCACCGCCGCCACCTTGCGTACGCAATACAAACGGCATTTTGACTTGTTCATTCCAAATGTAATTATAAATGGAAGCTTGATTAACAAGTGCATCCAGCGTCAGCGGGATGAAGTCTGCGTACATTATTTCCAGAATGGGGCGAGTCCCGGTCATTGCTGCAGTCACAGCCATTGCGGTTAATGCTTGTTCCGAAATAGGGGTGTCACGGACGCGGCTTTCGCCGAATTCTTCCATCAGACCTTTACTGACTTTGAATACGCCACCATATCGGGCAACATCCTCACCAAACAAAAACACAGAAGGATCTGCGAGCATTTCTTCCCGAAGAGCAGCATTCAATGCTTCGGCATAACGCATAAGGGCCATGTTATTGCGCCTCACTATAAGGATTACATTTTTCGTCGAGGCGGAATTCCGGTAAAGGATCTGCGAGCGCCGTTGCGAATGCGGTATCGATTTCGACGCGGGCGGCCTCTTCAACCTCCAGCAGTTTTTCTTCTCCAAGCTCACTCAACAGAGCGTTTCTGGATATGACGAGCGGATCTCGTTTTCGCCAATGAGCAATGTCTTCAGGCCGTTGATAGCCCCCCATGTCCGATGTTGAAAAGCCTTCGAGACGATAGGTTTTACATTCCACCATCCCAGGACCTTCACCCCGGCGGGCACGCTCGACCATTGTCGAAACGGCGCGGTAGACGGCTACGGCGTCATTGCCGTCAACGATTTCTGCGGGGATGTCGTAACCCGCAGCACGGATTGAAAGATCCTGTATTGGAGACTGAACTTCAGTAGGTACCGTGAGACCAAACTGATTATGCTCGAGTACGAAAACCACCGGCAATTTCCAGAGACCAGCCATATTCATGGCCTCGTGGCAGATACCTGTTTGCGCAGCACCATCGCCAAACACGCACATGGCGACGCCTTTTTGTCCCAGAACCTGCATTGAAAGCGCCATTCCGGTCGCGGCAGGAATGCCCGCGCCGACGATTGCATTGCCGCCTATAACACCCTTATCAGCATCAGCAACAAGCATGTGTCCGGCACGACCCGCACAGGCGCCAGTAGCTCGCCCCAGAATCTCAGCGATGACCGGATGAGGTGCCATTCCTTTACCGAGATAGACGGAATGACCTCGATGCGTCGTTGCGACTTTGTCGTTGATTTCAAGTGTAGCAGTTGCTGCAACGCCAACAGCTTCTTGGCCATCACAGCGATGGATCGGTCCACGTGTGCGACCTTCCTTATGCAAAGCTCCCAATCCTTCTTCCAGATAACGGACCAGCAGCATTTTGCGGTAGATTTCGAGGTGTTCCTCGGTCGAGGGAGTATTTTTCACGAGTGCCTCCGATAAATTTGTCCTATTAAATACAAAAGTGTCGACACTTTGCAAGTGGTTGTGCAAGATTAGAAAAATTATTCAACAACAGAGAGGCTTATGCGGCTAAACACAAGGTTTCTGTCATCACGGGTGGGGATCTATTGGAGCTGCCACTGCTGAACTCTTTGCAGAGGAAGCCGCAAAATTTCTGATGGTTGATCGTGATGCGGATCCGGCTCACATGGAAGCTCAACATATCGGTGCAGAGAGTTGTAGTTCTGATATGTCCGATAAAACGCAGGTTGTCGCTATAGCTAAATACGCCACTGACACCTTTTGGTCGGGTTAATATTCTTGTCAGCATTCCCGACTATGGCATTCGCGGTTCTGTTACAGCTATGCATGTAGGAGATTGGGATGCTCTCATGGCAGTAAATCTCAAGGGCGTGTTTCTTTGCTCCAAACAAATAATTCCTTTGATAGCTGATAGTGGTGCTGGCTCCATCGTAAACACTGCTTCGAGCATTGCGCATGTTGGTCTCGCGGATCGTGCAGCCTATGTCGCATAAAAAGGCGGGTTTGCTGCCCTTGCACGAGAAATGACATTGGATCGTGTCAGTCAAAATATACGTGTTAACGCAGTCGCACCGCGTACGATCTGGTCTAGCTACTTTGGCGAAATCCTCGCGAAAAACGAGGACCCGGAAGAATTTATCGCCGTCCTCAACGCGCATGCGCCAATGAACCGTACCGCCAAGCCACGAGAAATGGCTCATGCCATTTTGTGGCTTGCTTCGGACGATTCATCTTATGGGACCGGATCTGTACTTACAGTTGATGCTGGCATGACTGCTTGGTAAGTTAAGCTGGTGAAACAGAATTGGCCATCCGTCTTAGGGAGGCCAACATGTCGTCCAAATTAACGCAAGGATAATATCCGAGTTCTGAAATCTCCTGCGATACTTCGACGGGGAGTCCAGAATTTGAATCTTTTGGTACTTCGTTCAAGCGTCCGCCCATCAACACGGGAAGATCAAGATTCCGCTCTCTTAGTACCGCTTTGACTGCCTTCGCGTAGGTCAAAGCCACACCATTATAGGTGCTAATTGCAATAACATTTGCGCCATTTGCAATTGCTGTGGTCACAAGGACTTCCGGATCAACGGCGACGCCGGCATCGATGATGTTGATCTCCATCCCCTCAAGCGCTTGCTCGACGAGATATTTGCCGTGTTCGTGGACATCTGTGGTGCCGATACAAAGGATCAATGATTTCGCGTTGGCAAAAGAGCTTTGCGCTGCCACCCAATGCTCGGCTTTTTCATTGAGTTCCCGCGCCCATTCGGCATGGATAAGTGGCTTACGCCCCCGCTGAGTTTCTATACCTGGTCCAAAGAGTGCTTCCATGCGTTTTGGACCGATGCGGCGGATGGCGAGCAAAAGTGCTGCGGGGTCTCTGACGTCGACCCCTCGCTCCTCCAGTCCGTTAAGTACTGAGCTTGCAAACGCTTTGCCACCCTCAACGAGCGTATCAGCCATAGCTTCCGGTTTAGACCAGTCATAGACGGGATTATAATAAGGTGCATGCAAGCTAAGACGATGGGCGAATGTTTGGGCATCGATGATTTCATCGACGTCCGGTATCCGTTGGTTTTCGGTCACAGGAACAGGGTTGACTGCGTGACCACTCGGCCAACGACCAAGTGCGAGTATGTCTGCCAAAAGATAGCTTGAAAGACTCGCGTAATTGCCTGCCGGTGTAGATTGATAAGCAACGGTATTACCGAAAATCATTGTACCAGGTGTGTCACTCACGCGGATTAGAGCAGCATGAAACGCTGTTCTGGATAATGGATCACTGAAATGGTGGCCATAGCAATGCGCGATCTTTGCACCGATCAAATCTTCGATAATGTATTTTTCGATTAGCACCATACCAAGTGCGCAGGCCATATCGATGAACAGCCCCGCGAAACCGTCGTCAAGATTGGAATGCACCAGCACTTCCGCTTCCTGCGCCGCGATCAATCCTAATGCCTTAACTGTAGCCTCGGTTGTAGCGACATCGTCATCCCAATATGGCAGACGGAATGTGAAGTATTGTCCAAGGTTTCCTACGGCTGTCGCACCTGCAGCCAGCGCAGCGCGGGTGTTCTCCACAGCTCCGGGCAGACCCAGCATGAAATCTCCAAAATGCGCTGCTGCGGGTGCCGCATTGGTAATTCGTGCAAAGTCTTCTGGCCCGGATAGAACAATGCCGGTGCCACGCGACGCTTTCGCACGCATGGCTTCCGGATATCCCATTGACCAGTCGAGGGTAATACCGAAGCGGTCAACAGTTATGCCGCTTTTCAAACATGTACCGTGGACCTCTGCAATTGCCTCAATGGTACGATTAACATCTCGAAAGCCAATGTGAGCATGTTGCATCACCCGGCGTTCAGTGATTGCCCTCCGCTTCCACTCCAGCTCCGAAGAAACATTCATTTCGGAAAGAAAACGACAGCTTCCCACGCGCCAATCGCGCGCCATGGCGCGTCCTTCTGCCAGAAGATCGAATCCCGGTTTCAAGCGTGCATCTGTCAAGTTTAGAATTGATTGAAGCTGGTTCATTTTATTTAACCATTCGGTTAAGAAACTGTTGAATGACAGACGCAAACTGGTCGGGACTGGCAAGCGGATGAAAATGCGCGCCTGAAACAGAGGTCAGCGTGGAACCTGGTATAGCGGCGGCTATTTCTTGCGAAAGAACTGTTGGAGTCAGAATGTCGTCGTTCGCTGATATTATATGGACTGGCCGCTGAATTTCCGACAAATCTGCCAAACGATCATGTTCCAATAGCATGCGGATTCTTGCTGCTGTCACTGAAAATGGTGCAAGATTTTTTGCGGCATCAGCAATACCAATGCGCCATATCTCAGGATTTTTTGCAATCCACTCAGCAGTGTGGCCGAATATATAGGTCATTCGCTGATATGTTTCCGCCAGCCCGGCCTCAATCATTTCTGCCCGGGCTTTAAAGAGCATCTGAAATCGCTGATCCGAGCGTGCCCAAGAACTGCTAATTGTATAACTCAGACCGACATCGGAATGATCGAGTGCAATAACTTGGGTAATTGCACCACCTGTCGAGTGACCAATAATGTGCACCGGACAATTAAGTTCCTTTATAAGGCCTACGATGTCATTTGCGATCAGAGCGATGGAATAAGGTCCAGTGGGCCTGTCACTTTGTCCTGCCCCTCGATGGTCGGGCACGATTAGTCGAAACTTGTTTTTAAGTCCTTCGATGACCCCGTTCCAAAAACGTCCGTCGCCACCTAACCCTGGAATCAGTACAAGGGAAGGGCCGGTGTGGCCGTAAAGTTGATAGTGAATGCGACATCCATCTTGAGCTATATGATAAGGCATCAATCGCGTCCCTTCGTTTCCAGGAATTTCCGCAGAGAGGATGCGAGACTGAGTGCTGTTATCATTGAAGTCTTTGGATTAAGTTCCGAAGGTACGTTCTCTAAACGAATGAATGCAGCGCCTGCTGCACTTTCGACTTCGATTTCGTGTGTATTTCCTATCGCATCAGGGTCAACCAATACGCGAACTGCCAACTTGTGGGGTCTTATTGCCAGTGAAATGGTGAGCGCAGCGTTGAGGTTTTTCGGATAAAGGCGTGCAGCTTCTTGCGATGATCCTTCGAACAATACCAAAGCATCCTTATCGCAAACGAGATTTCTTTCCTCGAGTTCCGCCTTCCATGCGGCTGGTGGCTTCCTGGACGTGTAGCGGATTCGCGCATCCTCAAGTGGAGCAATTGCGGAGAGGTAATCCAATCCGCCAATCGCGCCCGATGGAAAGATTAGAGATGCGTTTGTTTCTCGACAGGCTCTATCAAGTGTCGAAACAAGTGTTTCATCGGCCAGCGCGCCCACAGAAGCTGCGATAACAGAAATATTAGCTTTGAGAATTATAGGAACCTGGTCGTACACTGCGCTTTGGCCTGCCGCTTCAACTACAATGGACGGACCGGACTGAATAAGCTCATCAAGGCTTCGGACGAAAGTGAGGTTGATGTCGGCGTTATCAATGATGGGAGCAGATCTTGTATAGACAATCCATCTAACATTCGCACTTGTGAAATGGGTAAGAAGCTCTCTCGCAATAGCCCCGAACCCAATCAACCCTATAACACGTGATTGTGTAGAGGCTGATTGGAGTTGATCCGATGAGTCCTGGCTTTGATTAAGCTGCCGTGACATGGTCTCAACGCGTGCTCTGGTTTACCGGATCGAATTTGTCGGAAAGATCTGCGCCAAACACCGTCTGCCGTTCGATTTCAAGAACATTTTCGGGGCGTGGGAAATTGGACGGCACCCGGTCTCCCGGCTTGCGAGGTCTACCGATCAGGCGGAAGAAATTTTCCAGTCCATTGGGGACGATTAGCCATACCCAACGCATGGGACCTTCGCCATCATTGATGAACATGTGGCGTGTTGATTTTGGAATAAAGACGGCACTATCCGGCCCCAGCTCATATTCCTGACCAGCAATTACGGTCCGTCCACGGCCCTCGATGACAAAGACTGCTTCTTCATGCTCTTCGTGGGTGTGTTCGCGGACGTATCCACCTGGCGCGAGCGATTGCGTACCCATACCAAAGGGGTTCTCCATGCCAACGAGATGAGGCGCTAAGGCAACGCTGACATAGCCATTTGCTGGAACTGGCTGCCAATAGCTTTCGCGCTCCTCTGGACCAGAAACGTAGACTCCACTGGGTGCAGACGCGGTTTGAATAGTGTTTTCCATCGCTCAGTTCCCGACTGTTTACATGAGTTTTTATCGCAAGGGATCGTAATCTGCAAAAAGTGTAGACACAATAGTAGACAGATAATTTTTTATTGGTTTATAACTGTCAGTAACAATGCAGGGGAATTGCAATGAAGAATTTCGATGTCGTCGTCATTGGAACGGGCTCCGCGGCCTGTTCTGCTGCTCTGCGTGCCGCAAAAGGTGGACTTAAGGTTCTGGCAATTGAGAAAACTGCCAAACTTGGCGGCACGTCTGCAATGTCCGGTTCCGGTGTATGGATACCAGCCAATCATATTGCCGCAGCTCAAGGCGTTTCTGACAGCCAGGAAGAAGCATTGGCTTATCTGCGAGCGGTTCAACCTGTTGAATGGGGTGACAAGGAAAATGCACGTCATGCCGCCTTTGTCTCAAATGCGCCGGCAATGTTGAAATTCCTGACGGATAATACCCTTATCGATTTTCGGCTTATTGATGAGCCCGATCCTTATGTCGAAGCCCCTGGTGGAAAGAAGTATGGGCGAATGATGTCGCCACGGCCATTAAGCCGCCGTCTGCTTGGGAAATATTCCAAGCATATTCGCCGTTCCACCTTGCCTCACACTTTCACATACCAGGAAAACGTAAATCTCGATCTCTACCACACACCATTTCGCGCTGGTTTGAAGATGTGGCCGAAACTACTCTGGCGTTGGCTTAACAACGCGGGAGCCCAAGGTACTGCATTGATGACGGGTCTGCTCAAAGCTTGTTTGGACAATGGCGTTGAATTAATGCTTGAGACCCGCGCGGTCGATCTCGTTCAGGATGAAACGGGGCGTATTATCGGTGTAGAAATAGAAAGCAATGGCAAACGCGAAATAATCTCTGCGAAGCGGGGGGTTGTCATAGCATCGGGTGGCTTTGAGTGGGACAAGGACATGCGGGAGAAATACTTTTCCGGTCCATTTGATCGCATCGGAACACCATCTGGGAATGAAGGCGATGGTCAGAAAATGGCTGCTGCGGTTGGTGCACATATGGATCATATGGAAGAGGCCAACGTTTATGCATGTCTGCCCACCCGCTATGAAGGCAAGCGGTACGGATTACCGATCAATTTCTTATATGAACCCCACTCAATCGTTGTAAATCGTTATGGAAAACGCTTTGTAAGTGAAGCGCATTTCAACAGCGGCGAGGCCATTAATTTGCGTAATGCCGATGGTTCTCCTGTTCATCTCCCCTGTTATATGGTCGGCGATCACCGCTTCTTACGTACCTCATTTCCGTTCCGCTGGTATGCATCTTATGAGCCGGACTGGATCAAAAAAGCTGACACCATTGAAGAATTGGCGGAAAAACTGGGACTGCCAGCAGCCGAGCTTCGCCAAACTATCGAGCGATGGAACGGATTCTGCGCAAAAGGAAGAGACGAAGATTTTCACCGAGGTGAGAATTACTGGGAGCATAAAAAAGATGGCGGAGGGGAAGATGGTTCAATTCGTCTGAAGCCAATCGATAAGGCGCCCTATATCGGTGTATCCATGAACCGCTCAATCATTGGGACCAAGGGTGGACCGAGAACCAACGAATTCGGGCAAGTTGTTCGACAAGATGGGTCGATTATTCCTGGCCTTTATGCTGCTGGACTGGCGATGGCGAACCCTATCGGTACACGGGCTGTTGGAGCAGGGACAACGTTGGGGCCCAATCTGACTTGGGGTTTCATCTCGGCCGAGACGATTTTGAAGCAGAACAGCTAAAGCGTTTGGATTTTAAGGACAGGATTAAAAAATGTCCTAGCACTCAACGAGATTTGTTTTCAGCAACAGCGCGGGAAGTGGTCGTGTTTCTGGCTAACTTCGCGCGCCCAAGAAGCTGCAGAGAGTGTGTAAAAAAATGAACGCAATAGTGTCGACACTTTCTTGACGTTTCATAAATTCTCTGCTTCCTTACGGTTTCAAGATTTTCAAAAAACATCTAGGGGAATAAAAAATGAAGACTGTTTTGGCACTCTGTCTCGGCGCCACCTTAATTGCTGCTCCCGCAATAGCTGAGGAAGTAACCATTGGCATCGCCGCACCCTTGTCCGGTCCGCAAGCATATTTTGGATCGACCTGGCATAATGGTTTCAAGCTTTATGTCGAGAAGCTCAATGCCGCCGGTGGCGTCAATGGAACCAAGATAAATATTGATCAGCAAGATGATAAAGCTGACCCTCGGGAAGCTACACTCGTGGCGCAAAAATTCTGCGACAATGATGATGTCAGTATAGCACTGGTAAACTTCAATTCGGGTGTCGCTCAGTCGACCCTTCCGATCTATGAAGATTGCGAACTTCCGAATATGACATTCGCGTCAAACCCAGCTTTAACTCACATGGACTACAAGTTCATGGTTAGGCCGGTCGGCAATGATCTCACAAATGCACGCCTTCCAGCCGAGTATGCCCTCAACAAACTGGGCGCAAAAACGGCCTTGGTCGTCAGCGACAAACAGGTTTTTGGACAGGGCGTTGCGGAAATCTTTTCTGAAAATTTCAAGAAAGGCGGCGGCGAAATCGTCGACACGTTAAGTGTCGCACCAGCAGACGTTGATTTCACAGCAGTGCTAGCAAAAATCAAAGCAAGCAATCCTGACGTTATCTTTATTGGTGCGGTAATGCCGCAGCTGTCCCTTTTTGCCAAACAGATGCACGAGCAGGGTGTGAAGTCCCAGCTTATTGTTCCAGATGGCGGCTACACACCGGATTTCATCAATCAGGCCGGCGAAGCCAATGTTCAGGGTGTCGTGATGGCTATCCAGGTCCCTCCAATGGATGCTTCGCCTGAGATTGCTGAATTCGCTAAGGCGTATAAGGCGAAGTTCGGTGAAGAAGCTGGCCCTTACTCAATCTATGGCTATGTTCAGGGGCAGATTCTAGAAGAAGTTATTAAGACTGCGAAGGGCTTTAGCCGCGAAGAGATGAATGCTGCTCTTCATGGGGTCAAAGTGAAAACAGTTGTGGGTGATCTTGAATTCGACGATATCGGCGAACTGAAAGTCGCGCCATCCTATATCTACCAGGTAGAGGGTAAGGACTTTACGCTCAAAGGGTCGAACTAAGATACAATCTCACTTGCCAATCCTGTGTTGGTTGAGTGAAACGCATCGTGCGCCAGCTTTCAATTTCTGGCAGGCGCACCCCTCTCATTGTTCAGCAATAAACGCTGACCCCTTCGAGCAGGATCTCCCATGCTTGGAACGTTTATCCAACAAACAGTCAATGCTCTGACCATCGGTTCACTGTATGCCCTCATCGCACTCGGCTACACGATGGTCTACGGTGTGCTGCGAATGATCAACTTCTCTCATGCAGAAATGTTTATGCTGGGAGCCTATGCTGCATTCTTCGGACTAGTGCTTTTAGTGGGGCAGATCGGAGACGCCGGTACGATTGCTTTAACAGTAGTCTTCTTTCTGGCTATTATAACCGTTGGCCTTATAGGCGTGGGAATTGAAAAGGTGGCGTATAAGCCGCTGCGTAATTCATCTCGCTTAGCGCCGATGCTTTCGTCACTTGGTGTCTCGCTGACGCTTGTGACAGCAATTCAAATCTTGGCTGGTCCTCAGCCGATAGGCTTTCCAAGCTTTTTCCCGTCAGTACGCTTTGAAATTTTTGGTGCAACAATCACAGCGATGCAGATCGGTATTTTGATCTCATCTTTCATACTCATGTACGGCTTGCATTTGGTCGTTAATCGGAGTCGAATAGGCGTCATTGTGCGTGCGGTTGCTGAAAATCGCGGGACTGCACGCCTATTGGGCATAAACGTCGATCTTGCTATCTCTATGGTATTCTTCTTTGGACCGCTTCTAGGGGCTGCTGGTGGTATTCTGTACGCTAGCTATTACGGTATCATGTCACCATCGATGGGCGCAGTGATTGGTCTCAAGGCATTTACTGCAGCCATTTTGGGCGGAATCGGGTCAATACCTGGTGCGGTGATCGGAGCTTATATTCTCGCATTCATCGAAGTTGGAGGCGTGGCACTGCTGCCAATTATTACGGGTGGAACATTGGGTACCGAATACCGTGATGTCCTGTCATTCGCGATCCTAATCTTAGTTCTGCTCGTCAAACCCGCTGGTATTCTTGGTGAGACAGTGTCCGAAGAAAGCATGGTCTATAAGAGGGAATTCTGATGTCGATCGATGCTGCTTCATTAACAAGAGAAAAGCCAAGAGGGCGTTTGGCGGCATTTTCGGTGCTTGCCGTTGTTGTCGCTCTTGTCATTATAACCCCATTTTTGCCGAATTATCATATTCGGGTCGTTAATGGTTTGCTGATCTATATCCTCCTTGGGATTGGTCTCAATATAGTAATCGGCTATGCTGGTTTGCTTGATCTAGGCTTCGTCGCGTTTTACGCCGTTGGCGCTTATACCTACGCGCTACTTGCAAGTCCCCAGTTTGATCTTCATCTGCCTTTCTTTGCGATCCTGTTTATTGCTGTCTTTATGGGCGCGATGATGGGGATACTTCTGGGCATACCTGTTTTGAAACTTCGTGGGGACTACCTTGCAATTGTCACCTTAGGCTTTGGTGAGATCATTCGTATTGTTGTCAACAATGTTGATTGGCTTACAGGTGGGCCGCAGGGAATTGCACGTCTTGATAAGTTGTCAATCTTTGGGCTCGACGTCAGTAAGCCAGCTCAAATTTATTGGTTGCTTCTGGTTACCGTTTTCATTGTCGCAATCGTTGTTTGGCGCTTAGAACAATCCATTCTAGGCAAAGCATGGTCTGCGGTGCGCGAGGATCAGGACGCTGCGCGTGGAATTGGGATCAACACAACGAATGCCAAGCTTGCGGCCTTTGCAACCTCTGCATCGATCGGTTCGATTGCAGGTGTCATTTTTGCCGCTTCACAAAGGTTCGTAAGCCCAGAAAGTTTTACGTTGCAGGAATCCGTACTCATCGTTTTGATGATTGTGATCGGCGGCATTGGAAATATTCTCGGAATTGTGGCTGGTGCAACAATCTTGATCATTCTGCCCGAAATTCTACGCGAGTTTGCCGAATGGAGAATTTTGTTCCTTGGACTGTTGATGGTCACACTTATCATAATTCGGCCAGCCGGTATCGTACCACGCAGCTTTGGCCCGGATAAGCTATTCAAGAGGCTAATCGGAAAATGACGCTTGCCTTCAAAAATCTGCGCAAGCAGTACGGCGAAGTTGTAGCAACGGACAATGTTACAACACAGTTCGCATCTGGTTTGATCCACGGCATTATCGGCCCGAATGGTGCTGGAAAGTCGACTTTGATCAATATGACTGCCGGTTCTTACGAGGTTTCTTCTGGCTCAATTATTCTTGATGGGCAGCATCTTGAGAACCTGAAGAAGTATCAGATTGCCAATTCGGGCGTCGCGCGCACCTATCAGAATATTAGGCTATTCGACCAAATGACTGTGCTCGAAAATCTGGAGGTGTGTTTTTATCCCGAGGACGTAAAGAACACGTGGAAAGAGGTTCTTTGGCCACCATTTAGTCGCGCAGAACTTGCTAGGCGGCGAGCGATATGTATGGAAACACTCGAGTTGTTCAACCTCCAGGGCTATGCAGACCTGGAAGCTGGCAGCTTGTCTTATGGGCGACAGCGTATGCTGGAAATCGCGCGAGCTCTAGTCCGAAACCCGCGGGTGCTGCTGCTCGATGAACCCGCAGCCGGTTTAAATCATCATGAAACTGCAGAGCTGACACAGCAATTGGCCGCGCTTCGTTCTCCTGATCGGATCATGATCGTCGTTGAGCACGATATGGATCTGGTTATGACTGTTTGCGATAATATCGTGGTGATGCACCACGGCAAACTGCTTTTTGAAGGAACACCTGAGCAGGTTCAGGCAAATCCCGACGTTCAACTCGCCTATCTGGGGACAGACAATGACATCGACGAAATCCGCACCGCTGCTGAAGATCGCCGGACTAAGCTCGGGTTACGGCCGCGTCGGCGTTCTTGAAGGCGTGAATTTGGAGGTTGATCCTCATGAGATCGTTGTTATTCTTGGGCCAAATGGCGCGGGTAAGACCACGTTGCTAAATTCGATCTCCGGCGTCGCGCAAACGACCGCTGGCTCGATCCAGTTTGATGGCAAGGACATCACAGGCGCCAAGCCTGAGCAGGTTGTCCGGATGGGCCTGACCCATTGCCCGGAAGGCCGCCAAATCTTCCAGCGTCTCACAGTGGAAGAAAATCTGATTGCCGCGCATGTTGGTCGAGTGGGAAAGAGCTTTGAAACGCTTCGTGAAGAAGTCTTCGAGCTGTTTCCAGTCCTCAAAGAACGACGCAATGGTATGGCAAGCCGGATGTCGGGTGGCCAGCAGCAGATGTTGGCCATTGGACGTGCACTAATGTCTGAACCCAAACTGTTAATGTTGGATGAGCCATCGTTGGGTCTTGCACCAAAAATCATCCATCAGATTTTTCGAATTATCCTTGACCTGTCACAGGCTGGCATTTCCATCCTGCTTGTCGAGCAGAACGTCCAACTGGCACTTGAGTGCGGTGACTACGCGTATCTTCTCAACACTGGTCGTGTTCGATTGCATGCACCAGCGCAAGAAATGATAGAGCATTCCGATTTAAGTGATCATTATCTTGGGGGAGCGTCGGAAGAAAATATTCATGTTTGACGTAGATTGGAAAACACCACATCTTTGGCGTAAGACGGCGCCTAACCGAACCCCAGCTTCAAAACTGATCGGTGAACATCGCACAGACCTTCTTGTTGTGGGCGGTGGTTTTACCGGCATGGCGGCTGCCTTGGGTGCTCGCGATTGCGGCTCGAATGTCATTTTGCTGGAAGGTAATGAGATAGGTTCTTCGGCTTCAGGTCGAAACAACGGGTTGGTCATATCACATCATTCCAAGGCTTCACCAAGCGAGTTTGAGTCTACTTATGGCAAGAAGATGGGTGGTCGATTTAATGAAATGGTTGCAGAGTCTGGAGCCGTTGCTTTTCGACTAATGCAACGATTTGGCATCGATGCGCATCAGGTCCAGAATGGATGGATCCAGCCAGCGCATAATACGGCGACTTTAAAGCGTGCCCGTCAGTTTTGCGACGAGTGGAAGGTGCTGGGTGCGGACGTTCAATGGATGAGCCGCGACGAGGTCTCGTCAAGGGTTGGTAGCCCTTATCTTGGGGGATGGATTGTCAAAAACTCTGGTCACATCAATCCCTTCGCTTTGACGATAGGTTTGGCAAAAGCGCTTGAAGATCAAGGTGTAAGAATATTTGAGAATTCAAAAGCGCTATCCCTTGAGAAAAGTGGCAGCGGATGGCGGGTGAGGACAGCCAACGGTACGGTTTTTGCGTCGAAGGTGGCTTTGGCGACCAATGCGCTCACTGATAAACTTTGGCCGGGGTTAAAACAGACGCTGATCCCGTTTAAAGTTTTTCAAGCCGCGACTGAGCCTTTGTCGGATGAGCTTCGTTCGCGCATACTTGCTGGTAACCCGGCTGTGTCAGACATGCGCAACGACCTGCGTTATTTTCATTACGATTGCGACAATCGTCTTGTTAGTGGCGGTACTCACAGTTTCTGGTATAATGAAGCTGAACGCGGTCGTCACAAGGTTGCACAACTCTTGAAGAAAGCATTTTCGGCGTTCGACCATACTCCGAAAATTACTGAATACTGGCATGGGACCTTTGCGGTGGTTCCCGATCGCAGTCCTCGACTGTACAGATTAGCACCAGGTCTCGTCTTCGGCGGTATCTATTCTGGCCGTGGTGTGGCACTCTCAATGTCTTTGGGCCAGGCAATAGGGCGTTGGGCGATTGAGCATGATCAGGATGATCAGATGCCGCTACCGGTGACAAACATGCAGACCATTCCGTTCCATCCTATTGCTACGCAAGTCGCAAATCGTATGCATGCTTGGAACCGAATAAAAGATTCACTTGGTACATAAATTTTTTATCGCCTGTCATAAAAGTACAATGCGCAAAGATAGTTCTTCGAGAAGATCGACTATCGCTGCTATTGACAGGAGATCAGTCGTCTTTGGCCTAGGAACCCGCTATTGGCGGGTTGCGTAGTGATGGCTTTAACCAGGATACCTCTCGACGAGCGGCCTAACCCCGTCGATATGGCTACCTCTTGTCTTTATGTTGGACAGGTCGATTCTGCGCCGTCTTATGGTACAGTTTGGCAAGTCGAGAGATGTGCGTTCGATAGATTGCGCAGCTATATCAAGCTTGTCCGTACACTTGTCCCGTATGCAGATCACCGAGCTCATACGAGTTCAATAATGCGATAGAAGTCTCGCACAGACTAAGGCGAAACGTGAGAAGATACCGGGGCGGTTCAAGTCAGCATGGCAGGCGCAGGGGCTTCTGTCTGCGGATGGCCAGATCGATCTTATTTCCTGCCCTCCTCATCATAAACTCACCAACGCATCCTTTCGTCACGCGAGATCCAACGCGTTCGCACTATGGCATGACTAAACATTCGAAATGACCGTCTGCGCATAGGCGCGCTATTCGCGTTCAGTCACTGTTCAAAAACTTTTCGATACCCTTTTTACGTTTCCAAAAGTTGCATTCCCGCAGCGTGAACCGCTCGCCTGTCGAAGGTCACCGTTTCACGGCATCCCGCAAGCCGCCCCCCGTGCGCAATAAGCGCATCAGAAAAATCTGCATTGCTGTTGCGAAAGGTTGCAAGCGCCAGATAACCAACCTCAGCGCCCTCGATGACCAATTCGCGTGTGCGAAGAAGCATTTCGATCACTTCGACCAAAGCGGCGCGCGGCATCTTGTAAGAGCGCCCAAGCACCCAAACGGTTTCGACCAGCACAACCTGGGAAATATATCCCGGCAGTTCAGTGGTGAGGCCATCGATGATCTGTGACGCTGCAGCCGATTGGGCTTCGTCGTCCTGCGCCAGATACCGCACAAGCACGTTGGTATCGATACCTATCACCTGCGAGTAGCCTCGCTTGCAATCGCTGCGTCCATGTCCTCCAGGCTGACGGGCGTGTTGGGCTGGGGGACGATCCCTTTCAACGATTTCACCGAACCCGACGCTGGCACGACGGCATAGTGGCCGTCCTCCATGCGAATGAATTCAATGCGGTCGCCGACCGACAGTCCCATGTCATGGCGTACCTTGATCGGAATTGTGACCTGGCCTTTCGACGTGACGGTTGAGAACGACATAACACAACTTCCTTACTATAGGTAAGGAGGAATGTAAGAAAGAATTATTCGATGTCAAGGTCGCGCCACGGAGAAACCGAACGTCGTCGCTTCTCTTATCGCGAAAATCCTAGCATCGAAGAGGATGCCGGGCGGCGATCGAAGGATCTGACGACTTCAGGCCGCTTTGTAGCGATATATGATGGGGCAGCTCTTTCGCAAAAAGCGCTTCGGTGGGGGCGACTATAGAGTTCGCAGGTCCAAGGGATCGGTATCAGCTTCCCTACGATGCTTAATTGGTATTATTAGCGGATGTTACGGGCTTGCCATCTGTCGGAAGGCTGTCTTAATGAAGCTTGCTCTTGTCGGGCAACGACGGCGGGATCGTTCATGTAAGCTGTGCTTGATTTACGTTCACGAGAAGTAGTTGAACGGCGCATTCCAGGCTTTTCCGCATAACGCACGTTAAGCTAGAATCCACCTCTCTGAATTAAGAGCTTACAGAATATCTAGGAGATTTCGAAGCAGGTACCAGGAGAAGGGCACTAACAACGACGATGGCCAGAGCGGTCTTCCGAAAAGAACGCTTGAGCAACACGTAGCCGATCGCGATTGCGATTAGCACCGGCAGCAAAATCATTCCGAGGCCGATATACAGCGTTGTTTTGTCTTCCATCAAAATCCGATCCATCGGTGCAGTCGATTGAGACCACTAACCGACAGAATTAATTATCAATTATGCGTAACTGAAAGCGATGTTCACGTGGCTTTCTAATGATCTTTTCGTCTAACAATAGTAACCGCCCAATTGTTACCGTGGAGACTATGTTGCGGCACGTTCGACGACCTCTTGATAATCGATAAAAAACTCGAGACATTCCTGCCATTTTTAGGCTCGTCTCGCGCGAGAGCCAGCATTTGTCGGCGCCCATCGATGCTGTCATCTCTCAATGCGGATGTAGTCTTGTCCTCACTGGTTCTGACAGTAATGATATTTTCAGCCTCTATAGTTTTAGGATGCCTCAATTTAGTACGAAAATAAGGACACGAATTCTTGCCAAACGAGATTGAGACGGACTCTAGTTCTCGCTTCGGCCCTAAATCAGCCGCTTACCATTATGATTTCGCGGTTTATCATGGGTCTGACGTCTTTATACCAACGATTGCCGTATTAGTTTCGTAGTTAGATACTCGTTTCTGGTCCTGATTATCTCAGTGTCCCGGAGATTTCAGCTTGGATTGCCTGTAGGCTAGGAAGATATTTCTGAACCAGACATTCCAGAGGTTCAGTAGTTGCAGCGAACCCCACATTAAGTGCTGCGACTGTCGTTCGCCGAAAGTCAGTTAATGGCACTGCAATTGATCGCAACCCCATTTCTACTTCCTGATCGATCGCAGCAAAACCGTGTTCGCGGATATGTCGAAGCTGATCCAACAGTCGGCGAGGAGATGTTTCTGTTCGTGGCGTTCGTGCATGGAGGGGGCCTGCCATGAGAATGTCTTTGGCTTGTTCTTCAGGTAGCGCTGCCAGAAGCACGCGCCCCATAGATGTGCAATAGGCGGGCAAACGAGATCCAGGCATGAGGGTCACTGACATCACACGCTGCTGTGCCGCCCGCGCCACATATACAATTTCTGATCCATCAAGAATTGAAACGGAGGTGCTTTGATGGATCTGTTCTGAAAGTTGATCGAGGTAGGGTTGCACGATGCGGGGCAACGGCATCGCGGCCAGACATCCTGTCCCCAAGCGAAGTATCCTGGGGGTTACGGTAAAGTACTTACCGTCATAAGCGCAGTATCCCAATTCAGCAAGCGTTAGCAGGCAGCGTCGTGTCGTAGCCCGGTCGTAACCGGTGACATCAGCGGCCTCGGAAATACTCAATTTCGGTCGATCAGCAGTAAAGGCTTCTATCACCTTTAAGCCCTTTGCTAAGCCACCCATCAGGTCGCGTTCTTTCAAAGTCATGTACTGCCTTTCAAAATGTGCGAATAACGAACAAAAAGACTATAACGCACAAACTGCTTGCAGTCGAGATAGGCTACTCATATCCATTTGCAAAACAGAAGGCGTATTTTTCGGCGTTGGAGAGATTGCAAAATGGATAAGCGACTGGACAGTGTTGATGCCGCAGTGGCATCCATCGGGGATGGCGCAACGGTCATGATCGGAGGGTTTGGGGGATCTGGTGCACCAATTGAGCTCATCCATGCATTGATCAAAAAAGGGCCCAAAGACCTCACTGTTATCAACAACAATGCTGGCAATGGTCGCATAGGGATCGCTGCCATGATTGATGCCAGGATGGTTCGAAAAATGGTCTGCTCTTTCCCACGATCATCTGACCCGAGAGCATTTACTGATAAGTATCTAGCAGGTGAGATCGAACTGGAGTTGGTGCCGCAGGGCACTTTGGCTGAACGCATTCGTGCGGGTGGAGCTGGGATCCCAGCCTTCTACACACCAACTGCCTATGGGACGGAATTGGCTGCAGGAAAAAATATAAGCGAGTTTGATGGACGACCCTATGTACGGGAACGCTGGTTAAAAGCCGATTTTGCTTTGATTAAGGCGCATTATGGTGACCAGCACGGGAACTTGACCTATCGGATGGCGTCGCGAAATTTCAATCCACTCATGTGTATGGCCGCTGAAAACACGATTGTCCAAGTCTCAAAAGTTGTACCGCTCGGCGAACTTGACCCGGAACACATCATCACACCAGGAATTTTTGTGAACAGTGTTGTCGAGGTTACCCAGCCACAGCAGGAAGAAGAACTCATTCGCGCGGGAGCAACCGGATTATGATGGATATCCACGAAAATATCAAATTATCGAATGCTCAGATTGCCTGGCGAGCTGCACAGGACATCGTTGATGGCGCCTATGTTAATCTCGGAATAGGTTTCCCGGAGATGGTCGCACGATATCAACCATCCGGACGGCAAGCCATATTCCATACAGAGAATGGTGTACTGAATTTTGGCGAGGCTCCACTGTCGGGCGAAGAAGACTGGGATCTGATTAATGCCGGAAAGAAAGCTGTTACACTAAAGCCCGGAGCATCGTTCTTCCACCATGCAGACAGTTTTGCCATGGTGCGGGGCGGCCATCTGGACGTCGCTATTCTTGGTGCGTATCAGGTTGCGCAGAACGGTGATCTGGCGAACTGGCGCGTCGGTTCTTCCGGTGTTCCGGCTGTCGGCGGAGCAATGGATCTGGTTCACGGTGCCAAGCAGGTGGTTGTTATTACCGAGCATCTTACCAAAAAGGGCGAACCCAAACTCGTTGATAAATGCACATTTCCTTTGACGGGCGTTGGTTGCATCACGCGTGTGTATACCAGCCATGCTGTCATTGACGTTGAAAAAGGACATTTTGTACTTCGGGAAAAGCTTGCCGGCATGAGTGTCGAGCAACTTCAATCCATTACTGGTGCTCAGCTACATCTTGACGGACCAGTATCCGACTTGAGCGTACCGCAACTCTGAAAGAAATGAACATGAGCGAAGCATTTATCTGCGATTATATCCGCACGCCCATTGGTCGTTATGGTGGCGCGCTTTCAAGTGTGAGAGCTGATGATCTGGGCGCTATCCCGCTTGCTGAATTGATGAAGCGCAATCCATCGGTGGATTGGGAAGATGTTGACGATGTTATTTTCGGCTGTGCCAATCAGGCAGGTGAAGACAACCGAAATGTGGCCCGCATGTCATTGTTGCTTGCGGGGCTGCCAGTCTCAATATCAGGAACTACCATCAACCGCCTTTGCGGCTCCGGCATGGATGCTATCATAACGGCTGCACGTGCTATAAAATCCGGAGAGAGTGATCTAATGATAGCTGGCGGTGTCGAGAGCATGAGCCGAGCACCATTTGTCATGCCAAAAGCTGAAAGTGCATTTTCCCGTCAGCCCGAAGTTTTCGACACAACCATCGGTTGGCGCTTTGTCAATCCAATGATGAAAGCTCAATATGGCGTCGATTCAATGCCTGAAACGGGTGAGAATGTCGCTGAGAATTTCCATGTCTCTCGTGAAGATCAGGACGTATTTGCGTTCAATAGCCAGCGCAAGGCAGCTGTCGCGCAAAAAAATGGCCGGCTGGCACGCGAGATTGTGTCTGTGTCTATACCGCAACGAAAATCAATCCCCGTTATCGTTGAGAAAGACGAGCATCCTCGGGAAACAACAATCGAAACTCTTGCTGGGCTTCGCGCTCCCTTCCGAACGGGTGGAACGGTCACGGCCGGCAACGCATCCGGCGTTAATGATGGCGCAGCGGCACTCATAATCGCATCAGAGAAGGCAGTTAAAAAATATGGGCTCACACCTATTGCACGCGTTGCGGGCGGTGCCACGGCAGGTGTGCCACCGAGAGTAATGGGTATCGGGCCAGCTCCGGCAGCAAAAAAGCTACTGGCAACACTGGATTTGACCGCTGATCAACTCGATGTCATTGAACTCAATGAGGCTTTCGCCAGTCAGGGCCTAGCAACTTTGCGGGAACTTGGCATTCGTGATGATGATCCTCGCGTCAATCCAAATGGCGGGGCAATAGCATTGGGTCATCCACTTGGTATGTCGGGAGCACGGATAACCGGCACGGCCGCTCTTGAGTTGCTGGAAACAAAGGGGCGCTATTCCTTATCAGCAATGTGTGTGGGCGTCGGACAAGGGATCGCGATTATTCTGGAAAGAACTTAAATCTAAAAGAGCGTTGCCCTTTTTGGGGCAACGCATCCGAACCTTTTATGGTCTTCATAATTCTATGAAGCGATGTCGTTATTGAGAGCTTGACATGCTGCATCATGATCCAGAGAAACTCAGTGAGCTCTTGCGCATACCGCGAGCGAAAAAGAGCTTCCTATTTACATTTTTTGAGCAACATGCTGGAAAGCTTTTACTTGCTTTACTGATGATAGCCTTGCTGATTGGCTTTTGCAGATGACGAGCGACCAGCCATATGACCATTGTCATGGAAGGTATCAGCAACGCTTGCTTTCAGCCGCTTCCATGCGCTATGTGGCGAATCCATTTATCAAATGATTTTCCAGCATCACTGAGACGCCGTGTTGGATGCTTCAGAAGCATATAATGCGCATTGCTCATCAACTTTGCCTTAGGAAATGGCGCTGTCAAGTCGCCTCTGCGCAGTGCTGCATCAGCTAATTCTATTGCGTAAAGCGCAACTCCGTCGCTTTCGATTGCGGTCTGCTCAAGCAATGGGGTGTCGCGGATAATATGTCCCGATTTAAAATGTTCTAAAGGGAGGTTATTCAACCGTGCCCATGCCAGCCAATTGTCGTAATCACGATCATGTATCAATACACATCGTAGGATATCGATAGGAGAGAACAGCTTATTTTTTTGTGCGAATTCCGGAGAGCACATTGGTGTGAACGTCAGACCCATTAATGGTTCGCATTGATATTCCGGCCAACTTTCAGGGTGACCCCACTTAATAGCAATTTGCGTTTGCCCTGAAAATTCGAGGCGCTTATCAGACAAATTGAGCTGCAATTTCAACGATGGATTTTCGTTGAGAAATTTCTTGAGCCGGGGAGCAAGCCATTTGGTGCTAAAGGCCGGCTCTACTTCAATCTCCAGCGAACACTTGCCTTGAGGATTGAAAGAAGAAAATGCGGTTTCCAATGTTTTGAAGGCTGGCTCGATCTCGCTTGCTAGCTTGGCTCCCGCCTCTGTGACGAATACGTGGTGTGGTGAACGGTCGAAGAGGACAATCCCAAGCTCCTCCTCAAGCCTTTTTATGCGATGGCTTACAGCTGATTGAGTGATGTTAAGTCTCTGAGCAGAAACTGAGAAATTGCCGTCCGAATGGACTGCCAGAAATGTCGCCAATAATTCGAAGTTGGGAATTCTGTGCTGCATGATCATGACCTTTCATCATCATCATGATGCACATATTTCGTTTCCAAGCCAAGGCATATCTGAATACAATTTAGGATAATCGGTAAAAATAAACCAAATATCACAATGGCTTAACGAGGTTATCTTAAAATATGTCAAATCCAGTGGTCAGTAATCCTTGGGCTTCAAAAGATGAGCAGACATTGCGCGAAGAACTGGCTGCAGTTTTTCGATTGGCAGTACGAAATGATTGGCATGAAAGTGTGGCAAATCACTTCAGTGTTGCGGTTTCCAATGATGGCAAGCAATTCCTGATGAACCCACGCTGGCGCCATTTTTCGCGTATCAAAGCATCTGACTTGTTATTGCTTAATGCGGAGGATCCTTCAACTATGGAACGTGACGACGCTCCCGATCCGTCCGCTTGGACTATCCATGGCTGTATTCATGCTGCGAGGCCTGACGCGCGCTGCGTTTTGCACGTCCACTCGACATATAGCACTGCTTTAGCCAGTCTGGCGGATCCTGAGATTAAGCCAATTGATCAAAATACAGCCCGCTTCTTTAACCGAACAGCTATTGATATTGAGTTTGGTGGCATTGCTGATGATCAGCATGAAGGGCAAAGATTGGTCCGAAAACTGGGAAATAAAAAGTCGATGATTATGGGAAATCATGGCATTCTCGTCACTGCGGCGAGCGTGGCAGAGGCTTATGATGAGCTCTACTTTCTTGAGAAATCATGTAAGACGCTTGTGCTGGCTTATTCCACAAACCAACCATTGAATATTATGTCGGATGAACTGGCCGAAAAGACGGCCCAGGAGTGGGACGACTATCGGGAAATGGCTTTTGCACATTTCTCTGAAATGCGTCGCATCCTCGATGAGGAAGAGCCAAATTACGCTCAATGATAATTGGCATCTGTATCTACTCCGAAAAGCAAGAAGTACGTTGGGAGTAGATATGCGCCAAAATATTTCCTGGCCGGATAGCAACACCTTATCAAGGTATGGTGTTTTGGCCGCGATATCACCCACGGCTGTTACATGGTTGAAGCAATGCATATACTCATTATAGAGAGCCATTATCAGATATATCACGACGCTCTCAAGGAGCTTCTACCTGATGCGGTTATTGTCTCTACGAGCAGTATCGAGCATGCATTGACCGAAGCTGGTCAATGTTCTTTCTGGATCGGTCAGCCTGATCTGATTGTTGGTTTGCTATCATCTGGCATGAAGCCCGAATTTGTCCAGTCGAGTTGGGCGGGATTTGAGGCTTTGCTCGCGCCGGATTTGCCGAAAGATTATGTTTTCTGCCGCGCGGTCGATGTATTTGGCCAGACGATGGCGGAGTATGTGTTGTCATACATCCTCGCGCATGAGCGCCAGCACCAATTGCGTTACCAGTCGCAAAATGCTTGTATTTGGGATGATACGCAGCCCGGCACGCTCAGCGGTAAAACGTTGCTCATTGCTGGAGCCGGTAATATTGGTGCTTCAGTTGCAGATTTTTTCCGACCTTTTGGCGTAAGGTTATTGGGTGTCGCAAGAACGATACGCGACTATGATTCATTTGACTATGTTGGGTGTTTGAATGAGATGAGTGATCTGGTTGGAAAGTCCGACTATGTCGTTAACCTCCTTCCGGATACCCCTGAAACGCGTAATCTCTTTAATGAAAGCCTTTTTCAGTGTTTTCGTCGCACTGCGGTATTCGTTAATGCTGGCCGGGGCTCAGCTGTTGTAGAACCTGACTTGATTAAAGCCATAAACAATGGCTGGTTAGCGAAAGCAGTTCTCGATGTATTTTGCCAAGAGCCTCTTCAACCCAATTCAAAGCTTTGGTCAACACCTGGCATTCTGTTAACTGCGCACGTTGCAGCACCAAGTGCGCCGCTTGCAGTTGCGCAGCTTTTCGTCGACAACGTGAATCGGCTGAAGGGCAGGATCCCACTTCGTGGTCAGGTTGAGCTTGGAAAGTATCAAGCTCAATCTGAATCAGCCACATGATTGTTTAAGGGATCGTACAAATCCGCGCCCCGCATCTGCATTAGCTTTGAAAGCCGATGAGCCGTGTCTTTCAATGCTTCACAATGCGCTTCAAAATTCTCCTCAATAACAGCACGGTAGGGACCCGTTACACCCACTGCATATAAGATCGGTGCCCGTTGCAATATGACGGGGACTGCAATTGTACCCAGTCCCGCCACATGTTCAGCAAGATCTGTGGAGTAACCGCGGGAGCGGATTAATTCATATTCCTCAAGCAGAGGGGCGGCTTGGGTTTTGGTCTGATCTGTAAATTGTATCAGGTTTTCAGAGAGTATCTTATCGATCAGTTCTGGCGATTGAAATGCCATTATAGCTTTCCCAGACGCTGTAGCATTGATCGGCATTGCCATGCCGGGCATTACATATGTTCGCACCGGAGTATCCGGAGCAACGCAAGTGACAGAGCGAATTTCATTTCCATCCAGCTTTGAAATAAATGCAGACTGTCCGGTTTTTTCCGCCAGAATCTGCAAAGGCTTTTGCGCTAATGTAACAACCCAGCTTGTATCAGGTGACGTGTGGAGCAGTTTGAGTAGCCGATCTCCAAGTTTGAAAGTTCGGTTCCGAGAATTGTTGGTGCTGATCATGCCGCTGCTAATCAGAGCGTGTAACAAGCGATTGACAGTTGTCTTGGGAAGATCGAGCGCCGTTTCAAGCTCTGCAGCGGTCAGACCATCAGTGAAAGGGGCAACTGTTTCCATAATTGCTATGTAGCGCTCAAGCGGGCTATCTTTGTTCGCAGCGTCATTCATAAGTTAAATCTTCTATCCTCGGTTCCATAAGGCGATTAGCTACAGGCCAAGTTATTGTCTGGTCACTCAGATCATTGAACGGGATTCTACTATTGAACAAATAATCGCATTCGGCAATCAGCGAGTAAATTGTCCCAATGTAAGGTAATAAGAAAATGAGCAAAATTATCCAATATTAAGCGTCCTGCCATTGGCGCTCAAAAAATTGAAGACTTAGTTTGCAGGAGAGAAAGGGCTGCGGAATCCGCAGCCCTGAAAGCTTGTCAGTATTCTTTATTCTCACCCACATCCGCAGCGGATGTAGGAAGGCCGTAGCTTGTCAGTGCTTCTCCAATGACACCATCATCGCGATAGCTCTTAAGCGATTTGTTCATGGCATCCACAAATGTTGGATTGTTGTGAGACATCAGGAAGGCGGTCTGTGTCGGCAACGTTGTCGCCGCCACTCGTGGGTCTGGCTGATATAATTTAACCTGAACATCGTTACCTTTGTTTAGGTTGACTGCTGCGCCAAAACCTTCAATCCCGGCGTCGATCCGCCCAGCCTGCACATCCTGTGCCAGATTAAGAGAGGATGGATAAGTTTTCACGTTGTCGTATAATTTTTCCAGATCTCCTACCCAGGAATAGCCCTCGACAGTTCCGACACGCTTGCCTTTGAGCTGATCAATTGTCTCAAAGCCTTCTTTGGATTCAACCGCAACCTGATCAAGGTAGACAGCATCGCTGAGCGCGACCACTTTGCCGCGCGCAGCAGTCCGATAGAAGCCGCCTATTGCCACATCAGCACGCCCCGATTGAATAGCTGAAACGGCAGCCGGATAGCTAAATATTTCGTATTCTACGGTCAGGCAATTGTCTTTGGCGAATTTCTGAAGGATCTGGCCATCAATTCCGGAAACTCCGTTTTCTTCGACCGAATAAGGTGGCGTATTTGTAAGGGCAACGCTGAGAACGCCAGCTTTGATTGGTTCTATGGAATGCTTTGGTGTGCAATCTTGCGCTCCTGCAACAGTGGCAGTCATCGTGGTCAAGACAAGTGCGCCCAATAGAGTGAACTTATTTGCTTTCATGTTACCCTCCGGTTTGTCGATTTATTGGTTGCCTAACTTCATGAGAGATCGTGAGTGATGGCGATCGCTTCTTAATCGCTCACACGATCTCATTCTCAAATATAAAGTTCCGAAAATCGGGAATTATCTTTATAAATGGAACTATGTCTCATCGCTCGGTTTTGTCAAGCGGTGCACAAGTGGGTCAAACGAGGTTCCAACCCTATTGTAACCGGACAAGCCATTGTTTGAATGAAAGAAATTGATAGTTCCGATAAATAAAATAAATTTCGATAAGTGGAACTATTGACTTTCAGCATTTTATAAAACCATTATTCGGTAACAATACCAATAATCGGAACATAAAATGACCCAATCCTTGCCACGTGTCACGTACTCCAACATTGGAGTGGATTTTTCCCCGGTACATGATTTCCTTGATGAAATATTGCCGGGCTTCGAAAAAAATGAGCTTGGAAGACAATGGGAGGTACCCTTTGCGACTGGGTCAATGCATTCGGTTAAGAGCCCAATTCATCCGTCTATTTCGCTTGGTTCGTTTCCGACGTCTACATCTGCCGATGTCGACGCCGCCATTGCTGCATCAAAGCAGGCAGCTATTTCCTGGCGAGTTTCGTCACTGGAAGAGCGCCTTGCTTTCGCGGCACGCTGGAGAGACATGCTTGAAGACGAAAAGTATCGTCTAGGGTTGGCAGCACTTTATGAGGTTGGCAAATCTCGTCTGGAAGCAATCGGAGAGGCGGAAGAAGCCGTCGATATGCTCGACTACTACCCTTCAGAATTGCGGGATAACAACGGGTTTGTCCGCTCAATGAACGAGCTTGTGGAGTTTGAAACTGCCACAAGCGTTCTCAAACCATATGGTGTGTTTGCGGTTATCGCACCTTTCAACTTCCCGCTTGCCCTATCGATCGGAATGATCGCTGGTGCCTTGATTACGGGCAATACAGTGGTCTTTAAGCCGTCGCCGGAATGCCAACTGACTGGCCTGTTGATCGCTGAGACGTTGCAGAAGGCCGGATTGCCTGAAGGTGTCTTTAGTATTGTGCTGGGTGGGGCAGACGTCGGTCAGGGCCTTTCGCAGCATCCTGACATCGATGGCGTTGCATTTACGGGGTCTCATAACACCGGCATGAGTATTTTCCGACATATGGCTACACAGCCATGGATGAAGCCAGTTATCGCTGAAATGGGCGGAAAAAATCCAACATATGTGACCGCGAATGCTGATCTGGATCGGGCAGCTCAAGGCGTTGTCCGCTCAGCTTTCGGACTACAGGGCCAGAAGTGTTCAGCTTGTTCAGTTGTCTACGTTGATAATGCAGTGAAGAATGATTTCATTGCGCGTTGTGTTGCCTTTGCAGAAAAGTTGAACATTGGCGATCCGCGTGAGCGTGATACTTTTATGGGCCCACTTTACAGTGAGGCAGCGACAAAGCGCTTTGCTAGCTCTGTTGCTCAAGCCCGGTCTGAGGGAATTGTTCATTTCGGGGGGCAGCCGATCGAAGGCAAACCTGAAAACTACTTCAGTCCAGCTATTGTTGAGATGCACAGTCCTTCGAACCTGACGCGCGATGAATTGTTCATGCCATTTGTTGTCGTGCGCGGTGTCACCTCGCTGGAAAGCGGTGTCACAGAAGGCAATAGCGTCGCTTATGGTCTTTCGGCGGGCATTTTCACACGTGATGAGGAGGAACTTAACTACTTCCTCAATAATGCTCAGGCTGGGGTCCTTTATGCCAATCGCGCTAGCGGTGCAACAACAGGTGCATGGCCAGGTGCGCAGCCATTCTGCGGTTGGAAAGGCACTGGCGTAAGTGGGAAAGGTGGTCTGGGAGCTTATTTCCTGCCACAGTTCATGCGTGAACAAAGCCACACAATCATGACCCGCTAGGCATCATAAAGCGCTTTATTGAGAAGATCACTCATGTCACGTTATCCAGACGATTGCCCTAAATCCCGCGAGTTGTTTAACCGCGCAAAAAAAGTAATGCCGGGTGGAAACACTCGCACGACTGTTTTCATCGATCCGTTTCCTATCTACGCAGAACGCGGTGACGGGTGCCGTATGTGGGATGTTGACGGAAATGAATATTACGATTGTATCAACAACTTCACTGCGATGATTCACGGCTATTCCCAGCCGGCAGCCAATGCTGCTGTTGCCGACCAGTTGCCTTTAGGAACAGCTTTCGGTGCGCCAACGTTGAGCGAAATTGAACTGGCTGAGCTCCTTGTTGAACGTTTGCCGTCGGTCGAGCAGATCCGTTTTGCCAATTCCGGTACCGAAGGCGTCATGATGGCAATTAAGGCGGCACGAGCATATACGGGTCGACCAAAAATCGTGAAGATTGAAGGTGCATACCACGGCTCGTATGACTTTGCTGAGGTCAGTCTCGATAGTGCTCCCTCTAACTGGGGAGATTTGCCTGTTTCAACCGCTTACGCAAAAGGTACGCCGAAGGGTGTGCTTGCTGATGTGATTGCTGTGCCTTTCAATGATTCAGAAGCGCTCAGAGCTGTGTTCAAGGCCGATGGTGAGAGCATTGCTGCGGTGTTAATTGATCCTATGCCCAACCGCGCAGGCTTGATTCCAGCTCGTTCGGAGTATCTGCAGGTCCTAACTGAAACCGCACGGGAACGTGGCGCTCTTGTGATATTTGATGAGGTGATTTCGTTCCGTCTCGGATATTCTGGTGCGCAGGGACTATGGGAGGTAACTCCAGACCTGACGGCACTCGGAAAGATTATTGGCGGTGGCTATCCTGTTGGAGCAGTAGGTGGTCGCGCAGATGTTATGGCGGTGTTTGATCCGACGCGTGGTAAACCAGCACTTCCGCATGGCGGCACTTTCACAGCAAATCCCGTTACAATGCGGGCCGGACTTGCTGCTATGCAGGCACTTAAACCTGATGTGTTCACGCACCTCGATAAAATTGGTGCATTGCTTCGTGAAGGCACAAACAAAGCTCTCCAAAAATACAATATTCCAGGCCGTTGTGTTGGTATGGGGTCACTCTTCAAGATCCACTTTACGGATAATGACGTTGTAGACTATCGTTCGGTTTATCCTTCAGCAGATCAGCGAAGGAAGCTTGATGCATTGCATAAAGGGCTTCTGCAGCGTGGTGTACTTTCAGCAAGTTATGGCCTGTTTGCATTGTCGACACCCATGACTGAGGCTGATGCGTTCAATATTTTGGCGGCTATAGACAACACTTTTAAGGATATTGCGGCGCATTAGGTAGCGCCGCATCTCTAAAATTCGATCCCCCGTTGGGCTCATGCGTAGTGTGTACCGGGTGATGGGGCAGGCATTCGCAAAGACGAGTGTCATAGCGCGGTAAGCTGCGTGACCAGTTCATACCCAGACAAGCAGGAATAGAAATGACAAAGTCGCCACATGTGGTTGTAATTGGTGCCGGAACGCTCGGTATGTGCACTGCATATAATCTCGCCAAACAAGGGGCTCACGTAACCGTTCTCGACGCGAATGCTATTGCATCGGGTTCCAGTGGGCGTTCTGTTGGCGTTATTGGAACTCAGTTTACAGATCCATTTGAGATACAGTTACGACAGTATTCAATGCGCCAGTTTCGTGAATTCGAAACATTTGGCCTGAATATAAATCGCATTGGCTACCTTCGACTTGCACGAACATCTGAACAGATGAAACTATTTGCTCAATCTGTTTTAATGCAGCAGGAAGCCGGTTTCAGATCCCGCGTCTATGAAGCAGACCAACTTACCGAACTCGTTCCCCATATAAGCACTGAGGGTTTGGCAGGTGGCATTTTCGGACCGGACGACGGTTTCATCGATCCGCATGAACTTTGCATGTTGCTTGCCGAAAAAGTGAAAGCATCCGGAAATGTTGTCCGTCAGTTCTGTAAGCTTGAAAATGCAGAACGGTTGTCATCCGGTTATCGATTGCAGACCAGCAAAGGTCTGATTGACTGCGATATGGTTGTGAATGCTGGGGGGGCATGGGCGCCTCAGGTCGCGGAGCTTTTTGGCCAGACACTTCGGATTAAGCCCGAGCGTCATGAGGCAATCACCATTCAGCTTGATGAACCACTGTCATATACCATGCCAATGGTTATGGATCTCGTTAACGGCGAAGGAACGGGACTAAATTTCCGCCACGAAAAGCCCAACGAACTGATAGCTGAAGTCCACAAAGTTGCATCACTGGAACCAGAAAATCCTGATCTTTATAATGATCAATGTGAAGAAGCTTCCAAGATTGACTTAGCAGAACTCTTACTCGAGCGCGTACCTGACCTTCCGGGGGCACGTTTGGGACGTGGTTGGGCTGGGCTATATCCAATGACGCACGACAAACGGCCCTTCATCGGTCCAATCGACTCATCTGAACCTCGTCTCATTACAGCTGCGGGCGCAGGTGGTTATGGCATTCAGCTATCGCCTGTCATTGGCCAGATTGCGGCAGATTGGATCCTTAAAGGCGAGGTTCACTTTTTCCCTGAAGCAGTAAGGCTCAGGCCAACTGATGAGCGCAATATCTCGAGTTAAATTTGAGGATGCGCTGTCAGTTACCTCACGAGGGGAGCCTTCTTGAAGGCTACACGCTTAAAAACACCGTTGCTCAAACACGGGTACAGAGATGCAAGAAGCAAATTTTATAGTCCGGCTTAAAGACATCAACGTTCACTACGGAAAATACCACGCGGTTAAGAACGTCACGCTTGATATTAAAAAAGGTGAGGTTGTTGCAATTGTGGGTCCAAGCGGCGCTGGCAAAAGCACATTCCTTCGAACGATTAATATGCTGGAACAGCCTGTTTCAGGATCGCTGCAAGTTGGGTCATTTACATTCAGTCTGGATAAGGCGCTTGAAAATGCGCAGCTTTTGCGACTGAGGCGATCAACGGGAATGGTTTTCCAGTCTTTTAATCTGTTTCCTCATATGACGGTTCGCAGAAATATTTCTCTTCCGCAAATGCGCGTTTTGGGTCGTAGCCAACAGGAAGCGGATAAACGTACGATGCAACTGCTGGAACGGGTTCATCTGGGCGATAAAGCAGATTCCTATCCAGCCCGCCTGTCGGGTGGTCAGCAGCAGCGAATTGCAATCGCTCGGGCGCTCGCACTTGATCCGGATGTGATGCTTTTTGATGAGCCGACCTCTGCACTCGATCCTGAACTTGGTCTGGAAGTGCTAGCAGTTATGCGAGAGCTGGCTCAGGATGGCATGACCATGATCGTTGTCACTCACGAGATTGCATTTGCTGCCGAAGTGGCCGACCGTCTCATTGTGATGGCGGATGGCCAGATACTTGAGGAAGGCATTCCAGCAGAGGTTATTCGCAATCCTGCTTCTCCGCGCACGCAGAAGTTTTTTCGCGCTATAGTGGACCGTCACTGATGATGGATCTCTTGTTCAATCTTCTTAGAGGCGTGCCTGCAACACTCGCTTTGACGGCAGGGGGATTTGCAATCGGTGCAATCCTCGGTGTGCCGCTCGTTTTAATGCGGAAGTCACAGCTTTCCCTTCCACGCATTCTGGCGCGATGTTTCATTGACATTGCGCGTGGCATACCTCCAGTCGTGTGGCTGTTCATCATCTTCTTCGGACTTGGAACCGGACTCATTCGGCTGACGTCACTACAGGCGGGCATTATTGGGCTTGGTCTGGTTTCCGCCGCTTACCTCGCGGAAATATACCGAGGTGGGTTTATGGCTCTTCATCCGGGTCAGTCTGAAGCTGCAACGGCACTTGGAATGCCGAAAACTGATATCCTAAGGTTCATTACTGCCCCTCAGGTCTTACGGGTATCCATTCCACCTATGGCGACTTTTTTTGTTGGCTTGCTTAAAGATAGTACCGTTGCTTCGACGATCGGCGTCCGCGATATTATGATGTACACATCACAGGCCGCACAGGCGCAGTCTGGTGGCTTTGCACCGTTTTTGTTTGCAGCCGTCCTCTATATCTTGTTGTCAGTACCTGTCGCGGTTTTCTCGCGTGTTATGGATGACAAATTGCGCCGGAGACTGTCATAATGTCTGAGACCCTCACGAACATAATCGACTGGGCGCCACAGCTCTTTACCGGCCTTCTCGTTAGTTTGCGCCTAACTGGCCTTGCTTTGTTACTGGGCCTTCCCCTTGGCCTCGCCCTTGCTTTGTTGTCGATGACGAAGACCACGTCATTACGATATCTCGCAGTGGGTCTTGTTGAAATTGGCCGTGGTGCACCAGCACTCATCGTCTTGCAAATGGTATATTACGGCCTGCCATCTGTGGGTGTAAATACGTCAGCCTTTATTGCTGCTGCCCTGGCATTAGCTCTAACTACTGCAGCCTATACCAGTGAAATTTTGCGTGCCGGACTTAACGCTGTCCCCAAGAAAGAGATAGAAGCAGGACAGGCATTGGGAATGACGCAGAGCGATATCATGCGTTTCGTTGTTGTTCCACAAGGGGTCCTGTTTGCTGTCCCCGCTTTGATGGGCTTTGCTATCCTTATTTTCCAGGCAAGTGCGTTGGCCTTCACGATCTCTGTTCCTGAATTGCTAGCCAGAGCCTATCGAATTGGTGCTGCAACTTATCTTTACCTTGATGTCCTTCTCCTTGCCGGCGCATTTTATCTGGCTGTTACCATTCCATTTGGTTGGTTGGTTGCATCAACAGAGCGACGTTTGGGAAAGCATTTGGGCTAAGCTGTGTTTGCAGCGAACGACAGCCGATTAAAGTCTAAGGTAACTGTAAAATGAAACGTGTCCTTGTCGCAGTAAAGCGGGTTGTAGATTACAACGTAAAGATCCGTGTTAAGGGTGATGGTTCAGGCGTTGAGCTTGCGAACGTCAAGATGTCGATGAACCCTTTTGACGAGATCGCGGTTGAAGAAGCGATCCGTTTGAAGGAAGCAGGCAAGGTCACGGAAATCGTCGTGGTTTCGGTGGGTCCGGCACAGGCGCAGGAAACGTTGCGCACCGCACTTGCCATGGGTGCTGACCGGGCAATTCTGGTGAAGACTGACGAAACCGTCGAGCCGCTTGGTGTTGCCAAGGTTCTGAAGGGCGTGGTCGATGCTGAACAGCCGGACCTCGTGTTCCTCGGCAAGCAGGCGATTGACGACGATAGCAACCAGACCGGCCAGATGCTTTCGGCACTGCTCAACTGGAGCCAGGCAACATTCGCCTCGAAGGTGGAGCTTGCTGACGGTTCGGCCAAGGTAACGCGCGAAGTCGATGGCGGTCTGCAGACCATTGATGTGAAGCTTCCAGCCATTGTCACAGTTGATCTTCGTTTGAACCAGCCGCGCTATGCATCGCTGCCAAACATCATGAAGGCCAAGAAGAAGCCGCTTGATGAGAAGTCGCCTGCCGATTTCGGTGCTGATATTGCGCCGCGCCTCAAGGTTCTGAAGACCGAAGAGCCGGGTGGCCGTAAGGCTGGCGTGAAGGTTGGCTCGGTTTCCGAGCTGGTTGAGAAGCTTAAAGCCGACGGCGTATTGTAAGAGATCGGAAGGAACAAACACATGGCTATTCTTCTTATTGCCGAACACGACAATGCAAGCCTTTCCGATCAGACTGCAAAGGCACTGACAGCAGCTGCCCAGATCGGTGGCGATGTCGATATTCTGGTTGCTGGCAAGGGCGCGAAAGCAGCCGCCGATGCAGCTGCCAAGCTTTCTGGCGTTCGCAAGGTCCTGTTGGCTGAAAGCGATGCGCTGGAAAACCGTCTGGCCGAGCCATTGGCTGCAGCCATCGTTGAACTCGCAGGAAACTACGACACAATCATTGCACCAGCCACCACTTCGGCCAAGAACGTGCTGCCACGCGTTGCAGCACTTCTTGATGTGATGCAGCTGTCGGAAATCATGGAAGTTGTGTCCGCTGACACCTTCAAGCGTCCGATCTATGCGGGCAATGCGATCCAGACCGTGCAGTCGACCGATGCCAAGAAGGTCATCACGGTTCGTACGGCTTCTTTCTCGGCAACGGGTGAGGGCGGTTCGGCTCTAGTTGAAAGCATCAATGCGGCTGCTGATCCGGCACTGTCGAGCTTTGTTGAAAACAAGCTTTCGGGTGGTGATCGTCCGGAACTGACTTCTGCCAAGATCATCATCTCGGGCGGTCGTGCGCTTGGTTCGTCGGAGAAGTTTGAGGAAGTGATCCTTCCTGTTGCCGACAAGCTTGGTGCTGCCGTTGGCGCCAGCCGTGCAGCAGTTGATGCGGGTTATGCACCAAACGACTGGCAGGTTGGCCAGACCGGTAAGGTGGTTGCACCGGAACTTTACATCGCAGTCGGTATTTCCGGCGCGATCCAGCATCTGGCTGGCATGAAAGACAGCCGCGTGATTGTTGCGATCAACAAGGATGAAGAAGCACCGATCTTCCAGGTGGCTGATTATGGCCTCGTTGGTGATCTCTTCACGATCCTGCCAGAGCTGCAAAAAGCGCTCTAAATGTTCGCAGATAACGAGCTTCCCGAACGCGAAAGCATGGAATTTGATGTTGTGATTGTCGGCGCAGGCCCTGCTGGCCTTGCTGCGGCTATTCGGTTCAAACAAATCAATCCGGAGCTTTCAGTCGTCGTTCTTGAAAAGGGCGGGGAAGTTGGCGCGCATATCCTGTCGGGCGCCGTCGTTGATCCAAGTGGTATCGATCAGCTTCTGCCAGGCTGGCGTGAGGAAGAGGGGCATCCGTTCAAGACCCCTGTGACCGCCGACCATTTCCTGCTGCTTGGTCCTGCGGGTTCGGTGCGTCTGCCAAATTTCGCCATGCCACCGCTGATGAACAATCACGGCAATTACATCGTGTCACTCGGCAATGTCTGCCGCTGGCTTGGCACGAAAGCAGAAGAGCTAGGTGTTGAAATCTACCCGGGCTTTGCTGCCACCGAAGTGCTTTATAATGATGAAGGCGCTGTAATCGGTGTTGCTACTGGTGATATGGGTGTCGAGCGTGATGGCTCGCACGGTCCAAATTACACGCGCGGCATGGCGCTGCTTGGCAAATATGTTCTGATCGGTGAAGGCGCACGCGGCTCGTTGGCAAAGGAACTGATCGCGAGGTTCAAGCTTGATGAGGGTCGTGAACCAGCCAAGTTTGGTATCGGCCTCAAGGAACTCTGGCAGGTCGATCCATCCAAGCATAAGCCGGGTCTGGTACAGCATTCATTTGGCTGGCCGCTTGATATGAAGACCGGCGGTGGCTCGTTCCTCTACCATCTTGAAGACAATATGGTTGCAGTCGGCTTCGTACTGCATCTCAACTACAAGAACCCTTATCTGTCGCCGTTTGAAGAGTTCCAGCGGTTCAAGACGCATCCGGCGATCCGCGATACATTCGAGGGTGGCAAACGCCTTTCTTATGGCGCGCGCGCGATTACCGAAGGTGGTTTCCAGTCAGTGCCAAAACTGTCCTTCCCGGGTGGTGCGCTGATCGGCTGTTCGGCTGGCTTCGTCAACGTTCCCCGCATCAAGGGCAGTCATAACGCAGTTCTGTCGGGCATTCTTGCCGCCGACAAGATTGCGGAAGCATTGGCCGCTGGTCGTGCCAATGATGAGCCGATTGAAATCGAAAACAGCTGGCGTAACAGCGCTATCGGCAAGGATCTCAAGAAGGTCCGCAATGTGAAGCCGCTCTGGTCGAAGCTCGGAACGGTTATGGGTGTTGCTCTCGGTGGTCTTGATATGTGGACCAATCAGCTGTTTGGCTTCTCATTCTTTGGTACGCTGAAGCATGGGAAGAACGATGCGCAAAGCCTTGAGCCAGCAGCAAAGCACAAGAAGATCGATTATCCGAAGCCGGATGGTGTGCTGACCTTTGATCGTCTTTCGTCAGTGTTTCTTTCGAACACCAACCATGACGAAAACGAGCCTGTGCATCTGCAGGTAGCTGACATGAAGCTGCAGCAGACATCAGAGCATGATGTCTTTGCAGGTCCATCGACGCGCTACTGCCCTGCAGGCGTTTATGAATGGGTGGATGCTGACGGCAATTCCGCGGCTGATCCGCAGGCCAAGGATGTTCGCTTTGTGATCAACGCGCAGAATTGCGTGCATTGCAAAACTTGCGATATCAAGGACCCGAACCAGAACATCAACTGGGTTCCGCCACAAGGCGGCGAAGGACCGGTTTACGTAAACATGTAATGTTGGCTATTCCTATAGTATAGCCTGTGCTGCTCTCTGTGATAGGAAATCCGTGACGTTGAATATAGCATCGGCCTCTTGCCATAACGCTTGGCTACAATCAGAAGGGCCTTAATTCAGCAATATCATTGGGAGGGGTGGCGGCATTCAACATAGGTCGAACCTGCCACACTTGGCAGTTATTTGCTTGATGAGTATAAAATCAGAGCGGTCGTGCCGCAGCTATCGAACCCGCGCTCAATGGCTACCATTCGTTGAGAGAAACACCATTTGAGGCTCCATGGAGAAACTCTGTTCTTTCCATTCGCTAACTCTCAACGATAGAATAAAAATCAACAGATTGTGGGGTCAGATCATCGTTGCGCTCGAAAGGCTGTCGCGAAAGCGGTTGCTTACGGAAACTGATTTTGCGCGCCAAGCTGGTGCATTACCGGCGAAAATACTGAGTTTCTCCCCGCTGGTTCAATAAATTAATTCGGAGCGGGTCGTTCTTCGACCCGGTGACGGCCATGCATCTCATTAATCCTGATCGGGAAACAGCCCCGGCATCCACCGTCCCGCGTACTTGGCTGGAAACGCTAGTTTGAGCGCCGCGCGCGTTGATGTGGAGGACAGAGCACCTATTTCGAGAAGCACGGACGTAACGCGCCGCGCGGTGCGATCACTAGTACCAAGAATCGCCTGGACCTCTCCGCGCTCAATCTGCCCCTGATAGAGGACGGCCTTCATTACGGTATCAGCTTTTTGTCACTGTCAAGCGGGAGGGTGCCGGTCAAGCTTCAACCATCAGCATAATTATCAACGGTTTCGCCGCAGCGATGACGATGGCATCCGAGCTGTATTGAACCTTCAGAAGCTTTGCTTTCAAACGAATGAAAACGGAAAGGATCACATCGAAAAGCAGATCCCACTGGCCGAACGTCGCAGGCCATTTGGGCTAAAGCCGCTTAAAGTCCCTGTCGGTTACGTTGCCGATTGATGGATCGTCATTGCTCGACCGCTTATCGAGATATCGTGCGCAACAGCGATCGTTACAGTGATCTACCCGATCACAACGGCCATTACCTGGCCCGGAGTAAAAGAAGACGCCGCAGATGAATTGTTTTCATCTGCGGCGTCTTCTTCATGTGATGAACTCGGCACATTAGCCGCAAGTCGCAGAAGCTGATGATTTCGCCTGATCTGCAACTCTGTCATGCTCAATCGCTTGTTGCTGTGACTGCGCTCTCGCTGTGCCACTCAGTATTTGTGCGCAATAACGCGAGCGCTTGGCTGCTTCACGATTAATTAGTTCAGCACCTCTAGAATTTAAGCACGCACCACCCGAGCTTGCCTTAGCTTGAACACTTTGTATCCAGCGGATGAAAGGCGTATTCGTCGCCCCTTCACAGTCAGCACGATTATCGGGTGGAACGGGCGGGAAATCCGAAGACGATGCGGTCGCTACAGATACCCTGCTTGTCTGAGTACTTGTCGACGCCGAGTTTTGCCGCTCTTGAGCTTTTCTTGCCAGTATGCCCTTAAGCCGATCCTGTTCTTCGCTGCTAAATTCTCTTGAACCAAAATGATAATCAAGCAGTAACTGATTGTCTGATAGACGAGGTTTACTTACACAACCAGTTATCAGTATGGCAGAGCAAATTGCAGCTGCCGGCATGAGAATGCCCATTCTAGACTTCATATTGTCCCCTCCAAGCAAGAACTTCCCTGCTAGCGGAATGATGTCTCATTTCAACATCGCGGGCAAACGCTTAATCAATACAGACGTCATGGATGGTTTGCTCTTCTGTTTTCAGCGAACAATAGTGAAAAGAATTGTCAGGGGCGGACATTGTCAGACGAAACTAAAAAGAGCCGATCCCTGCAAAATAACTAAGGGAAGTCTCCATGGACCCTACTCTAAAACAATGACATGGCAACAAACCTGCCCTCGTTACAAAAGCGGCTGCATTGCACGCTGGTAAGTCGCTGTCGCAGCGATGAGCCGTTAAGGCGAACGCGGAAGTACGCCGGACAAAGCGCCGGAGGATGACGCATCGTTAGGCACGGACTGGCGCAGCATTGCGATGTCCAGTTTCCGCCGAAAGTCATTACGTAGTCAGGACGTTCAAACAAAGGGCGCCCGAACGCAATGAAATCTGCTTGCTTCGACTGTAAGATGGCTTCGGCTCTTTCGGCGTCGCGTATCAGCCCGACGGTGATATCCGGAATATCGAGTTCCCGCCGTATCTCGGTTGCGAATGGCACCTGAAACTCGGGACCATTGTCGAATGAGGTGCGATGCAACAGCCCTCCTGACGACACACCGACGGCCGCAAGTCAAAATGGGATAAGCGGCTTGAGGTGAGCTGCAGCTTGGAGTGGTGTCAAACCGCCATCGGCGAAATCCGTTGCCGATACGCGCACGACCAATGGATAGTTTTTTTCGACCACATCCCTTACGGAAGCGAAGACGCCACCCCCACTCGCCCCGGCCTGCCGTGGCGGGCCAGAGACTTGCACAGAAACCGCTTGGCAGCGATTAAATTAAGGTTTTAGCTGAAATAGAACTCAACCGTATCGCCATAGCTACCGATCGCACGATACAGGTAGAGCCGCTCGCCTTGATCTTAATTTACGTCCATCAAGGTTCCATTTACGTGTGACCTGGCGCTTCTATCGGTTGAACTGTTCAAGCAGTTTTGGACTCTCTTAAGATCCCAGCGATGCAGTTTGGATGGTCCACCTCAACACCATGTTCTGCCATTATCTCCTTCAGATCACCAAGCCTGAGATTGTAAGCAAGGTACCCTCGAACGCACAGCAGAATGACGGATTTATCGAAATGACGGCCTTTAAACATCAAAAATAATCAGATCTTTAAAAGTCAGAATCCTATCAGACCATGCGTTGACAAAAAGTTTGCAACAGATCCCAACAAAAGCGGCTTGCGCCAAAATCCAACGATTTAGGCCAATAGGAGACGCCGTTTTGGTTGGTCCGAACATACTTCGGGTTAGCTTATAAGAACCTCAAAAATGGACGCCCGGATAAGTTTTAGGATTCTAAGATAACGACACTGGCCTTCAACGCGGCTACTTTCAATCATCAGTTAAAGCATTCAACAAGCGCAATTTAGTGCGGTTCAACTCGAATCCGCAGAGGGAAATTCTGTTCTTTTTCAACAAAGGGCGCCCGCAACGAGTAGTGTTGGAGGATCTCGTGAATATAAATTTCAGATCATCGGGTATATCTGCAGAGCGTATCTCAACACGGCGGATTCTTGTAGCAGGCGGTGCAGGATTTCTCGGTTCTCATCTTTGCGAGCGCCTACTGAACGAAGGAAATTTTGTCATCTGCGTCGATAATTTTTCGACGGGGCGGCTTGAGAACCTGCGCAATCTCCTGCGATACGACACGTTCAGCTTCGTGCGGCACGATATTGTAAACCCGATCGATCTGCCGGTGGACGAGATTTATAATCTCGCATGCCCCGCATCGCCGCCGCAATATCAAGCCGATCCGGTACATACAATGAAGACGAGCGTCATCGGCTCGCTCAATCTGCTCGAGCTTGCAGCGCATTATCAGGCACGGATTTTTCAGGCTTCCACGTCGGAAGTGTATGGCGACCCCCAAACACATCCACAACCGGAAGCCTATTGGGGCAATGTGAACTCGTTCGGCCCCCGGTCCTGCTATGACGAAGGCAAGCGCTCGGCCGAAACACTGTTCTACGATTTTCACAAGCAGTATGGCGTCGACATCCGCATCGTGCGCATCTTCAACACCTATGGCCCGCGCATGCGACCCGATGATGGCCGTGTCGTGTCGAACTTCATCGTTCAGGCCCTCAAGCGCGAAGACATCACCATCTATGGCGACGGCTCGCAGACCCGTTCCTTTTGCTATGTCGATGACCTGATCGAAGGATTTAGCCGGTTGATGAACAGCCCGATTCAGAAGCCCGTCAATCTCGGCAATCCGGGGGAGTTCACCGTGCGTGAGCTGGCCGAGCAGATCATTGCGCTGACAAACTCATCCTCGCGCATCGTCTATCGCCCACTGCCCACTGATGATCCGCGCCAGCGGTGCCCCGACATTACACTCGCTAAACGTGAGCTTGGCTGGGAACCACAGATTGCACTGGTCGAAGGACTGAAGCAGACGGTCGCCTATTTTGAACGCCAGTTGGTCAGACCATCGGGCGAGCTTTTCGAGGTGGCGAAATGACCCCGTGGAACATACTGGTCACCGGTGGCGCTGGCTTCATTGGCAGCCATACCGCCAAACTTCTGCACAAGAGCGGATTCTCGCCGGTCGTCTATGACAACCTGTCGACGGGTCACCGGTCTTCCGTGCGCTGGGGCGAGTTTGTCGAGGGTGATACGCTTTCGCAGGAACAGCTTATCGCTGCCGTCAGGACCTTTGAGCCGGTAGCAATCATCCACTTTGCGGCCTCGGCCTATGTGGGTGAATCAGTCACGGACCCCGCGAAATATTATCGCAATAATGTCGGCGGGATCCAGTCCGTTCTGGAAGTCAGTCGCCTGACAGGCGGGCGCCCTGTCATTTTCTCGTCGAGCTGCGCCACTTATGGCATTCCGGATGTGCTGCCAATCCGCGAAAGAGAAGTGCAGAATCCAATCAATCCCTATGGTCGGACAAAGCTGATCGCGGAACATATGCTGGCCGACTATTCAGCAGCCTATGGCATGTCCTATGCGGCGTTGCGCTACTTCAATGCTTGCGGCGCCGATCTGGACGGTGAGCTGGGAGAAATGCACGTTCCTGAAACCCACCTGATCCCGCGCGCCATGCTGGCTGCGGCGGGCATGGCAGATTGTCTGGAAGTCTATGGCGACGATTATGAAACGTCGGATGGCACCTGCATTCGCGATTATATTCACGTGGAAGATCTGGCACGGGCCCATGTGCTTGCGGTCGAGCATCTTCTGAATGGCGGCGGCAATCTGGTCCTTAATCTGGGAACCGGACGTGGGACATCTATCAAGGAAATCGTTGATGCGATACACCGGCTCACCGGACGCAAGGTGCCTGTCGAAATGCGCGCACGCCGGGCTGGTGATCCGCCGGCTCTTTATGCCGACCCGGCTGCAGCGGCTGCAAAGCTTGGCTTTCGCACGCTCCATTCCGATCTCGACACCATCATCCGCACAGCTGCGCCCTTCTTTGGTCTGGAGATTCGGACATGACAAGGCGCGAATTTCATCCGGCCATTGACGGCGAAAATGGCGAAAGGGAACCATTGCTGGCACCCATCTTCACCGGCCGCAAACGGGTGGAATATGTGGTGGGCATCATCCTGTGGGCTCTCGCTATCAGCTATTTCTGGCAATGGTGGTTCATCAGTGCAAAGCACAATCATCTGGTCGGCTCCATTCTGGTAACGGCACTCTTGGCCTGGATCACGATCCTGCCGCTTTATTTCATCACTGTTTTCTTCCATGCAGCGCGCCCGACCGGCCCGCTTCGCATCCCCGCCGGAAGCCGCGTCGCCATGGTCGTCACCAAGGCTCCGTCAGAACCTTTCGAGGTGGTGGCTGAAACATTGCGCGCAATGCTGGCGCAAGATGTGCCGCACGATACATGGCTTGCCGACGAGGATCCTTCACCCTCGACGCTTGCCTGGTGTCGGGAGCACGGCGTGTTCGTTTCCACGCGCAAGGGCCGTGCTGACTATCATCGGCAGACCTGGCCGCGCCGTACCCGCTGCAAGGAGGGCAATCTCGCCTTCTTCTACGATCATTATGGTTATGAGCGCTATGATTTCGTCTCGCAGCTCGATGCCGACCATGTGCCAGAACCGGGTTATCTCTTCAACGTGCTGCGGCCCTTCGCCGATCCCGCTGTGGGTTATGTTTCCGCACCGAGCATCTGTGATCGCAATGCGAATGAAAGCTGGTCGGCCCGGGGGCGTCTCTATGTGGAAGCCAGTATGCATGGCTCGCTGCAGGCCGGTTACAATGGCGGCTTTGCCCCGGTCTGCATCGGCTCTCATTATGCGGTACGCACGGCGGCATTGAAGGAAATCGGCGGTCTTGGACCGGAACTCGCTGAGGATCATTCCACGACCCTGTTCATGAATGCGCATGGCTGGCGGGGTGTTCATGCGCTGGATGCCATTGCCCATGGCGACGGTCCGCGCACCTTTGCCGATCTTGTGACGCAGGAATTCCAGTGGTCGCGCAGTCTTGTGATGATCCTGCTACAATATACGCCGAAGCTGATCGGTCGGTTGCCCCTGCGTCTGAAGATCCAGTTCCTATTCTCGCAACTCTGGTATCCTCTCTACGCGTTCTTCCTGGCGCTGACATTCATTCTGCCGATAGCCATTCTGGCTTATGGCGATAATTTCGTCAGCGTTACCTATCCTGCCTTCCTGACGCACTTCATGCCGCAATCGCTCGTGATTTTGGCGCTGGCATTCTGGTGGCGTTCGAGTAAGACCTTTCGCCCGGTCGACGGCAGGATTTTCAGCTGGGAGGCGATGCTGTTCCTGCTTGCGCGGTGGCCCTGGGTTCTGGCTGGAACCTTCGCAGCTTTCCGTGACTGGCTGACCGGTTCCTTTGTTGATTTTCGCGTCACGCCGAAAGGCTCATCCGAGGTCGATCCTGTGCCACTACGGGTGATCGCTCCCTATGCGATGATCTCCGGCCTGTCCATTATGCCCGTCCTCTTCTTCAGTGCTGCCGATCAGACACGCGGCTTCTTCGTCTTCGCCATCATCAATGCGTGCTTCTACCTGTTCTTGATGACGATGATCGTGATCCAGCACACACGCGAAAATCACGTGCGGATGACGAGCCGCTTCTATCGGCCAGCAATGGCTTGCAGTTTTACGGCGCTGGTCGCGCTGACTGGGTTTACTACTGTCGAGCGCGGACGCGACGGCATTGAGGCACTGAGTTGGGGCACGAAAAGCTTCACGGTATTTGACGACCGCTTCTCGGTTGCCGGTGCCGGCGTAGGCGGACGTGACGTCCACAGGACAATTTTCAATCCACGCTGGCGCACGAATACCGCTAGCGGAACGGACTAGCAGGAAAGGCGCGACGATTATGAAGATCGCTGTCATTGGTACGGGATATGTCGGATTGGTGAGTGGCACGTGCTTCGCGGCATGGGGACACGAGGTCGTCTGCGTCGACAAGGACGCCCAGAAGATTGTCGGGCTGGAGCGCGGCATCGTGCCGATCTACGAACCTGGGCTGGACGAACTGGTGGAACGCAATTTTGCCTTTGGTCGGCTGAACTTCACCACCAATCTGGAGGAAGCCGTCAAGGGTGCGGAGCTTGTCTTCATTGCCGTTGGCACACCAGCACGGGCGGGCCAAGGCGACGCCGATCTGTCCTTCGTCTATATGGCCGCTCGCGCGCTTGCGCCGCTGATCGACGACCACAGCGTCGTCGTGATCAAGTCCACCGTTCCGGTCGGCACAGGCGATGTGGTGCAGAAGATCATAGGCTCGGTTCGAAGGTCCGGCACATTCTCCGTTGCGTCCAATCCGGAGTTCCTGCGCGAGGGTGTCGCGATCCGCGATTTCCTCGAGCCTGATCGCGTCGTCATCGGTGTGGAAGATGAACGTGCACGTTCGGTACTCGTCGCCCTTTATGCTCCGCCACTCGAGGCAGCAAAGACGCCAATTGTAATTACGCAGCGCCGGACATCGGAACTGATCAAATATGCGGCCAATGCTTTTCTCGCAACCAAGATCACCTTCATCAACGAACTGGCGGATCTGTGTGAGGAAGTCGGCAGCGATGTCACCGAGCTGGCGCTCGGCATGGGGCTGGACAAGCGTATCGGTACCAGTTTTCTCAATGCTGGGCCGGGGTATGGTGGCTCCTGTTTTCCAAAGGATACGGTTGCGCTGTTGCGAACTGCCCAGGATCACGGGGTTGCCCTGCGACTCGTCGAGGAAACGGTCACCGTCAATGAAGCGCGCAAGCGTCGCATGGCGCTGAAGGTTCTGGATGCGCTCGGCGGCAGTGTCGAAGGCCGAACGATTGCCGTCCTCGGCCTCACGTTCAAACCCGATACAGATGATATGCGCGACGCACCGTCCATCCCGCTCATCGAAACCTTGCAGCGCTTCGGTGCCAGCATCCGGGCCTACGATCCCGCCGGAATGGAGAATTCACGCAGTCTTCTCAGGGACGTCGAGTTTTACGACGATCCCTACGAGTGCCTGAGCACTGTCGATGCAGCGGTGGTCGTGACCGAATGGGACAGTGTCCGCAAACTCGATCTCGTTCGGATGAAACAGGTCATGCGGGACGCTGTACTCGTCGATCTGCGCAATGTTTTTTCACCGGCGATTGCCAGGAATCTGGGCTTCCGGATTTCGACAATCGGCCGTCCCATTCAACAGCGGCAGGAAGCAAGACCAACAAACGTTCTGCCGCACGCGCGCATCCGTCAAGCGCAAGCACCCTTGGCGGGTGCGCGCAACCTTAAGGTCGTGGGAGGTTCAAATGAAACATGTGATGTATGAAGACCAACGGTACCGATCTGGTCGGAACGCTGATCGGCGCAGATGCGTTCTGCCGCTGGTTGTCCTGCTTGCGGGGCTAAGCGGACCGGCTGGAGCGGCGACAGTTCCGTCAAATGGTTTGCCCGACGGCGCCCGTGTGATGACTCCTGCCGAGCTTTACCTACTCTATCGTGACAAGAACTGGCAGTGGGTTGACGGAGCTGGCCGGATGGAAAGCCAGAACCGTCGTTTCACCGCCCGTGTTGATGGCGAGAAAGGCAAGGCCTGGGCGGAAGGACGCTGGCGGATCACCTGGTCTGGTCAGATGTGTTTCGATGCGAAGTGGCATCTGGATCAGGGAGTTTTTTCGAACAAGACCTGTTTCTCCCACCGCATCGCCGATGGGACGATCTATCAAAAACGCGAGCCGAACGGTGTCTGGTACGTCTTCCGACAAGCTGGTGAAAACAAGGATGATGAGGCGCATAAGCTCCTCCCCATCGAAACAATAACGCCAAAAACGGAAGCGCTGAATCTGGTGCTGCCCGTTGGCCTATCGCCCGTACAATAAAGGAGGCGGCGATGAAAACATCATATAAAATAACAACGGCCATTCTTTGCGGTGGGCTGCTTTCAACCGCTGTTTACGCTGCGAGCGGCGTTTCGGGTGCCAATGTCGACACCCGCAACATGTTCCACGACAAACGCCCGGTGATAACACCGCAATCCATCACGTTCGGGGCCTATGATCCGAGCGGGGATTTCACCAACGATCCCAATTCTCGCATCGAACATCTGTTCCTTCCGTGGGAAGATGTGGACCTGACGAGTCTGTCGACCGCTGATGCTTACGCGCAGGCACGGGGCCGTGAATTGCTGATAACCGTCGAGCCCTGGTCATGGGCCCGCGACTGGCGAGTTGCACCGGACGCTCTCCTGAACGGGATCGTGCGAGGGCATTACGATACAAACATGGCTGCCGTCTGCTCCGCTGCGTCGAAGCTGAAGAGCCCTGTCACTATTCGCTGGGCACAGGAAATGGATGACAAAACGGGTCAGTTCACGTGGTCTTACTGGTCGGCACAGAGCTATGTCCGCGCCTATCAGCATGCGGTCAATGTCTGCCGCAAGTCCTTGCCGAACGCCAAATATATGTGGTCCCCGAAGGGAGATGCGGGGCTTGAGACCTATTATCCGGGCGATGGCTATGTCGATGTGATCGGCTTGTCGGTGTTCGGCTATGAACCTTACGATATGCTGGAACTGGGGCATGCGTCCACATTCGTTGAGCGGACAAAACCGGGATACGACCGGGTAGTAGGCTTCAAGAAGCCGATTGTCATCGCCGAACTTGGCTATGAAGGAAGCGACGCCTATGTCCGAGCATGGGCGCAGGAGACCAACAAACCGCAACCTGAATTTCCGGAACTGACTGCGACCGTCTACTTCAATGACCGTGAAGTCTATCCGTGGCCACGGGGTGTTGGGCGGCCTGACTGGCGGGTTGCGAACCATCCGCTTGATTGATCCAGAGGCGCAAGTGCGTCTTGATCAGGTCATGCTCTGGACCGGTTCCAGTTAAAACAGTGTCGCTGGAACCGCTCTAAGTATTTGTTTCGTCGCATTTATCTCACGCAAAATCGCTTCGCACTTTTGCTGGAAATTCTTAACGTCTGAACAGGAATACGACAATGTTTTCGATCCGTTTGAGAACCGTAGGTGCGGCGCTGTCCGTGCTTCTTCTGGCAGGCGCTGCCGATGCGGCGCCGAAACAGAAAACTGAGGACTCGATCGCCGTCAAGGCTGCGGCGGCTGCACCGCTATCAGCCGAAGCGCTTGAGGCGCTTTATTCTGGTAAATCATGGAAATGGAAGGATGGCGGCGGCTATTTCTCTGCCGACGGACATCGTTTCATCGCCTGGTCGCAGAAAGGCAGAGCGTGGTCTAACGGGCAGGGGCGCTGGTACGCTACCAATCGCGGCAAGCTCTGCCTGCAGGCCTATTGGGTCAACAAGATGGGCGGCGGCAGCGATACGACCTGTTTCCTCCATCGCCAGAAAGATGGCGTCATCTATCAGAAGCGCTCACTGGGTGGTATCTGGTATGTCTTCCGCAATAATCCGCCACGCTCGACCGATGAGGCCGCCAAGCTATTGCGAGGCGACCGTGTCAGTATGGGGTTGGCGATCATGAAAGCCAACGCGAGATGATCGCCAGGAACGCATGTCGGCCCGCTCATCTGTATGGAGTTTTTGCGAGCCAGTGCGCCATGGAGCGCATCCCGAGAAACTTACGAGAGTTTTCGGGATGCGCGGTTCTAAACAAATTTGGAGCACCGATCTGATTGAATCAGACCGATACGCGGTCTAGTCGCGGATGAAGCAGCGGGATTTCTGCCCGAAGCCGCTCGGCGTGCACACATAGAGCGTACCGGCTGCATATTGCGTGGCGGAAACCTTGATGGCCTTGGCCGATGCGGGCTTGTTGTATCGTGCCTGGCTATTCACCATGTACTTGACGAGGTAAACGGAAATCGTTTCGCTTTTCTGCTTGCCGGCATCCTTGGCTTCGGCGCCTGCCGTCAGGCACAATGAAGCGAAAAGTCCAACGATAATAGCGGCAGCGCATTTCAAGGTTTCGCGGCGCGCAGTATATGCAAATACATTGTTCATACGATTGCCTCCGGTTGTTATTACCGTGCTTACTATCGGATACGAGTTAAAACTCCTGCCGGATATTCATGACAATTTTCATTAAATCCGATACATCCAGGTCATTTCCTCAAATACATTCCGGCACCTCTTATGAAATTTCTTAGGTGGCAGAAACCTCGTTGAACGCTGGCCATGCTCGCCAAGCTATCACCTTAAGTGCAGTATTTTCGACGCTCATGCGATAGCGGCATCGATGGATGCCATGATCATCTGCACGGATTAACCAGGAATAGACTGGAGAGTTCCAGATGCTTTGATTTTACATGTTCAAGTGCTAATATCCTTGGAGGGACTTGGGTGGCGTTCCGCTTACCTTGGACCTGAGAATTGGTTTGAGGAGTTGCCATGACGACCCCAAGCGACAAGGCTGTGAGCGATCTTAAGCCTGAATTTGTTGAGCGGCGCCAGTCTGCGCGAGTACAACTTACGCCGCTCGGCGAAAGTAGTCGCAGCACTAATATTCTGGCCCCACTGATATTTTCCACTAATTCACTGGGAGCCACAGAGCAGTTTTCTGCCTGGAAAAAACATATCGCGGCTCTTTATGATGTGCGTATGCCCGATGGCGTTAATGCGCGTGATGGCTTTCTTGTATTGCAGAAAGTCTGGGATCTTCATGGTATGTTGCTTATAGAACAAAATGTGCCACCGTTCAGCTATGAGCGCACGCCAGAGCAGGTTCGATTCAGCCCGATCGATCACTGGCATATCAGCTTTTTGCGTAGCGGGCGCACTTGGACAGAAGTGGATGGACGCGTTGCTGAAAACGAGCCAGGCATGATCAACATCCGTTCACTTGGCTATCCATTTCGTGGCCGGGCGCTCGCGACCGAAGCCGTGATGCTGATTATTCCAGTCGACCATTTTGCAGGACTCGGGGGAATGCCCGAGGCCAGCAACAACGCCTCAATTGGAGGCTATCGGGCCAATCTTCTGATCGATTTCATCTCCAGTCTTCAGTTGGGGCTAAGTCAGATAACAAGTGGGGATTTGCCCGAGTTGCGGGATGCAATAAGGCAGATCGTATTCGGTGCTATTGCTCCATTGGTGAGAGACGGTAATGCGACTGAGCACGTCGCTTCGATGGGTCTGATGACCAAGGCGAGACGCTTTATCCAGAAGAACCTCATGTCTCGTGACTTAAATCCCGATGTTCTGAGCAAAGAACTCGCAATTTCTCGTACCCACCTCTATCAATTATTTGAAAGTTCCGGAGGAGTACTCAACTATATTCGTCAGAAGCGATTGCTTGCGGCGCACGAAATGCTTGCTGATCTCTCTGGGAACCGGAAAGTTTCCGATATTGCCCAGTGGCTTGGCTTTGAAACAGCCGCGAACTTCACCCGGGCCTTCACCCAGCATTTCGGCTACAGCCCAAGCAGTGCCCGGAAGTCCACTTTACGGACCGATGGTACCGAGTGCATTCAGTCTGATGTGAGTCCTAATGAAACTTTATCAACTTTGTTGAGAAGGCTATCAACGCATGACACATAAGGGTTGAAAATATCATCCGGATAACCCGTCCCCTAAGTGAAAGGCAGTCAGCACTTAGCAATTAGGATCCGAGGCACTGGCGAGGCTCATACCTGCCATCGAGTTTGCCCCGGATACCGGTGTCAGCGCACTCTCAGAAGGTACTCTAAGCCCTGCGTGAAGCCACGCGGCGCAACGGTAAGGTGATCCTCGTCGTCCAAGACCGCAGACTTCAATTGAAGGTTCGGATACTTTCGGCTCTGCAACGCCACTTCTAAAGCTCGGTTGTCGGCGACCATATCTACCGTTTGGTTGTAGCGCAGGTCGCCTTTGCGTTGTGCCTCATAGGCGCCAACATAAAGATAGACCTTTGCGTGCAAGTCCTTGTTTCGATTGGCGTAGGCAGTTTCGAGCTCGAAAGTGTGGCGCTTGTCGTACCATAGAGAGGGGCTACCCAGAATATAGCCGCTAAACAAGTCAGGCTCGGTAAACAGTATCTGTGTGCCAAGTAAAGCGCCGTAGGAGTGGCCAAGGAAGAAGGATCTGGCGGAATCGGTCCGATAGCGGGCGGCAATAAATGGCTTCACCTGATCGCCCAAATATCGCTGATAGGCTCGTCCCTGTCCATGGATCGCACCTGCTGGTGCGCTCCTTGGGCCGTTCGAGGTGGGGGTGTAGTCGCGCTGCCGGCTAATCTTGCCATCCTCACCTTTTCCATAAGACAAACCGACAAGAATGAATTCCTCAATTCGGGGACCTTCGACATTCAGACGGCGGCCGATCTGTCGGATGATCGGAAAAGCGTAGTCAGCATCGGTGACGTAAAGCACGGGGTAACGCCGCTTTGGCTCCTTCACATAGGACGGTGGTAAGGCGACAAAGACTTGGTAACCGCGACCGGAAACCGGATCGGGCACATCCCAGACTTCGCTATCGATGATCTCGTACGCGCGCCCCGCTCCCAATTGAGCTTTTGGAGTCGACTGAGCGTACGTAAGTGTCACACCACTATGGAAGGCGAAGCCTGTGATGACAGCTATCAGCAGAGCATTGAGAAAACATCGTCGCATGTGAAGTCTCCGCGCTTAGGATTTCAATGGCGTCACCCATTAATGACCTACATGCGCAGCATTAAGGCTAATACTCTATCGAATGAATTCGTAGTTAACAAAACGAGACGGCTCGGAACGGTGGTTCGAGCCGTAATGCTGTCCGTAATTTGTCACAAAAATCCCGAAACTTGCGACAGGTATGGTTCAAGATGACAGGGACCCTGATGGCCCGCCGTAGTACTTTTCATCTCCTTTCATAGAACAGTTGCAATGAGGTGCATCGTGACGAAAAGCGCGTACAGCTTGCGGAATGATTAGACTGGGCATTTTATCCACTTGAGTGTGATTGCAGAGAATGCCGCCGTGCCATTTCGGGGGCACTTTGCAATATCGACTGTTTTGTCCGACGTGGAAGCAACTGATAAATGCCATATTCGAGACAAAGGAAACGAATTCTCGAGTAGATTTTCAGCTTCACCACTATAGGGCCAAACGCGTCTGTGACCGCCGAAACTTCAATAGTATGCCGGTCCCCTAGAGCATTTGAAAGTGTCATAGCTCCAATCGCTGTTAATAGCGTTTGAACTGTGTTCTATTCAAAATGGGTCTGTGTCATCAGTTCATAACGAAACAGTCCATCTGAACTCCGGCGCTGCTGCTCGTGCATAGCGAGTTCCGAAGAGATAAAGATTTTCTTGTTTGGCGCGAAGCGAAGGTCAACCGGTCCGCCTGCATTGAAGCCGACAATCGAGGTCAGAGTTTCGAGGCACAGTTGAACGCCAGATTTTTCTTCCACTGACGCAAAAAGATGCGAATAAAGTCGGTTTATAGCCGCCTGATCTGCTGTTGCAGTCTTCCACGAAAGAAGTTTAGTGAGCCAATTCATTGGGGCCAATACCTCAAAGTTAAGGTTACGATGTCACGGGTGTAGCTGCTTCGGAGGGCCGCAATCAGCCGCGCTGCTCATGCGGAGATTGTTTTGTTATCAACGGATCGCTTTGTCGAGTGCCGCGACAGATGTACTACATTTTGCGCGGACTAAAGTTCTGCTATACAGAACGGAGTTTCATAAATATATTATCTTTGCATTTTGTCGACGGCGCGCCGAAACCTTTCAAAGGCAGGCAAGGTGACCGTTTGTTGAGATGGGGAACTATAGAGTATCATCGTAGACGGGAGTGCTAGATATGGAGATTAAGAGAATTGTGGCGCTGGGTAATGATCACGTCGCCCATGATCTGAAGTTCGTGTTAAAGAGAGATCTTGAGGAGATGGGCTACGAAGTCATCAACTTTGGCTGTGACAGTTCCGCGCCCGTCGATTACCCCTGCTACGCAAAGGCTGTTGCAGAGGCAATCACGGAAAATCGTGCAGCTTGGGGGGTTCTCGTCTGTGGAAGTGGTATCGGTATTAGTATTGCAGCCAATCGCTTTCCTAAAATCCGAGCTGCGCCGGTTCATGATGCGCTCGGCGCTCGCCTTGCGAGGGAGCACAACAACGCTAACGTGTTGTGCTTAGGGGCACAAATGACCGGAACTTGGTTGGCGCGCGATTGCCTGAAGCAGTTTTTTAGTACCGATTTCGCGGAGGTTGCCCACGGACGTCGGGTTGATATGCTGGCAACGCTATTGTGATGCAAGGAGTAAGAGTGTCAAGGTTAAGAGACCTTCGGCGCAGGCATTTTCGACCAGCGAGTTGCTAAACGTCGTGCAGACCTATCCACGAGCTTTGGACGTGTTCGCAGTTGACACTGAGCAATCCGTCGTGACGCCATCACATCGTGATGAGAAACTGTACGCCGCGGCTTTTAAAATCAACGGAAGGCTGACCAGGTTCATCCTCATCGGCGCGCAGCCTCTTGGATACAAAAAAGACCAGTCTGCAAGAAAAAACAGAGGTAAAGTGGAATGTCGTCGAGGATATCCCTGAAGCAAACCTAAATCGGGACGCGAAACGAGAGTTCTTGCGCGCGCCGCCTTTATTCTTAGAAAATCAAACCCCATAATCCAAAGAGCATTGGATCATATTACAGTTAGTACTCTCGCCAACGGGGGAGCGCATCACTTCACGCCTCATTGAATTCTCTGACCGTTAACAGATTGGTGCCGACTGGTCTTCATAAATGCCTTCGATGCAAATCCGTAAGGCTCTGTTCAGACTTAAACTTTACCGACCTTCCCCTCGCATGCAGTTTTCGTTTTTTACATCGTCACAAATCTACATTCTAGCAAAGCGGACTTTGCGGATGACTCGGTGAGCGAGGCAATGAATTTTTTAGGCGTATCTTGACAGGAAAGGCCGCTCGAGCATAAATTCAGAATGCTGTTCTATAATATAGAATAGCATGGAGGAACAAAAAAGATGAAAGATCCTGCGGAACTGCGCATCCGGCAATCCGGGGCGACTGACTTGCTGCGGCAAAAATCGGGAAAATGCGTATCGGGCTCACGCTTTGATGGCGTGCGGCCAGTCCGCGATAGTTGGCTTATCAAAACTATACCAAATGCCGACACTTTCGGTGCCGCTCCCGGGGCATCTTCAAATCAAAATAATGCAAATGGAGGGAATGCATAATGAAACAAAATTTTGATAGTTTGAGAACAATCGGGCGTGGTGTTTCTTTCGCGACCTTCCTTCTCTTAGCCGCTGCGCCGTCAGTAGTGGCCGGTGAGATGATGGGGGAATGTGAAGTGACGGGTGAAAAGGGCTCAATGCCTTTCACGCCGGTCAACGCCGGTGAACTTACAGTGCAAGTCAATCTTCCTTCCAATCCGGGCTGGAACAATGGCGATACCCCTGACCAGATTAAAGATGGGTATGAATATTGTCTTGGAGCGAACATTGCGCATCGTGCGGGACTTAATCGCGTGAAGATCGTGAACGTTGCATGGGATGCCCTCGTCGCAGGAAGAACCAAGGATTTCGACGTAGCACTTTCGCAAATATCAGTTACCGAGCCAAGAAAGAAAGTTGTCGATTTCTCCACCCCTTACTTTCACTCGGATTTCGGCCTTCTGGTGAAAAAGGGCACGGTAGTCGACCCGGATTCGATCAAAAAGATGCGCGTTGCGGTGCAGCAGTCTACAACAGCAGCAGACTTCGTTTCCAGTAAGTTAAAGCCGGCAGAGGTCAAGGTGTATCAGGACGTGGCCAGTACTGTTACGGCTTTGAGAGCGGGTCAAGTCGATGCTGTGGGCAATGATACCGCTGTCGTGCTCGGTTGGGCGAAGCGCTCGAATGGCGCGCTTGAAGTGCCGGGTCAGTTTTCTACGGGTGAAACCTATGGCGGCCTCTACCCAAAGGGCTCCAAAAATGCCGAGAAGATCAACGAAATAATCAAGTCGTTGATCGATGACGGGACGGTGAAGTCGCTCTCTGCGAAATATCTCACTCCGGTGCTGGGTGCGGATCCGGCTTCGATCCCATACATCAAGATGTAATCGTGCGAGGTTTGAGCTGATGTCCTTCATTATGGATAGCGAAGGGGGCCAGAGCTCTGGCCTTCTCAGTGGCAAGCGCCGCTGGAGTGCCGGCACGCCGCCCAAGGAAGTTGCCGGTTGGGTGGCGACCGCGTTGGGTGTCAGCGTCCTCGTCATCGCCTTTACCTGGAAAACACTGTTTGACGTTAAGGCTGCTGCTGCGGCGCTGGAGATCGATGGACAAATTGTTAATACAATGCTCCTCGTCTGCGCTCTTGTTGTATTGCTGCTTCTGTTTCCAGGGATCAACAGCCTGATCAAATTGCGCGTTGCGCGAGCTGCAGTTGCATCGGAGAACTTGGTCGATGCAAGGGTGGCCAATGCGTCATCTCGAGAGAGTGCCTACTACGCGTTAGGTGCGGCCACTGCTGTCGTAACTGTGATGCTCCTTGTGCAATTTGTCATTGCAAACGATCTCGCCGTTGGGCGCACCTTCTTTCTGCTGCCGTTGATTGGAAGCACGTTCGGACTCGTCGGCAACGCGTTCTGGGTCAATATCTATATTTTCGTCGTCGCGGAAATCTTCGTCCTTATTTGGGGACTGATTGTTGCGGTGGCGCGTCTGATGCCGGGTAAAGCGTGGCGCCCAATCCGTATGATGGCGACAATCTACACCGACGTGTTTCGTGGGTTGCCAGCAATCATCAATATCTATCTGATTGGCTTTGGACTTTCCTTGACGGGGCTCCCCTGGGTAAAGGACCTTTCACAGGAAACCTTCGCCATTATCGCCTTGACCCTGACACATGGTGCGTATACGGCGGAAATCTATCGTGCAGGTATTGAGAGTATCCACAGCAGTCAGATGTCCGCTGCACGCTCACTCGGTCTGACATATTTTCAGACGTTGCGATACGTAATCGTTCCGCAGGCGGTGCGTCGAATTATTCCACCACTTTTGAACGGTTTTATCGGTCTGCAGAAAGACACTGCACTGGTGAATGTGATTGGAGCAGTTGATGCTTTCAACCAAGCGAAGATTCTCACCAGCAATTACTTCAACCTGTCGCCGGTATCAGGCGTCGCATTCCTGTTTATCCTGATCACTATTCCTCAGGCACGTCTTGTGGACAAGTTGATGGAACGTGACCAGCGCCGCATGCGTGCGAGCAGCAATTGAGGGCTTGCTTATAATGGCAATGATTGAAATCCGCGATATTCACAAGCAATATGGCCACCACAAGGTATTCGATGGCCTCAGTTTGAAGGTCGAAGAGCACCAGGTTGTCTGCCTGATTGGAGCATCCGGTTGTGGTAAGTCGACCTTGCTGAGAACAATCAACGGACTGGAGGAGATACAGTCTGGTGAAATCCGTATATACGGCGACCGCATCACCGGACCCGGTGTTGATGTCAATACTCTGAGGCGGGACGTTGGTATTGTTTTCCAGAGCTACAATCTGTTTCCGCATATGACGGTGCTTGAGAATGTCACACTGGCACCAATCAAGGTTCTGGGAGTTGATCGCGCGGAAGCAGAGGCCAGAGCAATAGCTTTTTTGAAGCGTATCGGGCTCGACCACAAAGCGAAGGAATACCCTGATCGTCTCTCTGGCGGGCAGCAACAACGCGTTGCAATTGTCCGAGCGATGGCGATGGGTCCGATGGTTTTGCTTCTCGATGAGATCACATCGGCGCTGGATCCCGAGCTTGTTTCGGAAGTGCTTAATATTGTCCGTGATCTGGCGGCTGACGGCATGACAATGCTTCTTGCAACACACGAGATGGCATTCGCACGCGAAGTTTCAACAAAAGTCTGCTTCTTAGCCGACGGCAAAGTGCATGAGGAAGGTTCGGCGGAAGAAATATTCGGGGACCCGCAACAAGAGCGCACGCGCGCGTTTCTGCAGCGGATCATCGAAGCTGGGCGGCTGTAGTCATCGCTTTATCCGCTTCCTGCTCAGGCCATGCTAACGAAAGTACATGCAATGAATAAGATCAAACGGATACCACATTGCAGTCATTGGGGTGCGTACACACTTCTTGTGAATGACGGAACGATTGTGGGAGTTGAACCTTTCGAGTTTGATCCATCGCCGTCGCCGATCATCAATTCAGTTAAGGAATGGAGTAGCGGCAATCGTCGCGTTCCGCAGCCGCTCGTGCGAGCGGGCTGGCTCGAGAAGCGCGAGAAAAGTGATCCTCGTGGGCGAGGAAATGAGAAGTTCATACCAATAGGATGGGACGAGGCAACCAGCCTGATTGCCGGGGAAATACAACGTATTTCGCGTGATTTCAGCAATGAAGCGATTTTCGCGGGCTCTTATGGCTGGACGAGTTGCGGACGATTTCATCACGCGCCATCACTACTCAAACGTTTGCTCAATCTGGTTGGAGGCTTCACAGGGCATGTGGACACGTATTCGACCGCCGCGGGCCCAGTAATCCTGCGGCATACGCTGGGCGATGATGCTGCTGGCGGAGGCCAGGCCAATACGCTCGACACCATTGCTGAACACACCCAAACGCTACTAGTATTCGGCGCGTTGTCGCCGAAAACGGCACAAAGCGAAGCCGGGGGCATCGCGAGACATTCGCTTGAAACATACTTGAAGAAAATTGCAGAACGCGGCGTGAAAGTTATTCTTGTCTCCCCGTTACGCGATGATCTTCCCGATTGGGTCAACGCCGAATGGTGGCCGATCCGGCCAAACACAGATACCGCTCTGATGATCGGTATAGCGGGAGAGATTTTGCGGGCAGGCAAGCACGATCTGTCCTTTTTGCAGCGTTGTACCAGTGGATCGGAACGCTTTCTCGCCTATCTTGACGGGAGCAGCGATGGTATTGTTAAAACCGCGGAGTGGGCATCAGAGATCACGGGACTTGGTCGGGAGCAGATTGTGTCGTTAGCCGAGCAGATGGTGGTCACCCGTTCGATGATCACCGTTAGTTGGAGCTTGCAGCGCGCACATCATGGCGAGCAGCCTTTCTGGGCTGCGCTGGGCCTTGCATCCTTGATTGGTCAGATCGGGCTACCCGGTGGTGGTGTGGGATATGGATATGCATCTCTTGGCGGTGTCGGCGCGCCGATCAATCTTGGCAAGTCACCTGCAATTTCCCAATTGGCAAAGCCCATAAACAGCTTCATTCCTGTAGCGCGTATTAGCGACATGCTTCTCAATCCGGGGAAAACTTACACCTATGAAGGGTCGGTGCGGACTTATCCCGATATTCGTCTTGTTTATTGGGCAGGAGGTAATCCCTATCACCACCATCAGGACCTGAACCGGCTCTCTGAAGCTTGGAAGCAGCCGGAAACGATTATCGTTCAGGACCCGATGTTCACTGCGACAGCACAGAGGGCTGACATTATCCTTCCAGCAAATACGTCTATTGAACGCAACGACATAGCTGGGAACAGACGATCTGACTTTATCATAGCCATGCACAAGGCCATCGACGCTGTAGGTGATTCAAAGTCTGACTTTGACGTCTTTAATGCTCTTGCGGAAAAGCTTGGTGTTAGCGCAGCCTTCAATGAGGGACGGGATGAAATGGGATGGCTGCGGCACCTTTACGATATCAGCCGCGACGACGCGCGTGAGCGCTTAGGCTTTGAGATGCCTAGCTTTGATGTGTTTTGGGAACAAGGATATGCTCACTGTCCTACTGCAGATCATCATGTTTATCTATCCAATTTCCGAGAACGCCCTGAGGACCACGCTCTCAATACCGAGAGTGGCAAAATTGTGCTCGGTAGCGACACACTCGCTGCACTAAAATATTCCGATTGTCGTGAACATCCAGCATGGATCGAGCCGGCGGAGTGGCTGGGTTCCGCTAGGGCTGGCGGACAACTTCACCTCATCTCCCATCAACCATCGGGACGTCTCCATAGTCAGCTGGAAACGGGCGAGACAAGCAGGGCGCAGAAGCGAAATGGACGCGAGCAGGCTCGCATCAATCCCCATGATGCTGTTGATTTGGGTATAGAAGACGGTCAAACGATACGCCTGTGGAACGCTAGAGGTGAATCTCTTGCAACAGCCACCATATCAGATGCCGTTCGCCCGGGCGTTATTGTTCTACCCACGGGCGCATGGTTTACTCCGACCGGAAACAACGGGCTTGAAATTGCCGGAAATCCAAATGTGTTAACGCTTGATATTGGTACATCACAATTTGGGCAGGGATGCTCAGCGCACACCTGTTTGGTTCATGTCGAGCCATACAGCGGCGACGCGGGGGATGCATTCGAGAAATATCAAGAGCAGCTTACGGCCCTATCGGGCGAAAGCGGGCGAGTAAGTTACAATTGAGATACAAGTATGGGTTTTCCAATTGAACAGAATTGACGGAACTCTATGAGAAATATACTCTTACGCATCTCTGAACGGAAAATTATCTGCTGTTTTCCGCTGGGGTGCTCCAAACCAGCAAGTGAGGGGCCATGGCTACTGAATTCGATGTAAGTTTATGTGGTAGTTATATTCTAGATATCTGTGGGTTTCCTGTAACCGATATCCCGGCGGGCGGCAGCGTTTCGTTTATTGATGAAATCAGTATGACTGTCGCTGGGACAGCTGGCGGTACAGCAGTGCCATGTGCACGCCTGGGACTTAAATCACAAGCTTTTGGCGCAGTTGGCAATGATGAGAAAGGTGGTTGGATTCTAAATTCATTGCACATGGAGAGTATCGACACATCGCACATGCAGCGCCTGAACGATGTACAAACATCAGCAACGATCCTGCCAATCCGCCCCGATGGCTCGCGACCGGCAATCCACGCACGTGGTGCATCTGCTCATTGGGTAATGTCATCTGAAGCTCAAGCCGCCGCGATCAAAAGCAAGGTTGTTCATCTTGGTGGTGTCAACTCAATCATCGCCATGCAAGGCGAGCCTTCTCTGAAATTACTGAAGGCCGCAAAGGCTGCCGGTTGTATTACAACGCTCGACCTGATATCTGCACGCAGCGATACGTGGGCTTTGGTTGAACCGTTGCTCCCATACGTCGATTTTTTCATGCCCAGCATTGATGAGGCATCCGTAATGGTAGGCGCGGATGATCCCGAAACATGCGCGAGGTTCTTCCTGTCAAAAGGGGTGGGGGCATGTGCGATCTCGCTTGGAGCAAGTGGGTCTTACTTCTTGAATAAAGCGGGAAGACAGTTTGCTCTTCCTGCATTTGCGGTGGATGTGAAGGATACTTCTGGCTGCGGAGATTCGTACACTGGTGGGTTCATTGCCGGTTTGATGCGAGACTGGGATCTCGAGGACTGCGCAAAACTTGCCACGGCAACTTCCGCCATCGTCGCTACTGGATTGGGTTCGGGGGCCAATCTGGTTTCCTTTGAGAAAACTGTTGATGCCATGAATTCGCTGCCGATCTTGAGAAAATAAATCCCACAACAAACTGGAATATTAAAATGAACAGGAATGCCATTGTCACTGGCGGAAGCCGCGGTATCGGACGCGCGATAGCTTTGGGGCTAGCGCAGCGCGGTTTTGATCTAGCGCTTCATGATGTGGAGACCCAGGAGCAATATCTCCTTGAAACGGTGAAGGCAGTTGAAGCACTTGGTCGTCGATGCGTGCCAGTCTTTGCAGACGTGAGTGATTTTGCGGCGTGCCACAGGGCGACGCAGGAATCCATCGATGCGCTTGGCCATATTGACGTGCTGGTCAACAATGCCGGCATCCTGAAAATGGCAATGATCGAGGAGATGACCTCTGAGCTTTGGGATCAGACTTTCGCCGTGAACACACGAGGCGTCTTTCAGATGACGCAAGCAATTATTGGTCACATGAAGAAAAGGCGGTACGGACGTATAGTGAACATCGCGTCTCTGGCTGCACGAACTGGCGGGCCCGGTCAGGCCCACTACTCAGCCTCGAAATCCGCCGTAGTTGGGTTCACACGCGTCTGCTCAATGGAGTTTGCCGGAGACGGAATTACCGTGAACGCGGTTTGTCCTGGCATTATTAAAACTGAGATGGGGATGAACAACCTCCGCGAACCTGAAAAAATAGCCTATTTTGAAAAGGTAACAGATGTTCACCGCCTGGGAGAGCCTGAGGACGTCGTCGGCCCGGTCGCCTTCTTCGCCTCTGACGATTGCGCTTTTGTCACCGGGCAGGCACTCAACGTCGATGGCGGTATTTTCTACAGTTGACGTTTAATCACGGGCTGGCGGCTTTCTCCGCCGGCCTAGTATTGCTCTGAACGATGACGAGTTCTCTTCTCAGTATCGGTAGCGCCCTATCTCGATGATGGATCGCTTGACTGATGTGCGCAAATTCTCATTCTTTTCCGAAGGTCTTTCACAGAGGTGGGTGTGAGAGCAACATGATGCAGCATCCTCTCTATTCTGGAAGTACAAACGACAATTGCTTGAGTTTTCTTTCGTCAGCGGCGGTGATAGATTGTTAGCGGGTTAAGCGCTTGGCGACTGCGGAGGCTAGATGTCTGCGAAAAATTTTAGAGCTAGAATAGTGGTCGCTGCGCCTCCTCTGCAAGTGCCCGTGCAGCAGAGGCTGATGCAAACCGATCACTATAGAAGCAGGCTTAAGCAAGACAGGCCATCGGGCGCAACGAGGAATGCAACGGTATCCGGATAACCGTCGTATATTGGAACCACATTCCAATGGAGGTTGGAAGAGAAACTGGGTTGAATGAACGTGTAACAGAAAAGCTAAAGGTGCCGACAGATACCTGCTCCACGTTTGAGAGTTCAAGTTACCGGGACATGTTTTTGTTTGCCAATTAGCAGGTTTGGGCGATCGACAGTTAGGCCGAAGCAAGAAGTCGGAGACATAATATCGATCCGGTAACGTCTGTATGATGCGCATTTGAGACATCGCATCACGCCCTATTTGTTTTTCGACCAAGGCCGGGTGCGAGCTCCCATCAGGAAAGACCTCATCAATGCCAGTGTTCCAGCTTGCTCTGGTGTTTTTATAATCAAATTGACAAAGCTGATGAATCAGCAATAGAGTTAAAATACAGAACGGAATTCTATAATGCAGAACAATGCTTCTATCTGTCTCTACATTGGAGGACTGAAGTTTCTGGGTGATGCCTCCAAGGCACCCGAGAGAGATCACGAAAAACCTGTACGGCGCATCGGACGGAGAACGCAACAGTGTCAAGGTAGACAGTGGGTGACGCATGAGTGATGAACTTGCATTACGTAATGAAATTGTCGACGCCTGCCGTGGCATGAACCGGCTGGGTATCAACAAGGGAACTTCAGGTAATATTAGTGTTCGACATGGAGAAGGTTTTCTGATTTCCCCGACGGGTATTCCATATGAAAAGCTCGCTCCTGAACATGTCGTGTCGATGCGTTGGGATGCAAGCTATGAGGGTGATGTGCTGCCGTCCAGTGAATGGCGCTTTCACAGGGATATTTTAAAGGCACGTGAGGATCTCAAGGCCATCGTACATACCCACTCGACCTATGCGACCGCCGTTAGTAACATGAAGCGTGATATCCCAGCGATCCACTATATGATCGCGTCCGCGGGCGGCTCAAGCATCCGATGTGCTCCTTATGAAATCTTCGGTTCACAGGACTTGGCTGACCGGGTCATTGAGGCGCTGGAAGGGCGACGCGCGTGCCTTATGGCTCACCATGGTGTTGTTGCAGCACATGTTTCGATTTCTAGAGCGCTTTCGCTCGCTGTCACAGTCGAAGAACTTGCCCAGCAATTTCTTCTTTGTTTACCGTTTGGCGAGCCGCCAGTTTTAACTGAGGTCGAGATTGCCTCCGTCCTGGAAAAGTTCAAGACGTACGGACAGCAAAGCATTGCGGCACAGGATGGGCTCAGGGTAGCGTTCTGAGGGAGGGCTCGTCTCGTTCATTGTTCATCATATTTTATTTTTCCATGCGCAGAGGTAAGACATGACAATTGCTCTTAAGGAAAAACCGGACGGGTTTAAACCGGCTTCACGTATCGCTTCCGTTGGCGTCTCGAAAATATTGCAAATCGGTGCGAGGGCAGCAGCGATGAAGCGCAACGGCCGTGCCGTAATTGTATTGGGCGCGGGAGAGCCGGATTTTGATACGCCACAAAATATTAAAGAAGCAGCAAAAGCGGCAATCGACAGTGGGCAAACAAAATACACTGCACTTGACGGAACGGCTGCTTTAAAAACAGCTATCGTGAATAAATTCAAACGTGAGAACGGTATTGATTATTCGAATGACGAGATTAGTGTTGCCACTGGTGCAAAACAAATTCTCTTCAATGCGTTTATGGCTACAATTGATGACGGTGACGAAGTCGTTATTCCTACCCCTTACTGGACATCGTATTCAGATATTGTAGAAATTTGCGGCGGTGTCTGTGTCACGGTGCCCTGCGAGGCAAAATTCGGATTTCGCCTACAAGCCGAACAGCTTGAAAGAGCTATCACGCCAAATACGCGTTGGGTTCTCCTGAATTCGCCTTCTAATCCAAGCGGGGCTGGCTACAGCGATGCAGATTATCGTCCGTTGATTGATGTCCTACTGCGCAATCCGCATGTCTGGCTGATGGTTGACGATATGTACGAGCATATTGTTTATGATGATTTCAAATTTGTGACGCCAGTCGCTCTGGAGCCACGTTTGAAGGAGCGAACCCTCACCATTAATGGCGTCTCCAAAGCCTATGCAATGACGGGCTGGCGTATCGGTTATGCTGGCGGGCCAAAGTCCCTGATCCGCTCCATGGCGGTTATCCAGAGTCAAGCCACATCGTGTCCCTGCTCCGTCAGTCAGGCAGCAGCGGTCGAAGCTCTGAACGGTCCGCAGTCGTTTTTGAAAGAACGACGAGATGACTTTCAGCGCCGCCGGGATATTGTCGTGAGCGGCTTAAATGCTATTGATGGTCTCGAATGCCGGACCCCAGAAGGCGCGTTCTTCACTTTCGCCGGATGTAGCGGTGTCTTGGGGAAGGTGACACCGAATGGACGAAGGCTCGCCACAGACAGCGATTTTACCGACTATCTTTTGGAAGAGGCTCTGGTTGCCGTCGTGCCCGGATCGGCATTCGGTCTATCGCCGTTCTTTCGCATTTCCTACGCTATTTCGGAGGCAGAGCTCGTCGAAGCTATAGGTAGAATTAGCCGTGCCTGTTGCGTGCTCACGTGACAATTCTTCATCAATAGGCCACGAAGCGGTTCCGGCTTTAACCGGCGGGACCGCTTTCTTCCCTAGTTCATGGGGTCGCGTGGCCGCCTCGTGCGATTAAAATACACTCTTCGCTCAGGCTCAATGACGGCGTTAGAAGGGGAGTTAGGTCGCTACTTATACATTAGGTGGAAAGATCCTTCCACCTAGCGCCCGTGTAATCATTCGGGATGCTTCCATCACGTGAACAGAATATTCCTTGATCTGTTTACGTTTAAGCCGAGTATCCGGTCCGGATATTCCGATTGCACCGACTAGCTCACCTGAGGCGCCCAGTACAGCGCAAGCGCAAGCCGAAATTCCCTCTCGCCATTCACCCTGCGGGACCGAGGCGTATCCCTGCTGGCGTATTAGATCGATGTCAGCTTTCAACTCGTCAAAATTCTTTTTCGACGCAGCTGTGTAGGGTGTAATCTGATCCCTAAACTGTTCCAGATAGGAATCTGGCAACTGTGCAAGCATCGATTTACCTGTGGCGACCGTCCACGCAGGCGCCCTCGAACCAATGCTGGTATGTGCCCTGACATGATGTGCACCCTCGATCTTGTCGACATACACGACCTGCGTTCCTTCGAGAACTGAGAGGTGAATTGTTTCACCGGTAAGTTCGGAAAGCATTGCAAGCGCTGGGTGTGCCACCTCGATAAAGTTCAGTCTTTTGATGACAAGACCGCCGAGCTGCCAGATTTTCGTTGTCAACTCATAAGTGCTATGGGGTGGGATTTGACGAACGTAGCCATGCTCGATCAGCGTCGCTAAGAGACGGTGGACATTGCTTTTTGTTAGTCCCAGCTCATTGGCGAGTTCCGTTATCCCGCGAGGTTTCTCACTGGCTGCTAAGGTTTCGATCAGTCGTAGTCCCTTGATGAAGGCTTTATCCATTGTTCGCTTGCAAAGTCTCGTTTCTAGTTTCGCATCTCAATTCATCGCAGGCAGATGTGTCGACTCTCGATGATCATGCGTTGTGATGTATTAAAAATGCGAATATAGAATAGATCCTCGGAGAGGAAAAGTGCCGAGCCAGAAAAACAGACTAAGCGCCTATTAATCACCGTGCGAGCAAAGAATTCAAGTTTTTACGGGTATATTCTCCATTTACCAATTTTTTGCGTGACCCTTTCTTCAACGTTCGAGCGGGGAGCCGTAGTATCAAGCCTGCGAATATGGCGTATTGGGTAGAGCGTTAACAATGTTAATATCAGACATGCATAGTGATTGTAGGTCCCAAAAAAGCGATGTGCCTACGATGCGCACATTTGACAATTGGCCTTGCCGCTTCTACAGGATGCCTGTGTTGGCCGAGCAGGTAATCGGATCATCATTTGCATCCAATGGATCGGCATTTCTATTAGTCGATCCATTCCAGCAATACGGTGTGGAAAGCCAGTATTTTTGACCCCGGCCGTATTCTCACCCCCTAGCTTAGCCCTGTCCCCAACATGCCTTTATCGTGGAGTGCCCAGCCCCGAAACTGGTTGGCAGAGTGCCACAGGAAGCATCACATTCTGGGTTGCCTCGTAAAGGCGTGAAAGTGCAGGAGGTAGATTTAGCATGTTTTGGAGAACGTAACTCGGTTTTCTATCGGATGAATTCGTCCATACAATTTGTCGAGCGGTTACAAAAAAAGCGCGGCTGTTACCGGTTATAGGATTGACAGGTCGCGGCACCACACGTTAACTCATATTTGGAATTAAGTTCTATATTACAGAACATACGACAAACAAGAACGCGTTCGTTGCGCGCCCCTGTTATTGGGAGGGATACTTGCTATCCGAGCTTTGCGAATTGGCCAGCATTGTTAAAACTGGTATGAAAATTGCGATCCCGGTTGATTACGCCGGCGTCTCAATGGTCATGACAAAGGCACTTGTGAAAAATGACGCAAGTGGTCTTCATGTGGTTTGCGTACCAACCGGGGGACTCCAGGCAGATATCCTGATAGGTGCTGGACTGGTCAGATGCATTGAAACGAGTGCTGTGTCGCTTGGTGAAGTAGGTGGCGCCCCGCGATTCAATGACGCCGTTAAGCGGGGTGAAGTTGAGATACTCGACTCGACATGTCCGGCCATTCATGCCGGCTTGATGGCTGCCCAAAAGGGCAGCCCCTTCTTGCCGATACGAGGGCTCATCGGGACTGATATCTTGCACAATAGGCCCGACTGGCGCCTTATCGAAAATCCTTTCTCTATAGATCCAGACCCAATCGTCCTGGTGCCGGCCATTCAGCCAGACGTCGCCATTTTCCACGCACCAATGGCCGACCGCTTCGGGAATGTATGGGTCGGGCGCCGCAGAGAGTTGGCCGCGATGGCCTATGCTTCACGACAGACTATTGTAACTGTCGAAAGGATTGTTGAAGACAGTTTGCTTGGTGACGAAATCACAGCCGCTGGCACACTCCCGTCGCTCTACGTAACGCATGTAGCTGTGGCATCCAAAGGGGCCTGGCCCTATGGTCTATGGGGAGAGTATCCGCCAGATACTGCAGAACTAAAGCGATACGCTGAACTGGCGCGAACCGTTGATGGCTTCATGCAATATATCAGGTCGACTTCTGCGGTGTCGGTGCCATGAAGCCCATTCTTGCTCGAGAGACACTAATCTATTCGATCGCACGACTCCTTGAGGGAGTCCGTCACGTCGCCGTTGGAGCATCGTCTCCCATACCCGCCGCTGGGGCAATGCTTAGACGTGCGCTCAATGATGGCGATGGCGGAGAAGCGGTCAAAATATCTATTCTGGGCTCCGTCGAACATAATTTCTTCACTAACGGTTCGACAGAGCTTTTTGATTGTGCTGGCCAGGGACGGATAGATGCCTTCTTCCTGGGGGGCGGACAGATCGACGGGACGGGCAACATTAACCTGGTCGGGGTTGGTGATTACCCTAACGGCACTGTGAGGTGGCCGGGTTCATTTGGCTCCGCTTATCTCTACTTTGTTGTTCCGCGTATCATTCTATTTCGCGAAGAGCATAGCGTGCGGGTTCTGGTCAATAAAGTAGACTTCATAAGTGCGGCTGGTGTCTCTGAGAGGAATATTCACAGGACCGGCGGGCCGTATGCCTTGCTGACTGGCAAAGGCCTTTTTCATTTTGATAAAGAGCGAGAAAATTTTCGTCTGACAAGCTTACACACAGGGCATGAACTGGCAGAAGTTGTTGAGGCAACTGGGTTTGATTTCGATTATTCGCTTGAGCCGGAGAGAACACCCGACCCAGACACTTCAATTCTTCAGTTGCTCCGAGGGCGCGTGTTGGACGAACTTAGCGAAACCTATCCGGAGTTTGCGGCCGAGATGCGCCACGAGATCGAGAAGGTTTCGTTCGGCACAGAAGAAACACAGGGAAATTGATATGACGCACACGCAAGTTTCCACCGGATCTCTTAAAGGCCTAAAAGTTATTGATGCAAGCCGGGTGTTGGGTGGGCCATATGCAGGGCAGATTCTAGCCGATCATGGCGCGGACGTTATCAAGATCGAGCCACCGGGCGGAGACGAGACTCGCGGATGGGGCCCCCCATTTTTGGACGACGCGGCGAGCTATTTTCTCGGGCTCAATCGCAATAAGCGCGGAATGGCACTCGACATGTCCAAGCCGGCAGGCCAAGAGCTGCTGCTTCATCTTCTTGGGTCCGCGGATGTCTTTATTGAGAATTTTAAGAGTGGTACGCTTGAACGCTGGGGCCTCACCCGCGCAGTTCTGTTGGAGCGTTTCCCTAAGCTCATTCATTGCAGGATATCGGGTTTTGGCGGCGACGGGCCGTTGGGCGGCTTGCCAGGCTACGACGCTGCAATCCAAGCCGCTTGCGGCATTATGAGTGTGAACGGTGAAAAGAACGGGCAGGCTTTACGTGTCGGCTTGCCAGTGGTCGATATGGTAACCGGCCTGAACGCTGTTATAGGAATTATGATGGCACTGAATGAACGTGTTGGAAGCGGCAAAGGTCAATTCGTCGAGACAACCCTCTACGACTGCGGGTTTTCTCTTCTCCATCCACATTTACCGAATTTCTATCTCTCCGGAAAAGTGGCAGGTACGTCCGGCAATGCCCATCCCAACATATGTCCGTACGACACATTCCTGACCGCAACCGATCCAATCTTTCTCGCGGTAGGCAACAACCGCCAGTTCGAGATCTTGTGCCAAAAGATCGGGAGGCCAGATCTGCCGTCTGACACACGATTTGTAAACAACGGTGAGAGGAATCAAAATCGGGACGCGTTGAAGGCTGAAATCGAGAAAGGATTGGCCAATTTTGAGTGTAAGACGATTGCAAAGGATTTAATCGAGGCCGGAGTGCCGTGCGGCGCGGTCCGAACAATCGATCAGGTGGTTGTCGATCCCCATACAAAACACAGGGAAATGGTTGTGGATATCGAAGACTTCCGGAGTACAGGAAGTCCCATAAAGATGTCGAGAACGCCGGTCAGTTATCGGCGCAAGCCGCCGCGTTTCGCTCAGCATACCGATGAGATTCTTCGCGAGTACGGTGTTGATGTCGATGAGTATCGGGATGTCTTGCCGGGGATGGAACAGGCTTCACTGGTAAAAGTGGAGACGACCTAGAGATTGTCCGGAGACAATTTAGAACGGTTTGCATTCGTGAAAGCGGTAAAGGCAAACAAGGGAATTTTTGCAAGGCCGCTTTTACCATATCGTAGTGGTCTGCTGTGATTCAGATCACTATGATTTAGATTAGGGGACTAAGACAATGAACGGTGCTGATGTTCTGTGCGAGACCTTGCTGTTAAACGGAATCGACGTCTGCTTCGCCAATCCGGGTACATCTGAGATGCACTTCGTTGCAGCCTTGGATAGACAGCCGAAAATCCGATGCGTGCTCGGCTTATTCGAGGGAGTAGTCACTGGAGCCGCGGACGGGTTTGCCCGGATGACGGATCGACCGGCGGCGACTTTGTTGCATCTGGGGCCGGGGCTGGCAAATGGTCTCGCAAACCTGCACAATGCCCGTCGTGCTTTCTCGCCGATGGTCAATGTCGTCGGTGATCATGCAACACAGCATCTCGCCTATGATGCGCCACTGACTTCCGACATAGAGTCGCTGGCGCGTCCGATGTCGGGATGGATAGGAAGAGCGCAATCTGCAGATGATGTCGGGCGACAGACTGCACGTGCAATTACGGAAGCCAACAGGGCGCCCGGCGCTATCTCTACTCTTATCCTACCTGCTGACGCTGCGTGGGGAGAGGTTCACAGCAAGGTTCCAAGCAGAGCAACCCGAATTCCCGCCGATCATCCAGACCCTGATAAGATTAGAGAGGCAGCGGAGGCACTGCGAGGTGGAAAGAATACGACCATTCTCGTTTCCGGCACTTCGCTAAGGGCGGAAAATCTCAAAGTGCTGAGCCAGATTGCTGCAATGACAGGCTCACGGCTGATGGCGCAGCAATCGAATAGCAGAATGCAACGCGGTGCAGGTCGGGTCGTTGTGGACCGAGTGCCTTTTGCAATCGATAAGGCGATTGAAACCTTCGCAGAGACGGAGCAGATTATCCTGATTGGTGCTAAGGCGCCCGTAGGTTTCTTTGCCTATCCGGGCAAACCCAGCAGCATGCTGCCTCCTGCATGCATAGTACTTGATATGGCACCGAACCATCAGGATCTGACGTCTGCAATCAACCTGCTCGCAGATGAGATCGGACTGAGCGTAAAGTCCAACGCCATTGTCGCAATGCGTGAAAAACCTCCCATGTCGAGGGGAGCACTGACGCCTGAAGCGATTTCGATCGCGCTGGCCCATCATATGCCGGAAAATTCGATTATATGCGACGAATCCGTCTCGTCAGGTCGAGATTTCTTTCGACACACTTACGGTGCAGAACCTCATGACTTCCTGCAACTGACGGGAGGGTCAATTGGCATCGGGTTGCCTCTGGCTGTTGGCGCAGCCATTGCCTGTCCAGATCGTAAGGTGATTACGCTTCAAGCGGACGGTAGCGGCATGTACACGGTACAGGCTCTCTGGACCCAGGCGCGGGAGAGGTTGGACATTCTGACCATTGTCTACGCAAATCAGTGCTACAACATTCTGCACGGCGAGCTTAAACAGGTGGGGGCCGGGGTCGCTGGCGTCAATGCAAGCAGAATGCTCGACCTAGTCGATCCGACGCTCGATTGGGTCGGTATTGCTAACGGTATGGGGGTCGAAGCTGTCCGTGTTGATACTGTGGAAGGATTTGAGAGCGCTCTGAAGGCGGCTTGCCAGCAACATGGGCCGTTTCTAATAGAGGCAATGATCTGAACCAATATAAGTCTGATTTCAAGCCCGTAGCAATGCAACAGGTTCGCCCGTCCGGTCGCTTTTCGGACGAGCGAACAGTGCCGGCGGCACCTCATTTTATCTAATTTTTTCGCAAACTCATTTTGAACTGCGGAATTCGCTAAGGCCGTTTATTTGTGTGCGCTCGTTAATTCTGATTTCCCAGTGACTGGAACACTTTGCGTACAGTCCTTTCTAGCTCGGTAGCCGGCAGCCCGATATGTTCTATAAGTGAAAGGATTCGCGATGCCGAAGGATAGCCGAATGGCAGGCATTTTAAATGTTCTGCTAGTGGCGGCGACAAAAGTCGCTGCGGAATGACAGAAACGCCAAATCCCTGAGAGACGAGCTGCTCTATCGTATCTAGAGAGTCGATTTCCATGCCGTCGTTTAGATAAATGGCTTGTATTTGTAAGTCTGCGGCAATTTTCTGTCCTAGCCAAGCACGTTTATTGAACGCGATAAATGGCAACGCAGTGATGAGCTCTGCAGCAGAGTTTACGTGTTTCAGAGATTGCGGGCCTACGATGAACAGAGGTTCGCGCGCAATTTCGGTGACTACCAGCTCCGGCATCTGCATGCTCGGTGCAGTGATTAATGCGTAGTCAATTTCGCGCCGTAATACGGCTGCTGCCAATTCGCCAGACAATCCTGATTTGATATTGATCTGAAGATCGGGAAATTCGTGCCGCAAGCAGGTGATTACCCGGGGAAGAATACGTGTCAGTGTTGTCGGAACAAAACCGATCGTAATAGACTTTGCGATGTCGATGCCTTTTGCAATTCTTCTTATCTTGTCCTCTAGCTCAAGTATCTCGTGTGCAATTTCGGCGATGGCAAATCCTTCAACCGTTAACGTTGGCGGACGGGTGGAACGGTTAAAAATTTTTATCCCGAGTTCTTGCTCGAACCTAAGCATCTGAATGCTCACGGCTGAAGGGCTGAGCCCGATTTGGTCGCCGGTTGAAGCAAAACTTTGTTGTTTCAAGAACGTCACGACCGTTCTGAACTGGCGGAGATTCATGCTGCATTGCCCTTCGAAGAAGATATAGAGTGAATATTTGTCATGATAAAATGCATATCTTTAAACTGGCAACACTTCTTTTTAGTTTCTAGAATGCCGATATGAAAAATTTAGACCACACAATCTTATCTTCCGATGGTCCTCTGCAAGGCATTAGAGTGCTCGATCTATCGCGCATTCTAGCAGGGCCGTCATGTACGCAATTGCTTGGCGATATGGGGGCGGATATCATTAAGATAGAGCGCCCCGGCGAAGGGGACGACACCCGAAGCTGGGGCCCCCCATTTGTCACAGACCCAGACGGCTGTCCCACAAGGGAAAGCGCGTATTTTCTATGTGCTAATCGCAACAAGAGATCGCTGGCGCTCGACATCTCTGATCCGGATGATGTCAAGATACTCAAGAAGCTTGTGAAAGAATGCGATATTATAGTGGAAAATTTCAAGGTCGGAGGATTGCGCAAATACGGGCTGGACTATGAGAGCCTAGCTGAGGAAAAGCCCGATCTTGTGTACTGTTCGATCACCGGCTTTGGTCAGACCGGGCCGAATGCAGCTAAGCCAGGTTATGATTTACTTGCTCAGGCTTATGGCGGGATCATGAGCTTGACTGGTGAGCCGACTGGGGAGCCGATGAAAGTCGGCGTCGGTGTGGCGGATGTTGTCTGTGGTCTATATGCGGCTACTGCCATCCTCGCCGCACTGCGACATCGGGATCAGACTGGTGTTGGTCAGCAAATCGACATCGCTCTCGTGGACTCCCAGATATCGTGGCTCGTGAATGCAGGTACATATTATCTGTTGTCCGGCAAAGCGCCTGAGAGACACGGCAACCAGCATCCAAACATTGTTCCTTATCAAGTGTTTGAAGTTTCAGATGGGTATGTCGTGGTAGCTGTGGGAAACGACCGTCAGTACCGGAGCCTTTGCGATATTGTTGAGCGACCCGATCTGGCAACCGATAGTCGTTTCGAAACCAACGCAGCTCGTATCGAAAACCGTGAGGTATTGATTAAGGCTTTGGAGAAAGAGCTTAAACGGATTTCGAAACAAAGTCTGGTCGTTGAGATGGAACGCGCAGGTGTTCCGGGCGGCCCCATCAATTCGCTTTCAGATGTTTTTGCGTCTGAACAGGTGGAAAGCCGCGAGATGAAGATTTCCATGCCCTACCCGACGTCAAATACCGGCGATGTGAGCCTGATCGGCAATCCGATTAAGTTCAGCGATACGCCAGTTACATATCGTCGGGCGCCACCGACCTGCGGGGAACACACCAACGAAATTCTCGAGCAATTTGGCCTGATAGATTCAGCGCCCCAGCTGATTTTGAAATGAGGAGTATGACATGACTGCTGCAACCCCTATTACCAGCGATTTGATGGCCGAAGCGCGCGAGCTTGCGGAAAGTGAATTTCGACCAAAGGCGGCAGAAATAGATCGAACCGAAGCTTATCCATGGCAAAATGTAAAAAAGCTTGCGAAAGCTGGCTTTATGGGGATGACTCTTCCAAAGCAGTATGGCGGCCGTGGATTGACCTATCGCGACGCAGTAGTTGTAATTGAGGAAATGTCCCGTTGCTGCGGGACAATGGGACGGATCACGGTCGAAGCCAATATGGGGGCGATTGGCGCGATCATGCGCTATGGCTCTGACAAGCAAAAACATCTCGCCAGCGAACTAGTGTTGGCAGGCGACAAGCCGGCGATTTGTATAACTGAACCGGCTGCTGGCAGTGCTGCCACCGAGATGACAACAACTGCGAGCAAAATCGGCGACAAGTACGTCATCAATGGTAAGAAGCATTGGATTACTGGAGGTGGTGTCTCACAGCTGCATCTCGTTTTCGCCCGTCTGATCGAAAATGGCCAATCAAAGGGCATCGCTGGCTTTATTGCTGTCAGGGACAAAACCCCAGGCCTGGTAGTCGGCAAGCGAGAACCAGCAATGGGGCTTCGCGGAATACCTGAAACTGAAATTCTCTTTGAAGATATGGAAATCGATGAAGATATGGTCGTCGTTCCGCCGGAGGGTATCAAGCGAGGTTTCGCAGGTTTGATGCGCGCCTACAATTCTCAACGTGTGGGTGCGGGAACGGTCGCATTGGGAATCGCTCAGGGCGCTTTTGAACACGCTGTTACCTATGCACAAGAGCGTCAGCAATTTGGGCGCCCCATAGCCGAATTCCAAGGGCTACAATGGATGATCGCGGACATGTCGATTTCATTAGCTGCTGCCCGCGGACTGCTTCGGTCCGCAGCAGAAACGCAGGTTGATGGCTTTCCAGAGATATGTGCTGCCGCACAGGCGAAAATTCTCGCCGCAGAAGCAGCTCAATCCGTAACCAGTGCCGCCCTTCAAATCCATGGTGCGATGGGCTATTCCCGTAATTTGCCACTGGAACGCATGGTGCGTGATGCGCGGATGTTCAGTATAGCAGGCGGCACAGCGCAGATCCTGCGCACGCAGGTCGCCGGAGCAGTGATGGATATGAAAACACCGCAAACACGGGACGGATATCTGCAAAAGGAGGTGACTCCAGACAGAGGAAATGCGCTTCTGAGCGTTGCAAGTTCCATGTAAGGATCGTACCGTGAGACAATATCAAAATTCAGACGGCCTCGCCTTTACAGCGACATCAACCGAAAGCGCCACGGCATTCAGCGCCTTTACCACTGCCTATATGGGATTTCGCCGCGACACCGGCGGTCTGCTCAAGGCATTGGCAGAAAGCGATCCTGATATGCCTATGGCTCGATGCGCCAAAGGTTACCTTGCCAAATTGATCGGCAGTTCAAACCATTCAGCAAGAGCGAGTGTCATTTCTAGTGAGATGAGTGAGTTACTCAAGCAAACTGGTGCAAATGATCGCGAACGTGCCCACGCCGCTGCGCTGGCGCATTGGTGTGCTGGTGATCTTGAAAAGGCAACCGGTGTGTGGGAGAGGATCTTGCTCGACTACCCTCTCGACGGGCTTGCCTTGCGACTAGCGCATTTTACTCATTTTTATTCTGGTGATCCGCGCAGGATGCGAGATTCGATGGCGCGTATTCTCCCTCTCTGGAAGCCTGACCACACGGACTATGGTTTCCTGCTGGGAATGTACGCTTTTGGCCTTGAGGAAAACGGAGAATACTACGCGGCGGAAAAATATGGTCGCATGGCAGTGGATCGAAACCCAGCCGATGCATGGTCAGTGCACTCGGTAGCCCATGTTCTTGAGATGACTGAAAGGACCGACGAAGGCATCAAGTGGGTTATGGATCTCGAAAACAGCTGGTCTTCAGTTAATAATTTTCGGTTTCACCTGTATTGGCATCGGTGTCTTTATCATTTGGAACGCGGTGAATTTGAGACAGTATTGCGATTGTATGATGAGCAAATCGTATCGGATATCGAATCGGATTTTTATCTCGATATCTGCAATGCGTCGTCTCTGTTATGGCGACTGGAAATGTTTGGCATCGATATAGGTCAACGTTGGAAGTCACTTTTAGACGTTGCCCGGCGACATGTAAACGATACGGATTTGATTTTCGTATCGCTCCACTATCTCATGGCGCTCGTCGCCGGGGGCGATCGCGAAGCTGCTGACCGTATGCTCTCTAACATAAAAGAATGGTCGACCTTGAATGGTACGCAGGCCCAAATTTGTGCGGAATCTGGACTAGCGCTTGCACAAGGGCTCAAACTGGCTCGAGCTGGCCGATTTGCAGAGGCCGTGGCGATCATGGAGCCAGTTCGATACAAGCTAGACCGTATCGGGGGCAGCAGGGCTCAACGCGACGTATTCCACATGATCCTGTTAGATGCAGTCAAATCCAGCAGCGATACACTGCGCGCACGCGCGCTTTTTGCCGAACGCTTAGGCCATAAGGCACATTCGAGCTGGTCCTGGAAAGGATATGGAGAAGTTCTCAGCACCCTTGGACAAAGCGACCTAGCCCAACAGGCGCGTGCGAAAGCCGCGTCGATTATTGCGGGATCTTAGTTTTGAAGAAGCTACCCCGAGGACATGCCTATGGGTAGGGTAATTGATTATGCTGCTTCCTGCAAAAGAGTCGCGAAGAACTCGGCTTGTGTCTTAAATCCAAGACACAAGCGCGGGGTTGCATTAGGGCTGTGGGCGAGGGCAGTTAACTAAACCTGGGTGACCGTTGTCAGGTCAGTGTTGCTGGGCAAGCAGCGCCAAATGCGTTTGTTGATTTTCTCAATAACGCCTATTTGCCAAGGTGAGTTCGGGTGTCAAAACCAGATTTCTAAAATAGAACCCACCCGGCTACACACCGCCGACGGCATAAGCAAAATCATGGAGCTGTCAGATATGAGTTTACCTGGTTAACTTTTCGTCCAGCATCTGCTCCTCCTCTAGAACGTGTCCCTTCAAGTTGCATCATATCCGCACGAGGGAAACGCTCTAGAGTCTCATTACACTATTGCTTATTTTTTACGACATGGCATGTCGGTACCTTCAGCGTTAATTGCCGTACCTGCAGCTGTTTCGATGCCATGAATAAGCTTCGAACGAGCCTCAATAGAAGCAAGCAGGGCTTCACCAAGATCCAAAGCGCGTTCAGATTGGCGGACGCTATAATCTGTCAAATATTTTGATGCCAATTCTGGTTTCTCAGCCTTGTAGAGAATATCAGCCGTTGCCTGAACTTCCCGTATATCGTCGATCTGCTTAGCTTCAAAGGCTTCAAGTGCTTGTGTGACCTCTGGAAGAAATGTCTCTGGATTAGCGCAGGTATGGTACATGATGCGCTTGAACAAACGTCCTGCAAACTGTGTTGCTTCCTGAGATTGATATTCGGCATTCAGAAATGTGGAACCTGCATCGCGGAAAAGGTATCTATGAATCCCATATTCTGGAATGACCTTATTGATGCCAATATGGTACGGCACGAATGGCGCGGTAACTGAGCCAGTTGGCGCAACCCATAGCAAATTGAGGCCTGAATGAGCTGTGTTTCGCAGCTGAGCTACTTCACCGTAGCCGGAGCGTTCGGTTGATACGCGTGGATCACGGACCAGCTTCATCATTTTTTTTAGCGTGACCGGTGCCATTTCATGCAGTTCTTTTTCAACTGTATCAATTGTCCAGTGTTTTTGGCCAGTTCGCATGGGGCGGTCTTGTTCGCTGTAGACAGCATGAACATTGAATGGCTTATCACCTTCACGCTTCCACCAGCCCTGTTCTATAGCGACATCATAGAAATTGGGTGAGGCCATATAATCCTTACTTTCAGTTATGTCGGCTGGAATTTCACCGATATAACCTGGATATGAGACGCGAACGTCATCAGGTCCTAAGCGTTCAGCAACCCATAATCCCTTGCCACCTGCAAACTGAATCATCACCCAACCTTCATCCTTATCTGCGATCAGATGCGAGTTGCCGCCGTATGTCGTGTAGCCATGCTTATTTATTAAGTCACCAATGATTTCGACGGCCTCACGTGCCGTTTTCGCCCGCTCCAATCCAATGCGTGCAAGGTCACTATATTGTGGTCCTGTTTGTGGATTTGGGGTCATTTTCACAAGTTCATCACGTGAATTAGACCAGATATCTCGGATCGCGACGCCGTACTCGTTCAGACCACCATTGGTCAAAGGTGCTGGAAAGCCTTCAAAATCGCTATAATTCATGTTTATATATTTATAGGTCTCAGGCACTTGAGGGATTTCGATAAGTTTGCCTGGCATGTAAGCTTTGTCAGTCGCGCCTACAGATATTGTCGAGCCTTCTGGATGCTTTTTAGCCGGCACTACGGTTAGCCAGTGACCGGACACTTCTTCACCCGTTCCGCCGATTAGAACAGAACCATCATCTGTTAAATTCTTTCCAACATAAAAACCATAGCTAGCAAAAGCATTTGAATAAAGCATTGATAGCATCAATACATTCAAAGACAGAACTTTACCAAATTTCAAAACTTTCATCACTTCTTCTTCCATTAATTACTACATTTCTCATACGTGCATCATCAAAAATATTCACGTACGTTTTCGTAACATCGGCACTTATAGCAATTATTTTCACTGTGTCACATTCGATGTCCGAAAACATCAGCGATACATTCAGAGACAATCAATATATTAAAAATGAGCTGCTTCGGTTGTTATTTGGAAATGATGCAGGGTGTAGTTACTAAACGGAGATTTCAGTTTCACGCATATTCAATTGCCCAAGTCGGGCCGAGCCAATGTATTGTTATATGCTTACGGATCTCCATTTGATTGTTTGGGTTGCAGCTTTGAAGTATTGTTAGGTTCGTCCTGCAGCCTTGGATTTCATGAGCGCACCTTGGCGAGCGAAATCTGTTTTTGCCGCGACACCCCAAACGACATGATCTTTGCAGTCGTCGAATGCGGTTCGGAATCCATCAACAAAAATTCTGTAGCCCGCTCAGGGGTAATCGTCCAAAGGCTGAGGGGAAAGCGGTAGTACACCCATATAACTTCGGCGATGGTTTCTTGTAATTGGCGTTCAACTATCGTTTTTTTATGAACCAAAGTGAGCCAGTCCTTTGAACATTGCCATGTAGGACTACAGCAGTCTTCAGCCCGATTGGTTCATCCAGACGAGCTCGGCCTCAATAACATCGAAAGAGCTGCCGCAACGTACAGTTATTGACACAGGTCGAACGGTGCGATGACCTGACGAAGAAAGTCGATGAGTTTATTTGCAGCCAGAGATCTTGGGTGATTTTTTGGCGTAAGAAGACAGAGGTCAATCGTTGTTTCTTGAACGATGCGTCGTCTAATCAACATATCGGGAGAGAAATCCAAGCCGACAAACGAGGAGACGTTCACAGCGACGGGTCATCTTTGCAGATCATTGGTTGTCATGGGTTGCGACTTGAGCTGCACGCCGCACATTCAAAAAAGCCACGACACTCGTCCTGTCTCGAAGGCTGCCCAATGCAAGTTCGCTTACGTGCCTCAATAAACTAGGCCATTCAGAATTCGAGTTTTCCACGCATGAGCCCTAATCGGGGAGAAGCCGAATTTTATGCAGATTGCATTCGTTTCGAAGCAGGCAGAAGATGGGATGCCGATCACCTAAGAGCTCCATGAAACCTACAATAAAACTGCACCATCGCTCCATATAGTATTGATATGGAGTGATGAACCGGTGGGCCGACGACCTGAGGGTTCAAATACTAACGAGCAACGTCATTATGCAACATGTGGTTTTCGCGAGACGACCGAGAACATTTATTTAAGGGAAATCAAATGACTGATAAAACTTCAGTAATTGTGTTTTCTCCTCCTCTTGTTGATTTGGTAGACAACAAGTTCTTCATCAAAGCGGAAGACGCTGATGGCAAGTGCTGGGACCTAATCGGCCCCATATCAGATGAAAAAGTTGCGATCCTGATCCGTGCAACGCTTCGCGAATTAGAAGATGGTTGGGGTTATTTATCAGCTTTAAGAGACGCGATTTCTGATACATCTCCAGGCAGCGATTAACATGCTTTGCATAAAATACAGTGGCACTTTTGCAGGGTCCGGCGACTGGAATGCCATCTGTAGTGGCTTCGTTTAGCAGTTGGGAAACTGGCGAATTGGGAGCTCCCGAATACATAGGGGCCAACAGAATCTCATTCATTCTGAAGGTATATTATGCTATCCGATGCGGATGTTAATTATTCGGCCAAAAGAAAATACTATGCTTCTAAGAAATTTTTCAATCGTCTGCATTCTGTTATTTTTGTTCGCATTTTTAATGTCGTATCTCATTAACACGACAAAACAACCACGTGATCACTCTCCAAATGCATTCTTGCACTACGTCCGTTAAAGTATCCTGCTTCGCTACGGCTCTTAGCATATACCTGTCTGAGGTTTATATTATAGGGGGTTGAATCTTCGTATCTCACTGTTTGTAAGAAACCCCTAAATCTCCACGTAATCTGCACAGATCCTCGATATTATCTCAGCGTAACGATGCGACAAGCAGGCAGTAGATTAAGCTTGGACCGCAAAATGACAATCCGCCGCATTTCAATTTTCGCTATCGTATTAGGCGGGTTCTTCTTCGCTATTATTCTTGCTTTTCAAGAACGGAGTAGGTCTGCTGGGAAAGCAGAAGTAGCCTCCTCTGAGGAACGAGCGAGCGCTGTAACTATGAAAGTTACGCGGGAATCCGTTGTTATTACCGATGAACTGCCGGGGCGCATTGTGGCCTTTCAAAAGGTCGAAATAAGGCCCCAAGTCGGTGGGATAATTAAGAAGAAAGTTGTTGAAGCCGGCTCCCGTGTAAATGCGGGCCAGATACTTTTTGAAATTGAACCCGCTTTGTTTTTAGCAGACCTGGAAACTGCGCGAGCCGCATTGACACGTGCAGAGAGCGGTTTAGAACATGCTCGCTCGGCATTTCAGCGCGCTGAAGCTTTGCTCGCGAGTAAGGCAGCAAGTCTTAAAAATTATGAAGACGCACGCAATAATTTGTCGACAGCGCAGGCAAATCTGGCCGAGGCTCGTGCTGCTTTTCACCGTCGTCAGCTTGATCTTGACTTCGCCACCATAAGATCGCCGATTGATGGCTACATCGGGCGAACCGTCGCGGACGAAGGCTCTCTCGCATCAATTTCGGGGCAGACCGAACTCGCAGTCGTTCAGCAGCTGGAACGTGTTTATGTGGATTTACGCCTGCCTGCGACAAAACTCGATGCCGTGCAATTTGCGGCAGAAGAGAAAATAGGCCAGATTGAGATACTACGTGCCGATGGCAAGCCATATTCCTATCCGGCGAAGCTGGTGCTTTCAGATGTTACGGTTGACACCGTGACGGGCAATGCAACGATCCGAGTGCTCGTTGAGAATCCTGAATTGCAGCTTTTGCCTGGCATGTTTGTTCGTGCCCAAGTGCCAAGCGGATTGCTCTCCGACGTAATACTTGTTCCTGAATATGCTCTCGTTCGGACAGGAGGAGACGACGCCAGTCTTATGGTCGTTGATCCCGACGGGCGCGCAAAAAGGCGCAAAATAACGCTTGGAGAAGCCACCGCTCGCCGTGTGGTGGTCAAGTCAGGGCTTCAACCGGGTGAAACCATCGTAATTCGCGGTCAGGACCGTTTGCAGGATGGGATGCTCGTAAACGCCGATCACTCACCAAACGCGACGACTGTGAAAGACAAGATTTAAAGGCCAGATCACCATGCCACAATTCTTCATCAATCGCCCGGTGTTTGCCTGGGTGATTGCCATATTCATTGCATTGGCTGGTGTTGTTGCGATCCCACAACTGCCGGTTTCACGTTATCCTGTTATCGCACCGCCGAATATCAGTATTTTCACAACATATACTGGAGCTTCTGTTCAAACGGTCAATGATAGTGTGGTTGCTCCTATCGAAAAGGAACTCTCAAGCGTCAAAAACGTTTTATATTATGAATCGACTGTCGACTCGACAGGTGCTGCGAATATCACGGTGACGTTCAAACCTGGAACGGACCCCGAACTCGCGCAAGTGGATGTTCAAAACAGGTTGAAAAATGCCGAGCCTCGTCTTCCAGAAGTCGTTCGCCGTAACGGAATAAATGTGGAAGCGTCAGAGTCGGGCTTCCTTATGGTCATTGCACTCAAGTCACGCAGCGGTGAGACAGACGAGTTGAGCCTTGGTGACTATCTGACGCGTAACATCGCCGAGGAGCTCAAACGCGTTCCCGGCGTTGGACGTACCCAACAATTTGGTTCCGAACGTGCAATGCGTGTTTGGGTTAACCCGACAAAACTGGCTGCCTACAACCTGAGCATGTCCGACGTGACGAGCGCGATTGCCCGCGAAAATGCTCAAGTTTCGTCGGGCAGGGTCGGGGATGAACCGACCGTTCCGGGGACCACAGTTTCAACGCCACTGATTGTGCATGGACAGTTGAACTCACCCGAGGCGTTTGCAGCAATACCTTTGAGAACCCAGACAGATGGCGCGCGGCTGCTGTTGTCCGATGTTGCACGTGTGGAACTTGGCGCACAGACTTTTGCCTTCAGCGTCAGCAGTAACAGCAAGCCTGCTGCAGCAGCGGCGATACAAATGTCGCCGGGTGCCAATGCCGTCAGCACTGCGGCGGCGATCGAAAAGCGGTTAGGTGAACTGCAGGCTACAATGCCGAGTGATCTCTCAGTCTCAATTTCCTACAATACCGCGCCCTTCGTGAAAGTGTCGATTTTGAAGGTGGTGCAGACACTTGTAGAGGCAATGGTTCTGGTGTTCCTCGTGATACTGCTGTTTCTGCAGAAGTTGCGGTACACATTGATCCCAACAATTGTCGCGCCGATCGCGCTGCTTGGCACATTCGCGGTGATGCTGGTTGCCGGTTACACGATCAATGTTTTGACCATGTTTGGCATGGTTTTGGCAATCGGTATCATTGTTGACGACGCCATTGTCGTCGTCGAAAACGTAGAACGGATCATGGCAAGGGAGGGGCTCTCGCCGAAGGAGGCTACTCGCAAAGCAATGCGCGAAATTTCGGGTGCAATCGTCGGGATCACATTGGTTTTGGTCGCCGTCTTTATCCCTATGGGATTGTCCGATGGTTCTGTGGGAGCAATCTACCGCCAATTCACAATGTCGATGGCAGTGTCGATCCTGTTTTCAGCCTTCCTCGCACTTACCCTTACGCCTGCTTTGTGCGCCACTATCCTCAAGCCTGTCGGCCCCCACGCAGAAGTACGTTTCTTCTCGTGGTTTAATACCAAGTTTGACCGTTTAAGTGCACGCTATACCGGCGCTATCGGCTGGATTTTACGGCGTGGTGTTCGGATATTGTTGGTTTACATTTTGCTCTTGGGAGTACTAGGCGTTAGCTACTCTCAACTGCCGACATCGTTCGTGCCTGAAGAAGATCAGGGAAATTTCATGGCAATGTTCGAGCTGCCGGCTGGTGCCACAGCAGAGCGCACGCGGGAGATTATTGCAAAATATGAAAAACACACCGCCTCCCGCCCTGATATTACTGAGAGCATTGTTATTCAAGGTTTCGGATTTTCCGGCTCTGGTCCGAATGCTGCTCAGGCGTTTACCAGTCTTAAGGCTTGGAGTGATCGTAAGACAACGGTTAACGAAGAGATCGCGGCGGCGCAAGCGGCGATGGCGGATATTCCGGAGGGAACCGCGATGATAATGAAACCACCGGCCATTGAATCGCTGGGAACAACATCTGGTTTCTCCCTTCGCTTGGAGGATCGGGGTAATGCCGGGCCAACAGCACTGAAAGCGGCCGAGAGTGAGTTGATAAGGCTCGCCTCCAAGAGCAAATTGCTCACGGGCGTGATGACGGATGGGCTTCCAGATGGGCAGAGTATTGCGTTGAATATTGATCGCCAGAAGGCGCTGGCTCTCGGTGTTTCTTTTTCAACCGTGAGCGACATGATTTCGACAGCAATCGGGTCAACTTATGTCAACGATTTTCCGAAAGACGGCCGCCTCCAACAGGTAGTCGTGCAAGCCGATGCACAGCATCGTATGCATATTGATGATGTGCTTCGCCTTGAAGTGCGCAATATTGATGGCGCGATGGTTCCCCTGTCGGAGTTTGTCCAGCCTGTCTGGCAAATGACGCCGCTTCAATTGGCGCGCTATAACGGCTACCCCGCTGCTCGTCTTTCAGGTTCAGCTGCGCCGGGTGTTTCGAGTGGAGTGGCAATGTCCGAGATGGAGCGATTGGCAAAACAGTTACCGTCAGGATTTGCGGTTGCGTGGACGGGGCAATCGCTACAGGAAAGACAATCCGCAACCCAGACGCCAATTCTTTTAGCCGCATCGATGCTCGTGGTATTTCTGGTCTTGGCCGCACTTTACGAAAGCTGGACAATCCCGCTGGCCGTTATGTTGGTTGTGCCGCTTGGCGTGCTCGGGGCTGTGCTGGCTGTGCTGGCGCGGGGCATGGAAAATGATGTGTTTTTCAAAGTCGGCGTCATTACAATAATCGGACTTTCTGCAAAGAACGCCATTTTGTTGATTGAATATGCTCGCCATCTGCGCAACGAGGGGCAAAGCCTCAACAGAGCAGTGCTTAAGGCATCACGATTGAGATTCCGGCCAATTCTGATGACTTCACTGGCCTTTATCTTGGGGGTCGTGCCACTCATGATCGCGCGCGGGGCCGGTTCTGAAATTCAGAATGCAATAGGAACAGGGGTTTTTGGAGGAATGTTATCCGCAACCGTCCTGGCTGTTTTCTTTGTACCCTTGTTATATGTAACAATCAGCCGATTAATCAGAGTAAGAAAATAACACCTGTCCGCAGAACCCAGTCGGTGCTTTAAATGAACATCCGTCGAAAACGTTTCAGAGATGGTAGATAGCCATGATCAATGCTTTAATTCTTATTGTTGAGGATGAGCCCGAAATTGCTGAAATCATCGAGACGTATCTGTCTCGCGAGGGGTTTCGCGTTGTCACGGCAGGTGACGGAACTGTCGGGTTAGGGCATCATCTTCGTCTTCGCCCTGATCTCGTGGTCCTAGATATTAAGTTGCCGGGACAGGACGGTTATGACGTTTTGGCTGCAATCCGCCGCCGCGGCAATACGCCAGTCATCATGTTGACCGCTTTGGCCGAAGACTTGGATAAGCTGCAAGCTTTACGTATCGGAGCCGATGACTACGTTGTTAAGCCTTTTAATCCGCTTGAAGTCGTAGCGCGTGTGAAAGCCGTCCTTCGAAGAAGTATGGGTGTGCCGACTGAACGTTTGTTGCGCGTGGGGCCAGTAACCGTGGACTTACAGGCGTATCGTGTCACGGTTGAAAGGGACACAGGTCCTCTCACGCTTGAGTTAACAAAGACAGAGTTCCGTATTCTATCCCATATGGCTTCGAGTCTGGGGAAGGTTTTTGAGCGCTCGGAGTTGGTTGATGCGTGTCTGCCCGAAGGTGAAGCGCTCGACCGGACTGTGGATAGCCATTTGAGCAATTTGCGCCGCAAGTTAGCTGCCGCCGGAGCTGACGGATTGCTTACTGGAGTGCGCGGCGTTGGATACCGCTTGGACAATACAAATGGGTAAAAACTTAAACTCATTGATTGTGCGTGCGATGATAATGCTTACGTTGTTGGCGTTCGCTGTGGTTTACTTCGGGCTGACGGCTTACTTTTTTTTCATTTATGAATGGCTTTATCCCGATTTCACCGATGATGACGTACTTCGGACGGGCGATATCATAACTCTGGGTCTTCTCTTAGGAGTGGGTATATCGACAGCTTCAGTGCTTGGGTGGGTTCTTGCGAAGCGGATTGTCGACCCGTTGAAGTCGGTTGCGAATGCGGCGCGCAAGATTGCAAATGGTGACTTCTCTGCACGCGCCAGTTTACGACACGAAAACTTCGGCGAGGCAAGGGATTTGGTTAATGACTTCAACCAAATGGCGGAGCGATTGCAGCGTGCGGAGGCTGAGTTGCAATATTCCAATTCAGCGATCGCGCATGAGTTGCGGACACCGCTGACGATACTTCGCGGCCGCCTGCAAGGCCTATTGGATGGAGCCTTTTCACCCAGTAGTGAATCCTATGCACGCCTTATCGGGCATGTCGACGACCTGTCGGCAATTGTCGAGGAATTGCGCACACTCGCACTCGGTAACGCTGGCAAACTCGACCTGCGGTGCACCCAATTTGACTTAGCGACAGAGGCTGAGAGTGTTCTTGCATCGCTGGAAGATCAGTTCGAAAAATCTGGGATCAAAACGGTGTCCGCGCTTGGCCATGCAGTTACAGTCGCTGACCGTTGGCGTGTGCGTCAGGCTTTCATAGCCTTGCTAGAAAACTGTTGCCGTTACGCACCGCAAAGCACCGTGTCCGTCGAGACCGGCGTCGCAGGCGAACACGTTTTTTTCCGCTGTAGCGACACGGGGCCAGGCATCTCCGAGGAAAGCCGATTACGGGCTTTCGAACGCTTTTGGCGCGCTGACGATTCGAGGGGACGGGGCAGGGGCGGATCCGGTCTCGGCCTATCAATTGTGAAAGCGATTGCACAGGCGCATGGAGGGGACGCCCGTATTCTCTCCCTTAAAAACTCCGGCTTTGGGATCGAAATCCGCATTCCTATCCGAGAAATCGCGGCTTCGAATTGAGAGAACCAATGTCTCCAACGCCTCAAAACCCAGACGATTATGACAGTCTTGCCGCGCAGCACGTCTCATTGCGGCGTGTGTTAGCACTCTTCAGGCCTTACCGGAAAAGGATCGCGACTGTTATTGTGCTGATGTTGATCGCATCGACAACCGGATTGGCAGGGCCTTTCCTTTTGCGTGCGATTATTGATGACGCATTACCCCGAAATGACCTCAAGCTGTTGAGCCTGCTTGTGGCAGGTATGATCCTTGTCGCGCTCGTGTCAGCCGTAATCGGCGCATGGCAGGTGGTTCTAAGTTCACGTATCGGGCAGGCTGTTCTGCATGACCTGAGGGTGAGATTATACGCCCATCTGCAGAATCTTTCACTTCGGTTTTTCACGGGCACCCGCGTCGGGGAGGTGCAGTCCAGAATTGCAAATGACGTTGACGGTCTTCAATCGCTTGTCAGTGATACGGCTAATGAGCTCGGGCGCTCGCTCAGTTCTGTCATTATGACGTCTATCGCCATTATTATTCTCGACTGGCGATTGGCGCTCCTCGTACTGCTTATCGTGCCAGGAACACTTATTATCAGCGGCCGTGTTGCCCGGGCACGCGAGGCTATCACCTTTCAGCAACAGGGCCGCGCCGCCGATTTGTCGGTTGCCGTGCAAGAAACACTTTCTGCCTCCGGTATCATCCTCGCTCGCACGATGGGCCGTGCCGCACATTTAAATCAGCGATTTAACCGCATCTCAGGTGATCTCGCACAACTTGAGGTGAGATCACGAACGGCGGGTGAATGGCAGTGGTCTTTCATCGGCTTTGCACTCGCCGTTCTGCCAGCATTCACTTTACTTGCAGGCGGACTGTTAATGAACACAGGAAGCCCGGCAACGATAGGCACACTCGTGGCTATGATCGCGCTTCAAGAGCAGTTGCTATGGCCATTCGAGCAGTTACTTGAACTTGGCCGTGATGCGCGGAAGACGCGGGCATTGTTCGCAAGGATATTCGAGTATTTAGACAAGCCAGTGGAAATCACGGAAAAAGCGAAAGCTACCACAATCCTTCGGAGTGATATGAGAGGAGAGGTGGAGCTGGATCACGTCAGTTTCAATTACAGCGAGGAAGGCCGTTCAGCTTTGCACGACGTCAGTCTTACCATCCAAGCGGGTAGCAATGTCGCAATTGTTGGGCAGACCGGGTCTGGAAAGACAACTCTCGGATATCTGCTGGCCAGGCTCTACGATGTCGACAGTGGCGCAATCCGGTTTGATGGTGTTGATTTGCGTGATCTCAGCTTCAATTCTTTGTCAGAAATGTTAGGGGTGGTCTCTCAGGATCCATACCTGCTGCACGCTTCAGTGGCAGAAAACTTGCGTTTCGCGAAACCTGAAGCAACCGATGAGGAACTCTATGCTGCGGCCAGGACCGCCCAGATCCATGATCATATTATCAATCTACCTGAAGGTTACGACACGATCGTGGGCGAAGATGGCTATCGCTTCTCCGGCGGAGAAAAGCAACGTTTGGTTCTAGCCAGAACTATTCTCCGGAATCCTCCGGTGCTTTTGCTTGATGAGGCAACAAGCGCTCTTGATACCCGCACGGAACGTGCAATGTCAGAGGCTTTGGCACGCATGTCGAAGGGACGAACCACCATTACGATTGCCCATCGATTATCCACTATACGTGACGCTGACATAATTGTGGTTATGAAAGCAGGGCGAATCGTGGAACAGGGTAACCATCAGCAGCTTTTGGCTCTAAACGGTACTTATGCAGAGTTACTGCAAAATTCATAATTGTAATACGCGTCTTCCCATCGGGTACTGAGGACATTAATTTGCGCCGCAAGAAAGCCAGCGCAGATTAATGTCATTCTTTTTTGTCATTGAACCGGCAATTTTCTTGCCGATTTGGCAGAGTTTAAGGCGCTGATCGAACGTGATCCAACAAGGCTCCATAAGTCAGGGCGCGTCACATCGAGTGAACTTGTACGGTCACATTCTGCGGCAGATAAAATTCCAAATATCCAACTAATCTCCAATCTTCGTCCACGCGATCTCGATATAGGCCTGTTAGCTCTGCGGGTGACATGTGATTATTGTAAAGGAAGAGACGAAGAAACGGTTGTGTTTTTAAAGCGCATCCGAAAAATACTACTGTAATTCTCGCAAAAAGATAGAAATGTAAATTCACAATATTTTGTAAATGCATCCTATTGGATGCAGATATAATATGTTTACCTATTTTATATAGATGCAATATTGACACACCTAGTAATACGCAAGTAATAGATGAATTAAAAAGTTGAAAATGGTTAGTGAATCTTACAATAAGTCATTGCCTCATAACAAAGGAGAGTGAAATTGAACGCTAAAATTATTATAGTATCATCGGTAGCATCAATTGTATCTATTACATCTGCGAGCGCTGCTGATTATATTGTTTCACCAGAGCCTGAAGCGGTCCAGTACGTTCGTGTATGCGATGCATATGGCGCTGGTTACTTCTATATTCCTGGTACGGAAACTTGCCTGCGGATTCATGGCTATGTTCGCGCTGACCTTGTATTATTTTGGATTTTAATACCGTGGAGGCAATCAATACTGTTACTGAGAAAATCGTTGACTTTGTCTCGGCCACTTATTCAACCGCTGCTCGCGATGCACAAGATCTGGGGTCTTTCGTGGTTTTTTGCATGTGTTGTTGGTGTCATCTACTTCTACCGTGTATTGACAACGAATCGGTTGTAATGGGATGATCTTCTAAGTTCGGAACAAGCTCTATTGTCCAGAGAAACTAGACACTTGACCTTGTCTGCCTTTTCGTGACTCTACAATTCTGCTTGGTTATCTACGCCAGATTCAGCAATGAACTTCGGTGGCGTCAAGCCAGCCTGTGATCAAGAAGACCACTTGTATTAGTTCAGTGCCGATCCGCGCAACACGGCGCTCTAGCGCTGTTTCTGGGGGATGGGCAGCAGTTGGTTGGGCACAGTTACGTTAAATTTGTTGTCATCAGAGTTTGCGATTATGCGTTATGCAATAGCCTCGTCCCTCGCTTGATTATCGTCAGTGTTTTCCAGCAACGATTATTACTGACACCGAATGGCTGTGCTCTAGCTTCCCGTTGTGTTTAATATGGTCGAGGACATGCTTGCTTACCACGGGATTACCATTACTCATAGAACGGTTCGCGAATGGGCTGATAAGTTCGGGCGACAGTACGTCAGCGCTCATCGTTGCCGGACACCACGACTAGTGGGCAAATGGCATCTGGATGAATGCGTGATATTAATCACAGGCGAAAAACATATTCTCTGGCGTGCTTTCGATCAGCATGGGTTTGTGCTTGATGTGTTGTTGCACAACCACCGAGATACCGCCAAAACGCTTTATCCGTACTATTATAAAGTCAGGGTTCTAACTTCGCGTTCTGGTGACAGATGAGTTTGGTTCTTACGCTTCGGCAAATCGTGAGGTAGGCCTGAGCATTTGCGATTATCGCAGCATCAGGGTTTGCCTAATCGGGCCGAGGATTCCCTCCAGCAGATACGAAAGAGATAGCGAATCTTGAGCGCGTTAAATCAGCGAGAAATCTGAACGCTTATGCTAAATCCACGACCCGATTTACATCACTATTTTCCCCGCAACCATCTCAGTACAACAGCTCACCGTGACTTGCGCATGCTGCCACCAACATGTGGCGTGAAATCGCTGGCCTGTAGTCCAATTAACAATCACGGGAATTATCCAGCCGCGGCTGCACTAAGGGTAAAGTCCCCAGCTGATCCGCAATCCACACCTGCATTCGCGCTGGTATTGGAAGCATTGAGATTTTGTAATTAGCCTCTAATTTCGAAGTAACCCAAACGTCAAGCTCGGAAGCATGTTATCATTCGCAAGTTGCACATCAGCTTGAACCAAGCGCTCTAAACATGTTAACAAACCTATTCCTATTCCTAACATCTAGAGGTTGAATATCTGCATGCTGTTTAACTTTCCGCCAGAGACCTTCGTAGTGGCAACTAGCGACTACAACCGACCTTATGATAATCCGATCGACGTCAAAGCCGGTGATTTTATCATGCCTGTTACTGATGGATCGGTGGATACAGACATCATGGGTTGGACGTGGTGCGTGGGAAGGGATGGGCGTGCCGGATGGACTCCTAATAGCTGGTGCCAGCCGATTGGTGAAGGCTGGCAAATCTCGCGTGATTTTTCTGCTCTGGAATTCACGCTGAGCAAAGGCGATCGACTCCGGCTGCTCTTCAGTGAAAGCGGCTTCCTTTTTTGCGAGGCAGACAGTGGTGAACGCGCATGGGTGCCCGACGCGGTTATGACGCTCGCGACATAAGAGCAAAGCTACCTTTCGGCATCTCTTTGCAACGGAGCGGGCGGACAGGAGAATGGAAACAACCTGATTGCAATGCGCTTTCATCCCGGTCGTTCAAATATATCTTGTAAGGTCCGGAAAATGATCCGACTGCTTACATCTTTCAAATGTGCCAGACGAGTCTATCGGTGACTGTTGACCACCTAGCCATTGCGCTAGCGTACTATGGTGCTATCGTCGAAATTTGATACGATGCTGGGTCAGTTTTGCGAGCAGCAGAATAAATTGTGGCAATGAACGTTCGGGAGGCTTGCCTTGTAGCAAGTCGATACAAGTATAACCTTACCTTAAATGCCAACTCGCGCTGTGATACCTATAGCCAGCGAGAGAACTCGCTGTTGATCTTGATACAATGTATATATGTAAAGCGCTTGCTGTTTAGGTTTTTGAAGAAGCAACGATGTTCACCAAAGCATATCGTCACTGACAAGCTCCGATATTAAGGTGCAGCGAAGCGTGAGATTGTGCCTCATGTCGATCATCGTTTACACAAGTGAGAGAACAATAGAGGCGAGAATTCGCACTTGCCGTTTCGGAAACGGGAGCCAACCCGGCAAGTTTTTCCGTTGATAGGGTCATTGCCATATTTCTTATCAATCTTTTTAGCCTCCTGAAACCATTTTGTTTCCGCAAGTCTGATCTACAGGCTGAGCAAATCTAATGGCATTGTATAAACCGTTATCGCCGAAGTTATAGCCATGTGGCTCAAACTGGCCATAAATCCAATTGACTGCTTCAAGCTATGTGACTGCACCGAAGTCACATCACCGAAGTCACATCCCATCTTTATTTCCAAATCACCTTGGCATTGACCTCAGATCACTCTTTCTCAAGATAGATATCGGCAAGGTCACGGAGATCCCAGTTTCCGCCGGTCAAAACTGCACAGACATTCTCATCTTTTTGCACGTTTATAGAACCTGCCAGGAGAGCACCGATACCTATCGACGCGGCGGGTTCAGCGATGAGTTTTGCGTCAGTTGCGAGCGCTCGCATTCCTGCAACTATATGCTCATCGTCAACCAGAACGATTTCGTCGACATATTTCTCGATAATAGGATAAGGATTGCGGCCGGGCACACTAATCCTGAGACCATCTGCGATGGTATCTTTGAGAGGAAGTGAGGTGGGTTTACCGTTCTTGCGGCTCCAATAATATTTGGGCGTTAGAGCTGGCTCCGCGCCGATAACACGAACAGAGGGATTAATTTCCTTGATTGCCGTCGCAACACCGGAAATCAGACCGCCGCCGCCGACAGGAACAATCACGGTGTTGACTTCCTTCAGGTCTCCGAGGATCTCACATCCAATAGTGCCTTGACCTGCCATGACCATCGGATCTTCAAAGCCATGGATCACCGCGTAGTTATTGGCTTCCGCGATCCGATATACTTCTTTCCATCTGGTAGCGTTGTCACCATCAAATAAAATGACGTCAGCACCTAAAGCTCGAGTGTTCGCAATTTTGATTTTCGGAGTAGTTACGGGGAGTACAAGGACAACTTTGACACCAATCATTCGGGCGGCATATGATAGTCCCTGTGCGTGATTTCCAGAAGAGGAAGAGATAATCCCGTTTGCAATTTTCTCCCGTGGAAGCGCTAGCACGGCGTTCAGAGCGCCTCGAATTTTGAATGCGCCGGTCACTTGCAAGGTTTCTGGTTTCAGATAAAGATTACAAGCGACTTTGGCCGCGATTTTGTCTGCTCTTAGAATGGGAGTATGCCAGACGTAGGGCTTAATCCGTTTCTGCGCATCTCGAATGTCTTCAATTGTTGGATAGTTTAGCATTCATCACCGCCTGCATGCGCTTTCCCGAGTGGGACGCTGCTATTGTTCCAAAAAGGAAAATCTAGTGCCCACGTTCTGGCGAAGGGCGCTCTGATAGATCGCATTCGCTGTTGTATTATCCTGAGCAGCCATCCCAGTCGAATCGAAGATAGTTATCTCTTCGGCATTCTCTCGACCGGCTTTTGTCCCCATCAAAATCTCACCAATTTCGGCGTGAATACCATTCATTGAAATCATGCCACGATTGAGTGCATGCCAAATCTCACCTTTTTGCGAGCACTGGCTCGTCGAATCCGTGACGATTTTAGCATTCTGAAATATCTCAGGCTCCAGTTCCTGCTTTCCCAGAGCATCTGTCCCAATCGCAACAATATGTGTTCCTGGTTTTATCCATTCGGTTTCTACCAGGGATCCCTTGCCGCGCGTGGTCGTAACCAAAATATCTGCTTGCTCTACAGCTTCTCGTTTGGATGCTGCCATTGTCACGGGAATATTGAATTCTCTTTCGATGTCAACTTTGTATTTTAACAGTGTTTCAGGGTGAGAATGCCACGCATGAATCTCCTCGATTTGCATCACTTCTCGGATTGCTCTAATTTGCATGCGGGACTGATTGCCGGTGCCGATAGAAGTTACTTTTTTCGCGTCTTTGCGAGCCAACAATCTGACCGAAATCGCACCGGCAGCCCCAGTCCTTAGACCTGTAATCAGACTGCCATCCATCACGCATACCAAGGCGCAACTTTGTGCGTCAAAAAGAAGGATAGTTCCCATACCATTTGGAACGCCATGACGAGAGGGATTGTCCCTGAACCCGCCTGAAGACGCTTTCATTGATATCATTTCTGATGATTTCAAATAACCCAGCTTGAAGTCAATTTCGCCGCGTGGAGCAGGTAAATCCAACCCCATATAACCTGGCTGTTCGACTTCGCCCCGGCTAAACGCGCGATAAGCGTCTTCAACAGCATCAATTACCGAAGAAATCGAAATGAGTTTTTTGACTTCATTTTTTGTCAATAATAACGTTTTCAAACTCGTCTCCGTCGGTCGAAAAATCTGCAGCGGATTAGATCGCCAAACCGAATGTCGCAATAACTGAGAAGCATAAAATGCTAAACTGATCTCAATTGCGGAACTTACCTCTGAAATGTCATGTTTTATTGACCAATCGTTGGCTTCGTGGGCATGGCTTTTTTCGCCAGGCGCACGGGGGATATGCCAGTGAATAGCCTCCGATACGATCAAGCCCGACGTCATCATGGCATCGGGCTTATTTTTTACGTGGATAGTAGATCGATCAGGCGGGACGTTCGCTGGCATTAGGACGCCATTTTATCAGCCGTGTTTCAACCACATCAAGAATGCTGTCGATAATCAGCACAAATATCCCTAGGATCAGGATGCCTGCAAAAACGCCCACGGCATCGAAATTGCCCTCAGCCTGAGCGATAAGGTAGCCAAGGCCAGCAGACGAACCCAGGTACTCGCCAATGATAGCTCCAACGACTGCGAAACCTACGGACGTACGCAAAGACGAGAGAATCCAGCTTGCGGCAGCGGGGAAATAAACGTGACGCAAGAGATCAGAACGTTTGGCACCGAGAATACGCGCATTGGAAAGTACGACCGGATTAACTTCACGTACACCCTGCATTGCGTTGAAGAACGTAACGAAAAATACCAGTGTGACAGCGAGTGCCACTTTGGACCAGAGACCAAGCCCCAACCAAAGGACGAAAATTGGCGCGAGCACAACACGAGGTATCGCGTTCAGTCCTTTGATGAAGGGGTCGAGAATCCGCGATGCACTACGACTAAGGCCGAGCCAAACGCCTGCTGCAACACCGAGAGCAGTTCCGATCAGATATCCAAGAACAGTTTCCGTCAAAGTGATCGATACATGCCGATAGAAGCTCGTATCACTTACCCATTCGACGACTTGATTGAAAATATTAATAGGTGCCGGAAAGAAGAATACGTCGATGAAACCCAGGGACGTACCCAGCTGCCAGCCACCGAGAATAACGACCAGCAAGCCAGCCTGGATAAGTCGTTCAGTCATGGCGTTCATAGCTTTTCTCCACTTCGCCGCGAAGCGACGCCCAAATGTTGCGGTAAAGATCCAAAAAGCGTGGATCAAGTTTAATTTCCGCGACATCTCGCGGGCGATCCAGATCGACGTGGAAACTGTCGATTACCCGGCTTCGGGGTCCTGCGGCCAGAACAACAACGCGATCTCCAAGCGCTATGGCTTCCTCCAGATCGTGCGTAATCATAACAACCGCACGGCGCTCTTCCTGCCAGAGCCGCAGAAGTTCATTCTGCATGAGGTGGCGTGTATGGATGTCGAGTGCGGAAAAAGGCTCATCCATCAAGATGACTTTTGGACCTGTGATCAGCGCCTGTGCCATTTGAACGCGCTTGCGTTGACCACCTGAAAGCTGATGAGGATAGCGGTGTTCAAATCCTTTCAAGCCAACCTTGGCGAGCCAGTTGAGCGCACTCTTGCGTCTCTCAGAGGTGCCTACACCTTTAAACATCGGTCCAAGCTCGACGTTCTCCAGTGCTGTTTTCCAAGGTAGAAGCGCATCCTGCTGAAACAAATATCCAATGTCGTTATGAACACCTGTGACGGCCTTACCGTCAATTGATACTGTGCCGTTTGAGGGTTTCAATAATCCCGCGATTGCATTGAGGATCGTACTTTTTCCGCAACCTGTCGGTCCAACGATGGCGAGAAACTCGCCATCTGCAACGGTCAGATTGACATTTTCGACGGCAACAAAGTTACCAAACGACATGGTCACGGCATCAATTGATACCATCGCTTTCGGGTTTGGACTTTTTGCGACTTCCGGCGCAGATTTGACGACGGCCAATGTCATTGCCTCCTCCTCCTAATTCGTAGCCGCGTGCGCTGCTTTATCGACGAAGCTGTTTGTATATGTTTTCGATAGATCGATTTCGGTTGCCCCAACTTTTTTGTTGAAGCTCTTCAGAACAACCAATGGTGTTTCGGTATCTTCTTCATCGAACTTTCCATCCGTGGAGAAGATCGCCTTGGCATTCTGTACGGCTTTAATGTACGTCTCGCGGTCGCCAGAGATGAATTCCTTAGGTAGCTTTTCAACGATTTCCTCTGCCGAATGGGTGTTCATCCATTCCAGTGCTTTAACTGTAGCGTTGGTGACTTTTTGAATGGTTTGGGGATTGCTATCGATGTAGTTTTGCGTGGCATAGAGAACTGATGTTGGATAAATGCCCCCGTAGATTTCTTTGGCACCGTCGTCGCTGCGTCCGTCAATGAGAATTTTTCCGACGCCTTTGGCTTCGATAAATGTCGCAGCAGGATCATAATTAACCAGCAGGTCGATCTTGCCCTGTTCAAGAGCCGCAACCGCAGCCGAGCCGGAACCAACGCCGATCAAAGCAATATCATCTGCAGAAAGATTATGGCGCTGTAGATAATAACGAACGAAGAAGTCCGATGAAGATCCCGGTGCGGTAATACCGATTTTTGCACCCTTAATTGTCTCAGGTTTTGCTGGGTCGAATGTTGAACTGTTCCCACCAGCAAGAACAAGCCCGGAGTTGCGCGCCAATACGACGAAGCCAACCACGGCCTTGTTCTGTGACTGCATCTGGATCGTGTGGTCGTAGAAACCCACAGCAATATCGGTCGATCCGGCAACGAGTGCCTGCAAGGTCTTTGAACCGCCGGAAGCAAAATTTTCGACCGTGACGTCTAGTCCTTCTTTCTCATAAAGGCCCAGTCCCTGCGCAACAGGAAAGGGTAAGTTATTGAGATTGTAAGACCCGACGCTGATACGGACCGGTTCAGCCATTGCCGTTCCGGCAAAAGCTACAGTTGCTGCCAAGGCGAGCAAAAATTTACGCATTACTTCTCCTCCGATTATGAATGGTGCCCTCCCGGCGACCAGTTGAATTATGCCGCGCAAACGATCTGTTTGACAGGCTTAGCAAACACATGACCGTCAAATAGACGCCGGGCTGTGCGTAGTATTCCGGCAATTATCTTTCCCTCACGCTCCTGTAGCTTGACGTCGAGGTGGCCGCTGGGATGCTCGATCGTCATCACAAGCGGCGGTTTACGAAGTCCGATGAGTTTCGATGCGACCGTATCAGCCGTTATGCAGGCGGTTGCGATGCCCACTGCGCCAGTTGTGGCAAGGGACGGATGACAATCATGTGGCATGAAGTAACGCACATTGATATCGCCGCCGCATTTTGGTCTGCTGATGAGTACCGGCTTGGGTGTGACCTGATTGGTAACGTCACCCATGCCCATACGCCTGCCGGCCTCGATTCGCACGCGTTCAAGCTTTACAAGAAGCGCAGTGTTAACATTGAGTTCCGGCGCGCTCTCGTACCCGCTCAAATTAAGAGCTTCAGCGTTGATAAGAACCATTGGCATCGCGCAATCAATGCATGTCACGGCCAAATCTTCAATCATCTCATCGGAAGCACCGGTAGGGAACAATTTCCCAGTTCGTGCACCTGCGGCATCCATGAAAGTTAGCGCAATCGGAGCAGCTTTCCCGGGTACACCATCAATGCTGGCATCACCGAGATATGAAACTTTACCATCAGGTGTCGGCACTTCTGCCTCTATTAGCTTCCCCGTGTTGACGTTGTGAATGCGAACAATCGTCATTGTGTTCTGCGCTTTCATCAGTCCCGCTTCAATTGCAAACGGGCCAACAGCTGCAAGCATGTTGCCGCAATTAGGTGCGGTATCGACCAATTGCTGATCGATACGGACTTGAGCGAAAAGATAGTCAACATCGGCACCGGGAATTGTCGATGGACCGACGATTGCAACTTTACTGGTCACAGGGTTTCCGCCACCAATACCATCGATCTGGAGCGGATGACCGGAACCCATGATCGAAAGCAGAATCTGATCACGTTCGTTGCGATCCGGTGGAAGATCGGATGACAGAAAGAATGGGCCTTTCGATGTGCCGCCTCGCATCAATACACAGGGTATAGACATCAGATCGTTCATGCTTGCGCTTTCGCCTCCACTCATGTGTAGTGGGTATCAATCAGTTTGTTTATTGCACTCTGTGGCAAACTGATTGATATGTGAAATGCGAAGATTCGGAGTATTGATGCAAAATGAGCATTAATTGTGAAATACTAGACTTAAGAGCATTTCTCGCAATCGTTGAACTGGAGAGTTTTCACAGGGCGGCTGATACATTGAACATGTCCCAGCCAGCACTGAGCAGGCGCATCCAGAAGTTGGAATTGGCCATTGGTGCGCCATTGTTGGAGCGCACCACTCGACATGTTTCGCTTACAGCCCTTGGCACGGAACTATTGCCTCTGGTGCGGCGTATGCTGGAGGAGTTTGACGGCTCACTTTTTGCGGTGCGTGATCCTGCCGTTCAGCGCGGCGGCCTAGTGACTATTGCATGTCTACCGACAGCAGCATTCTACTTCCTGCCGAAAGTTATAAAGCAGTTCAATATCGAGTATCCAAACATCCGATTCAGAATTCTTGACCTTCCAGCCACTGATGGATTGCAGGCTGTTGCACGGGGAGAGGTGGAGTTCGGTATCAATATCATGGGAACAGCCGACCCGGATCTGATCTTTGATCGGCTTGTCGAGGACCCCTTCGTTCTTGCTGCCAGCAAAGATCATCCTCTTGCGGAAAAATCCGAAGTCGGCTGGGACGACTTAGCACCTTATCATTTGATCACAGTTCATCGCTCAAGCGGCAATCGAACATTGCTCGATGGAGCTTTGGCAAAATCCAACATTAAACTTCGTTGGTTTTATGAAGTAACTCACTTGTCAACCTCTCTCGGTCTTGTGGAGGCGGGGTTAGGCATATCTGTGTTACCGCAAATGGCTACACCGCAAGGAGAGCATCCACTTTTAATTACGAGGCCTATTCGAAACCCCGAGATCTCAAGAACTATAGGCGTTGTAAGACGCAGGGGGGGCACGTTATCGCCGGCAGCGGAGCGATTCCTCAAAATGTTGATCGGCACATGGGGGAGTTTTTGAGGGGCTTATTGGCAAGAAATTTCACGACGCCCTTATAAGTCGTTTTGGCTTGGTAAAGCTACTCCAAGTACACCAATCAGGCACATTAGGAATATTCTTGACCGGCGATCTCAACGAAGCGTGGGATTGCGTGTAGGGTTAAAAGCTACTCCAATATTCTTCACTCTACCGCAAAATCCCTACGGAAACGACGAAACGGGATACTTCAACACCAACCAATCAACCCCCGATATTAACGCATTAGGCGCAGGCTTTTACCTTTTAGGTCTGCAACTAGGGAGTGCACTCAATCCCGGATGTATCGCACACATGGGCTTCGGACGCGGCAACCGCCTCCTAAGCGTCACGCGCAACAGTAGAAAAGTCGTAACGCGCCTTCATAGGCACTGTCCTTTGCTCTTTGTTTTTCGTCTAAAAGGTGCGCTGGGACCCAAGTTTCGTCGAACTTTGGACCTGTATGAGAGGGGTTTTCCGAGATCGCTGATCATGGGCTCCAGCCGCCGCTGCCGCAGTGGCGGATTATCACTTTGAGCAGATGCCATTTAGATCGTTGAAATAGAGCCCGCCGCCACCATCGTGGTCGTTCATCCCCGGCTTCCGCCGTGGGGGATCGGCCGAGTAATGCAAGCTCCGCTTGCCGAGTCGGTCATGCAAAGCGTCGATACTCGTGTCAACGAAGGGGAACTCGCAATGTTGTGGAACGACGGCACGACCCACATCCGTATAGTCGACGTGGACGCCATTGGCGGTGGAGACCATGCAGAACAGCCTCCATCTGCGCAGCGGCGGCACTCCGAGCATTTCAGCAAGAAACAGGGCAGAATCGTGCGCGTCTCGCGTCGCCAGGATCGTGTGATTGATATCGATACTCATCAGCCGCCGCCCATTCCAAAGCTGATCTATTCTGAGCCGACCTGCCTGATCGTCGAGGTCACCATTAGCACGGCAATGAGAGCCGCCCCCGCCACAATGTAGGCTGCTGAATCCCAGCCAAATCGTTCCAGTGCTCCACCGATAGCTGCTGGACCAAGTAGCTGTCCGAGATTGTTGCCCTGAACGATCAGGCCCATAACAATTGGGGTCAACCCTGCCGTTGGCGCCATAATTGGCGCGGAGGACAGCAGTATAGCCGGAACCACACCGCCTATCGCCGAAAACAACAGGCATAGGCCGAAGGCCGTACTTACCGGCAGCACGGGGAGAAATACCCCGAAGCTGGCCAGCCCCATAACGAGGCATGCAGCTATAAGGAGAGCAGGGCGGCTAAAGCCCTTGGAAAGGAGTAGTCCCGCTGTCAAATTGCCGATGACGTTCACGGCTGAGACCAGCGCGCTGAGCACGCCGGCCATCTGGTGCGAGACCTGTAGCCGCTCCATCAGCAGCACCGGCAGGAAGCTGAAGACAGCGAAGAACATTAGGCTATAGAGCGAAAATGTGATCGCGAGTCCCACGGCTCTCCGGTCGCGCAGCACGATCATGCTTTCGCCGCGTAAGCGGCTCCAGGACGTGTTTTGGCCTTTTTCGCCGGCAGAAATGAAGAGTGGAACGGCCAAGCAGATCACGAGTGCCAGCGCGCTGCTTGCCCACCACATCGTCTGCCAGTTGTCAAACAGCGGTCCGACTAGCATCGCTGTCGCCATGCCGACGGGCATGAAGCAGCTCCAAAGGGCGAAGGCCAGGTCACGATCAGATGGTCGTGTAACTTCTTCGAGCAATGACGGTGCAGCGACCGTCACGAGCAGGAAGCCCGCCCCTTCGATAATTCGGCCGGAAAACAGGCTTGGTAGTCCCGGTGCCGCCGCGCTAAGCGCTGCGCCGGCTGTGGTAATCAAAAGTCCGATGATGAGGATGCGTCTCGCACCGAAGCGCGCGACAAACGCACCCGTTGGAATGCCACCTATAAGGCCGATTACCGCAAATATTCCTGCCAGCCAGCCGATCGCCGTCAGTGCGATGCCAAAATCATGCTGCAACAGGGGCGCTGCAATCGCGGCCTTTCCAACTTGCAAGGCGGCTGTAATCCCGCTGGCAACTATGACGACCACGGCAGCCCAGCGCGTGGACACCGCTTTCCTTGTTGAAATCGAGTCCATCATGAGCCTCGTGCTAAGCGGCCGGCCACGAGTGCGGACGTGATCTCGGCGACATGCCGTCCCTGGAAGCGCGCGCCATCAAGCTCGTTTTCACTGACCGTGCGATGCCCTCCGTGACCATCATCAGCGAGCGTCGATGCGCCATAGGGAGAGCAACCGGTGATTTCGTCCATTCGCATCTGGCCCTTGAAGCTGTAGGGGAGGCCGACAATGATCATGCCGAGGTGGAACAGGACGGTCTGGGTGGACAGGATCGTTGTTTCTTGCCCGCCATGCCGGCTGCCCGTTGAGGTGAAGACGCTGCCCACTTTTCCGACCAGCTTGTCATCGAACCAGAGCTTACCGGTCTGGTCGAGAAAGTTCTTCACCTGGGACGCCATATTGCCGAAGCGGGTCGGTGTTCCGATGATGATGGCATCGTAATCCGCTAGTTCAGCCACCGTTCCGACCGGCGCAGACTGGTCGACCTTATATCCGGATGTTGCAGCAACCACTTCGGGAACAAGCTCAGGCACCCGCCTAACCGCCACGGTAGCCCCCGTCTCACGCGCGCCATCGGCCACCGCCATAGCCATTGTCTCAACATGCCCATAGGAGGAATAGTAAAGCACCAGCACCTTCGTCATCTCGTTGTCCTCGGATTGATCTTGCAGGCCGAAAGGTTGCATCAAAAAGAGAAGCGAAATAAGTGATATAAAAATAATATAGATGATCATAAGGAAAGATCATGTTGGACGCCCTTACGCTCGATCAGCTACGGACATTCGTCACGATTGCCGACAGCGGCAGCTTCCGGTCCGCAGCTCAGAAACTTTCACGCGTCCAGTCGGGTGTAAGCGCAACCATCGCCAACCTTGAGAACACTCTTGGCGTTGAACTGTTTGACCGTTCTGGGTACAAGCCTACCTTGACATCACAGGGACAGTTATTGCTTGGCAACGCCCGCGACATCATTCTGCGAGTGGACGTATTACGAGCCCAAGCGCAGGGCTTCGCGCATGGTGTCGAAACGGAACTCGCGATTTCTGTCGATACGCTCTTCCCGATGCGGGAGGTCGCCCGCGCAATCTCACAGATGCGACATGATTATCCTGCTGTTGCCGTTCATGTATGGTCGGAAGCCATGGGCGGTCCTCTCGATGCGCTTCGAAAGAACCGTTGTGCGCTTTCGGTGATGGTTGGTGAAGAGTTCCGCGACCCCCGCATCAAGTTTGAGCCGCTGAAAACCGTAAGGCAGGTCTCGGTCGTCGCTTCGACCCATCCGCTGGCCCTCCGCGATGAGGGCCGTCCACTGGAGCTGATGGATGTTGCCGATCATCTCCAAATTGTTCTGACCGATCCATCCGACATATCCGCAGGCCGAGATTTCGGGGTCGTTTCATCAAAGACCTGCCGCGTCAACTCCCAGGATACCAAACACCAGCTCATCCTCGGGGGAGCAGGCTGGGGGCGGCTCCCCTATTGGCTAGTTGAACGGGACTTGGAACAAGGAACGCTGGTGTGCCTCAATGTCAGCGCCGTAGGTTTCAATGGCGAGGTCACGTCGAGTGCTTATGTCGCCCACCGCCGCGACGAGGCGCTAGGTCCCGCAGCGCAGAAACTTGCCGATCTGTTGATCAGCCAGGAATTTGTTGATCAGAGCGCGTTAAACACTCCGTTTTAAGGTTCCCACGTCCTGACCCGATCCGAGCGCCCGGCTTCCGCTCCGCTTTGGCCGTGGGGATTGCTTGCGGCTTTGTTCTTAGGAGCGGCGCGTGGGCTCGCTAGTGCACGATCGGGACGGTCTCGCGAGCAATACTCAGGATGCGAGTTTCCACTCTAGTTAGCAGCTTCGATCCGCCAGCGGGGGAACCCTTCGTTTTGATAGCCCCCCTGTACCTTGCGAGCCGGTTCGGCCGCAATGCCCTCCGGATCAGAGGTTGCGAGGCGCTGGACTACGAGGTGCGGCTCCCGGTTGCCGGTCTTTCAGAGACTGACGCTTCGTTGTGAGTATGCTGATGAGAACCAGGAGTACCCCTAGAATCTGGACTAACGTTAGAAATTGACCGAGAAAAACCCACCCGAGGATCACGGCGGTCAACGGGCTGAGGAAGCCTAGGGACGACACGAGTGCGGGCTCAAGACGGGATACACCACGAAACCAGATGATGTAGGTTGCTGCGGCCCCGATCAGACCAAGCCACAGGAAACCTGCCATATTCTGCAAGCTCGGTGACGGCAGCATGGGTTCGAGCAAAAGTGCCAGAACAGCCAACAACAATCCGCCTGCCGTCAGTTGCCAGGCCGTGAACGTCAGAGCTGAGACGGGAGGTTGCCACTTGCGGCTCAGCACTGTTCCGAATGCCATCGAGACTGCCGCCCCCGTGCCCGCAAAGATGCCAATCATGTCCAGCTTCGCATTCGGAGCCAGCACAAGAAGCCCGACACCGCCTATTCCGACCAAGGCCGCAAGAATCCCACCAAGCTTCAACCGCGCGTCCATCAGGACACGGGCAAGAACGACCACGACCAGAGGTTGGATAGAGCCGACAGTTGCAGCGACGCCTCCAGGCAGCCTATAGGCCGATACGAACAAAAGTGACCAGAAGACTGTGAAGTTGAGAATCCCGAGAATGAAGCTGCGCCACCACCACACTCCTGTAGGCAACTGCCTGACGATCGCGAGAAGCAAAAGACCCGCCGGGAGTGCCCTGAGCGCCGCAACTGTGACAGGATATCCAGATGGCAGAAATTCTGTCGTGACGATATAGGTGCTGCCCCAGACCGTCGGAGCAATCGCGGTTATCAAAACATCGACGCCATGGCCGCGACACCCCGAGGAAGAACTGTGACCGGCCGTTGTTGTATGTGTCATGATCATGCGAACTCCAGTACTTCGCGCAGATCACACCGGGGTTTCTGCGGCCAGTTATTGGCCGTGGCTTTCCCGACAGTCATCAGCAGGACGGGGACTTCATCACCGGCAAGTCCGAAGTCTCTACTGACCGCAATGGGATCGAAACCAACCATGGCCCCCGTTGCCAGGCCGTAACCGGCTGCCGCGTACATCAGGTTCGCAGCGCCGAAAGTCGCAGATCGGATCGCTTCGTCGCGCTGCATTTGCGGATCATTCCCATACATGTGGTGAACAGCATCAACCCAGCCGAGCGCAACTGTTTCCGGCATGAACCCCGCAGTAACGGAGAGGCGAAGAATTCGCTGGAGATCAATCGTTTTGGGATTGCGACCGCAGACGATGAAAGTGGCGGCCGCTGCCTTTATTTTGTCTTGTCGACCCGATGCCTCCCACAACAGCTCTTTTGCCGTCAGCGAGCGTACAGCGATGAAACGCCAGTTCTGAAGATTGAATGCGGTTGGTGCGAGTGTGGCCAGTCGAACAAGCTCACAGAGCATCGCATCATCGATGCTTGCATCTGTATCGTAGTGGTTGGTCGAAACGCGACGTTCGATCGCGTCGATGATAGTTTCGGGCTCGTGGTTGATTTGATGCAAAGGCACAATGGCTATCTCCATTTCAAGATAGCGGCAATTTATAACCCTTCTTCCATTTGTTAATGATCGAACTTATATCGACACTCGAAACAGAGAGTATTGAATATGGAACGATTAACAGCTCTTACGGCTTTTCGCCGCACTGCTGAGAAAGGCAGCTTCGCAGAAGCTTCAAGAGGCCTTGGGATGACTCCTGCCGCGATAGGAAAGAACGTTGCCGAGCTCGAAGCTAGGCTTGGCGTTCGCCTGTTCAACAGAACCACGCGACGGATGAGCCTGACAGAGGCCGGATTGATGTACCTCTCGCGCATTGTACCTCTTCTTGACGGGCTTGATGAGGCGGATCAGGCTATGGGGCCGCTCAATTCGAAGCCGATTGGTACGCTTCGCGTCGCGGCGCCGATGACCACGACCTTGGTCTGCCTATCACGAGCTATTCCGAAATTTCTCGAGCAATTTCCTGATATCAAACTGGACCTTGACCTGAACGACAGGCGTGTTGATATCGTTCGCGACGGTTTCGACCTTGCGATCCGCGGAAGCGACGCGCTCGAGGACACGAGCCTTACAGCTCGCAAACTGATGACCCTACCGCACGTCTTGTGCGCGTCACCTCGATACCTGGAGGCTGCGGGAACACCCGTGACACCTGAAGATTTGAAGGGGCATAACTGTATCCGTTTCAGTCTTTCCGGCCATGCCGACGTTTGGGAGTTCTACAACGGGGACGAGCGAGTATCGGTCCCAGTACAAGGTCGCTATTCGGTTACGACCAGCCTCGCGGTTCGCGATGCCCTGTTGGAGGGCTTTGGCCTGAGTTTGATACCCTTACGTTACGTGGCTGAGGATCTTGCCACTGGCCGCCTCGTTTCTCTTTTGCCAGACTGGACCAAGGTTGAATTGTCGGTCTATGCCATCTATCCGTCTAGGCATCAACTTTCGCCGAAGCTCAGGGTATTCCTCGATTTCGTGGTCGCGGAATTGCGGCAATTCTAATTAGCAGGTCATGGGCCAACTGCAGTCTTCCGCAATGTGGCAATCCCCGTCGCGTAGCATTCTCTTGCCTTTCCAAGCTGTTGCTCCTCTTATCATGCTTCGACGTCTGAGTAGGGGTGGCGAGTGGAGTGATGACTTTTGCGTTTATGAATAGAGAGCAAGGGACGTCATGGCATTGGGGACCGAAGTTGCTCAAATGATCAGCAAAAGCAATTCGTAGATGAGAACGGTTCGCCATACAAAACTTTCGCGCAACTTGCAGGATAATTGCGTCAACAGATCTGGCCGCCTTTAACGTGTAAAGAAATTGCGACCCAGCCTGCTGCGTTCTCTGAAACCACATTATGAGTGCATAACCACTCACCTGAGTTTTTGGCATTCATAGTTGGGCATTCGGTCAGCGGGAATTTGCCGCTCCTCGCGCGCATTTTAAAAAAGAGGCCGGTGATCTCTATGTCGATCCAGTTTTCGAGCAAGCTTGTGGTTCCAGCACGCTGATCACAATTGCAATATGAATAATTAGGTAACTTCTTGTGCATAGCGACGAAGGTGATCAAGCAAGCTTGCCGCATAACTAGGTAGTTGTAATTCATTCCTTACGCAAAGGTAGAGATTGCGATCGGCCCACCCCTCATCAATTTCCGTGACGTTTATAGCCATGTAGCGCCCGTAACGAAGCGCAGCCGATTGTGGGACAATTGCTATGCCTGCACCGCATTTAACCATGAGACAAACGCTTTCAAAGTTCTCGGCTCGGGTCCGGTAATCGACGGCGCGGCCGAGCTCATTGGCAAGCCTGCTCATAAACTGCATCAAGGCTGTGTGTTTTGGCAAACCAATTAATTTGAAATCGAGGATTCTAGAATAGTTCACGGGCGATGCTGCAAGCGGATGTTCGATTGGCGTAACAAGGACTAGCCTGTCGGGCACAAAACGCCAGCTTTCCAAGCCGCTCATGTCTGCAGAAGATGCGACAATGCCAATGTCTGCTTCTCCGTTTCTTAGCAAGCTCACGACTTCAAGACTAGGTTTGTCCTCGACGCTGACCGTCACATCGGGGTGTGCTGCAAGAAATGTCCCAAGGGTATGAGGGATATGTTCCGCTAACATATTCGTGTTCGATAGTAACCGTACATGACCGCCGCGACCATCGGAAAAATCATCAAGTGCGGTCTGTGCCCTCCGCGCATCGTCGATAATCTTGCGCGCGTTCCGCGCAAAAATTTCACCTGCAAGCGTCGGGCGAATACCGCGCCCCGTTCTGTCGAACAGTTTGAGATTAAAGGATTCCTCCAACTTTTTTAGTCGCGCACTGACTGCCGCCACAACAATATTGTTCTGATTTGCAGCAGCGGTGAGGCTACCACCTTCGATGGCGGATACAAAAATGCGCAGGTCAATTAGATCGAATTTCACAGGTCAAGCTTTCACGTATGATGAAATCTGAATTTAGCAAAGACTGATTTTCTTATCTAGTCACTTGGAGCTATTCCAAACAACAGGCCACGGAACATCGCATACCCAACTCTCTGAATTATTGAAGAGAATAGGAATGTCCAAGAAATTTCGATTCTTGGATTGCTATGCTTGTCCCGTTTCGAGCGAGGCGAGCAGGTTGTTTTCGGAAAGAGAGCAACCTTCGGCTCGCATTGAATTATTCATGCTTCATGAAAGCTCGTTCAGAATGTCGCAATCAGGCAGCTTCAAGCAATACCCCGTTGCACCCCGTCCTTCATGGAAAGCACTCCTTGGCGCAACAGCCGTTTTTGTTATGGCATTCGGATCAGAGGCGATAGCTGATGAGCCGAATGCGGAACTGATCGCCAAGGGGCGCTATATTGCCACTGCATCGGATTGTGCAGCCTGCCACACGGCGCCTCACGGCGGTCAGCCCTTTGCAGGTGGTTATGGCATCACGTCACCGCTTGGCACGATTTTTTCGACAAATATTACGCCATCAAAGGCCGATGGCATTGGCACTTACACTGAGGAAGAATTTGCGCATGCCGTCCGTGATGGTGTTGCGAAAGATGGTTCGCATCTTTATCCGGCTATGCCTTACACGGCCTATGCGAAGATGACAGACGAAGACGTGAAAGCGCTTTACGCCTATTTCATGCATGAGGTGAAGCCAGTTGATCATCAGCCGCAGAAGACTGAACTGCCGTTCCCATTCAGCGTACGTACGTCAATGGCGGCATGGAACCTTCTGTTCCTTGATAAGACGCGTTTCACCTCGAATTCCAACAAATCTCAAGAGTGGAACCGTGGTGCATATCTCTCTGAAGCGCTGGCACATTGCAGTACTTGTCATACACCACGCAATGATCTGATGGCCGAGCGGGCTAGCCAAGCACTTTCCGGTGGTTCGCTCGGTTCCTGGTATGCGCCAAACATTACCTCTGATCCAGTCAGTGGTATTGGTGACTGGTCACAGGATGAATTGGTGCAATATCTGCGCACAGGTCATGTTGCGGGCAAGGCGCAGGCGGCAGGTCCTATGGCAGAAGCCATCGAACACAGTCTCCAGCATTTGACCGATGAAGATCTGAAAGCGATTGCGGTATACGTAAAGGATGTGGCTCCGGTTTCGTCCGGCACCAAAACTCCGCGCGACAAGTTCGGCAAACCATCAGTAACAGAATATGCGTTGCGCGGTCTTCCGGGGGAAAAACCAAATGAAAGTGGCTTCCGGATTTTCAGTGGTGTTTGTGCAAACTGCCATCAGATGAATGGTGAAGGCAACAAGCATTATCCGTCGCTGTTCCACAACACGGTTACGGGTGCAGAGCGTTCAGACAATCTACTTTCCGCAATCCTATTTGGTGTCAATCGCACGGTAGACGGGGAAACGGCATTCATGCCGGGTTTCGGTCCAGATGCTTTCTATACAGACCATCTTTCCGATCAAGATGTTGCCGATGTCAGCAACTATGTGCTGGCGCAATACGGTAATCCGGATGTCAAAGTGACGCCCGCCGATGTCAAACTGATCCGCGAGGGTGGACCGAAGCCGCTGATTGCCAAACTCGCACCATTTGCGGCACCGGCGATCGTGATCGGTATTCTGATCCTTATAACGGTCATTGTCTGGCTGGTTCGTCGCCGCAAGCGTCTAATGCGCGCCTGATCGGCTTTTTTCTTTGTTTGCCCATAGCATTGAGCACTCCCTCAGGAGACCAGTAATGCCAGTTGATAATTTTCTGGACACCGCTTTCGGTCGTCAAATCTCTCGCCGATCTGTCTTGCGCGGAACTGTTGCACTTGCAGCGCTCGGCGCCATAGCCGCTCTGGCCGGCCCGCTGCCTGCAGCTGCAGCCGATGCAACGCAGCAAGACTTCATGCAGCTCTCGACGTTTCTGACCGGCCATAATCTCGATCCGGTGTTGGGTAGCCGCTATTTCGCGGCCCTGCAAAAGCGGAATTCCGGTTTCGTAGCGCAGATGAATGCGCTCGGTTCGGTCGTTAAGCAGAGTGATGCTGCAAATATGGACGCATTTCTTGAGTTGCCTTCCGTTGATGCAAAGCTGATGGAAACCGCAACCAAAATTGTGTCGGCCTGGTATCTCGGCGTGGTCGGTGAGCCGGAAGATGCAGAGCTTATAGCTTACGGAGAAGCGCTGATGTACCGCCCGACGCGAGGCATTCTGGCGATCCCAACCTATGGACCTGGCCCAGACGCCTGGGGTCCGAAACCTGATACCAAGATCTGACAGGAAGAGAAAAATGGCAAACGACGCATATGATGCGGATCTGATCGTTATCGGTTCGGGCGTAATGGGCGGGATCATTGCCAGCAGCCTTGCAAAAGCTGGTAAGAAAGTGATCGTGCTGGAAGCGGGTCCGCGCGTAGATCGCCGCGATATTGTTGAGACTTTCCGCAATGCTCCTGTGAAGCTTTCGCTGGCCAATGCTAAGTTGCAGGGCGCAGGCTCGCCGTTTCCGAACCTGCCACACGCACCATCCACCTATGGTGATTATCTCCAGCAGGTGGGTCCAGTGAAGTACAACACCTCATACCTGCGTGTCGTCGGCGGTACGACATGGCACTTCGGTTCGTCGCTTTGGCGTATGATCCCAAACGACTTCCGCCTGAAGTCGCTTTATGGCCATGGTCGCGATTGGCCGGTGAGCTATGATGAACTCGAGCCATTTTACGCTCGCGCTGAAACGGAGCTCGGTGTCAGCGGCGTCGATGGTCAGGATGAAAGCGGGCAGGGGGGGAGTGCCTATCCGCCGCGTTCGATTCCTTATCCGATGCGTGGTCTGAAACCGAGCTATATGTTCACTCAGCTTTCGGAAAAGCTCTCAAGGGGCGGTTTTAACCCGATCCTTGAGCCGAATGGCCGCGCAACGCGCCCTTATGGCCAGCGTCCGGCCTGTGGTGGCAACAATAACTGCAACCCGGTTTGTCCGATTGCTGCAAAATATGATGGTTCGATGCATATCGACGAAGCCGAACGCCATGGCGCGATCATTCGGGACAATTCTGTTGTCTGGAAGATCGATGCTGATGATGGCGGTAAGATCACCGCAATCTGGTACAAGCGCTCGGATGGTTCAGAGCATAAGCTCACCGCACGTTATTTCGTGATGGCTGCTTATGGCATTGAATCTCCGAAGATCATGCTACTTTCAAAGTCTGATCGTTTCCCCAACGGTATCGCGAATTCATCTGATCAGGTTGGTCGCAATCTGATGGACCATACCGGCATCAGCATGAATGTGATGGCGAAGGAAGATTTCTGGCCAGGTGAAGGTCCAACCCAGCTTCTTGTTTATCTCAATCAGCGCGATGGTGAATTCCGCAAAAATTATCCAAGCTATAAGATCAAGGTTCGGAACACCGTTCCGACGGGTCAGACAACCGCGAGCCTTTTGAAAAAGGGTGTTCTTGGTTCAAAGCTTGATGCCGAAATTCGCCGAAATTCGGCGCGCTCGTTGAACTGGGCAGTGGATTTTGAAACTTTGCCCTTGGCTGAAAATCGTGTCCTCCCAAGCACGGATAAGGTTGATGCGCTGGGTATTCCTGTTCCGTCAATCTATTACAGCGTGACCGATTACTGGAATGCAGGCCGCGACCGCGCATTGCAGGACTTTGATCAGATCGCCAAGCTTCTGGATGCAGACATCGTCAGCACCGATGTGAAATGGCAGAACCGCCAGCACATAATGGGCACAACAATCATGGGCGACGATCCAAAGAATTCGGTGGTGGACCGCGACTGCCGCACGCATGATCATCGCAACATGTTCATTGCGGGCACCAGTGTCATGCCTTCTTCGTCTTGCGTAAATCCAACGCTGACAGGTGCGGCGCTTAGTGTGCGCATCGCTGATACTTTGATAAGGGAAATCTAAGCAGGAAGTTAGCGGCACGCAGACGTTAACTTTACTGAAGCCTGCGTTTGCAAGGATGCGATTGCGGCCCCGAATTGTTCATCAATATTTGAGAGCAATTCGGGACGGTAACTTTCTGGCCGCCACGCAGGCTAGCTGTGCAATGTGTTGGCAGTATCCAAGATACCAACAGCAGAACGTTATATTCTATCGCTTGGGAACTTCTTTCAAAAAGTTGCCAAGTTCATCGCTGTATAGCTCCGCTACATTACTGGTTGTCGCATGTCCGCGGGTTTTACTGCTCGCAGGGATTATCAGATAACTGCCATGTGGCATCCGACCAACTGCGGATTGCAGATGGCCGAGCTCTTCCGGATTGCGCTCATCATCAGCTGCGTTGATCGCAAAAAGATAGCTGGTGATTTTCTCAAGATCCTTTGATGGATCGAAATCTTGAGAAGCGTTCCACTGATAAAGTGTGTCATTTGCATCCGTGATTTTTGCCTCAGCGAGTTTTGTGTCGACATAGGTACTGGCTTCCGCATTTGTGGGGGCGGCTTGCCACAGTCGGGTATTGCCACCATTGGTCGCAAGATCATACCAGACAGAAGCGACACGAAGATTTTCTGGTTGGGTCTCGTAATTGCCGCTTTGCCAAGCGGGATCGGTCGTGATTGCATCAATAAGCATTCTGCGCATCATCCAGTTTCGTCCGGCCATCGGTGCCGGAAGGGACGCCATAGGGACCAGTGCATCCGCAAAATCCGGATAGCGAATTCCCCAGTTCCAAACATGCATCCCGCCCATTGAATGTCCAAGAATGAGGCGCAAGTGATTGAGTCCGAGGCCTTCCTTGACCAGCCGATATTGCGCTTCAACCATATCGTCATAATTGTAATGCGGAAATCTCATGCGTAATCCATCCGAGGGCTTTTGCGACCCGCCCGCACCGATGGAGTCCGGCAATATCAGAAAGTACTTTTGGGCATCGAGTGGTTGTCCGGGACCAAAGAGAGCTTCCGAAAATCCCTTGTTCAGCATCTTCTTGGCTGATCCATTGGTGCCATGCAAAATCAGTACCGCTTCGCCAGCGGGGTTGCCGATGGTCAAGTAGTGCGTTTTCAGATCCATGGTACTGCCATCATGGAAGCGAAAATTTTTGATCGTGTAGTCGTGCTCTACCGGCTTAGGATAGTTTTCAGCCATGACTTGGTTTGACGCTTGAAAGGTCATTAAAAGAATTGCTGTGAGCAGCAAGGCCCCACGTTTTACATGGCGTATCATGTACAGTTCCTCCTCCATTAAACTACGATATTGTGTTCTCCAACCCTCCCTGTCTGAAACAGTTTCCCGTGAGTGTTTGAGAGTGCCCAACAAAAAAGGCGGGGCAAAACCCCGCCACTCAGGCTTATTCCGCTAGTTCTCGCATGACCTTGATCAGATCTGTTTTTCCTTCAAAGCCGATGCCTGGAAGGTCAGGCATGACGATGTGGCCATCTTCGACCTTCACACCATCCGGGAAACCGCCATAAGGCTGGAAGAGGTCAGGATAGCTCTCATTGCCGCCAAGCCCCAGCCCAGCTGCAATGTTCAGGGACATCTGATGGCCACCATGAGGGATGCAACGAGAAGGCGACCAGCCCAGTTGATCGAGCACATCAAGCGTTCGAAGATATTCGACAAGGCCATAAGAAAGTGCGCAGTCAAACTGTAGCCAGTCCCGATCCGGGCGCATACCGCCGTAGCGGATGAGGTTCCGCGCATCCTGATGTGAGAACAGGTTTTCACCGGTTGCCATCGCACCGGGATAGAATTCGGAGAGAGCGGCCTGAAGCTGGTAATCGAGCGGATCGCCTACTTCTTCGTACCAGAACAAAGGGTATTCACGCAGCATTTTTGCATACGCTATGCCGGTTTCAAGATCGAAACGACCATTCGCATCAACGGCCAGCCGGGCTTCTGTTCCGACTTCTTCAAGAACGGCTTCGATACGGCGCTTGTCTTCGTCGATGGATGCACCGCCAATTTTCATTTTGACGACATTATATCCGCGGTCGAGATAGCTGCGCATTTCTTTACGCAGAGCAGAATCGTCTTTGCCCGGATAATAATATCCGCCAGCCGCATAAACGAAGACACGCGGGTCCGCCTCCACACCCTTGGCTTCTGCGAGAAGGCGGAAAAGCGGCTTTCCAGCAATCTTTGCGACTGCATCCCACACGGCCATGTCGATTGTACCAACTGCAACCGAGCGTTCGCCATGCCCGCCAGGCTTTTCATTGGCCATCATAGCGGCCCAGATTTTATGTGGGTCGAGATTATCGCCGGCTTCGTTGAGCAGGCTTTCAGGGTCTGCCTGCAGGATACGATCCCGGAAACGTTCACGGATGAGGCCGCCCTGTCCATATCGACCATTCGAGTTAAATCCATAACCCACAACCCGGCGGCCATCACGGACGACATCAGTAACGACTGCCACGAGGCTTGCCGTCATTTTGCTGAAGTCGATATACGCGTTACGGATCGGCGAAGAGATCGGTTTAGTCACTTCACGGACTTCAATGATGCGCATGACATATGTCTCCTATTCTACTTTATTCTTCATGCTAGGCATGCTGATGAGTGGCTTCTGGCACTGCCTGAGCGGTTATTTTCCGCGGGGTTTGGCCTTTTTGTTCGGCGATGACCTGACGTACCGTGTTCATATCCAGCTCTCCTTCCCATTTGGCGATTGCAATCGTTGCAACGCCATTTCCGATCAGGTTCACGACAGCGCGTGCTTCGTTCATGAAGCGATCCACGCCCAATAGCAGGACCAAGCCAGCTACGGGTACGGTGTGAAAGGTGGAGAGGGTTGCGGCGAGAGTGACAAAGCCTGCTCCGGCGACGCCTGCCGATCCTTTGGAAGTGAGCAACAAGACGCCCAGGATACCTAGCTGACCCCAGAGGCTAAGATCGGTATTGGTGGCCTGCGCGATAAAAATTGCGGCCATTGTCAGATAGATACAGGTGCCATCAGCGTTGAAGGCATAGCCTGTTGGCAGCACCAGCCCGACGACGGGTTTGCTGACACCAAGGCGTTCCAGCTTGGCCATCATGCGTGGCAGTACCGCTTCTGTGGAACAGGTGGCCAGGGTGATGAAGATCTCATCTTTGAAGTATCGGAAGAACTGAAGAAGCGGAAAGCCTGACCATCGTGCCACGGTTCCGATGACGAGAACTACAAAAAGGATGGATGTCAGATATACCGCGAGCATCAGGTGGCCGAGTGACCAGATTGTCCCAATACCGTGTTTGCCAATTGTATAAGCAACGCCAGCGCCGGCGCCCAATGGCGCGAGCTTCATGACCATTCCAACGATACGGAAAAGCGCCTGCAGCGACACATCGATCACATCGACGAAAGGTTTCGCTCGCTCGCCGATCTGTACCAGGGCGACCCCAAACAGAAGCGCGATCAGAATGACTTGCAACATTGCGCCGGAAGCAAATGCACCGACAATGGTTTGTGGAATGATATCCAGAAAGAAATCAATGACGCCGCCGTGTTCGGCCGCAGTCTTTTGATACCCGGCAATTGATGATGTATCGATCTGACTGGCATCAATGTTCATGCCCGCACCTGGTTGCATCAGATTAACCACAATCAAGCCCAGTACCAGAGCAATCGTGGATGCGATCTCGAAATAGATGAGCGCAACGGTTCCAATACGGCCCACTTCGTGGACATTGCCCATTTTCGCGATACCCAAGACCACAGTTCCGAAAATGATCGGTGCGAGCAGCATCTTGATGAGTTTGATAAAGCCGGTTGCAAATGGTTGCAGTGAGGTCGCAATGTCAGGCCAGAAGAAGCCGATCAGGCCGCCAATGACAATTCCAATTAAAACCTGGATATAGAGCTGACTTAACAGTCTTCTCATTATTTCCTCCCAATAAAGAAGAGCTGCTACCTTCGTACTCCCGGCAGCACGTCTCTCATGTGAGGAAATTCATAACGTCGGATAACTGAAAATGACCAATGCCAACTATCACATGATCAATGCCAATCTTGCATAGATAGATTTGCGATATCCGTCTCAGACCTTCGAGTGGGCGTTTACCGCCTTTTGCCAGAACTGCTCTGCATGAAGGCTGAGACGTGTGGTCGGGCGGATAAGTGTAATGTCCACCGGAATGTCGAATTCATGGCCGCCAGCGCGTGCCAGTTGACCGGCTTTTATATCACGTTCCGCCAATGAAAGTGGCACCCAGGCGACACCCTGACCCTCCTTGACCATCTCAAGCAAGGTCGCAGCAAGGTCAGAGCTAAACTGGGTCTGAAGAGCCGGTCGCGATCTGTTCTCCGACCAATATTCTTCCAAAATACGACCAAGGCCAGAGGCCGAGGCATAGCTCAGTTGTGGTATCGGTCTGTCTGCCGTTGCTCGATCAAGGCTCCATCGTGGTTCACCATTTTCATCAGGAGCCGAGAGAGGGACAAGCACATCCTGGCTTATTGTCTGGGACATAAACTGGCGCGTCGTCAGCTTGTTTTTTGTTTCGGGACGGCGATGGCAGATCAGGAAAACTGCGTCTCCGCTCAATAGTAACGCTTCACATTCGGCATAACTGTCGGTGATCAGGCTTGCAGAGTTGATGCTGGAATGGCCAATGGTTTGCAGCATCCATCGTGGCACGAATGTAAATGAAAGTGCGTGAGTGGAGGCGATCGATAAGTTTCGCTCTGCCTTGCCAGCCGCTTCGCGCGTTTCCTCGCGGGCACGTTTGATATCGCGGATGATAACGCTGGCACGTAAATAGAAAATGCGACCAGCATTGGTAAGCGCAACAGAACGGCTAGTCCTTCTCAGCAAAGGTGCTCCAAGCCATTGCTCGAGCATTTTTATGCGTCTGCTGAAGGCTGGCTGCGTAACATTGCGCCGTGTCGCTGCAGCTGAGAAGTTCAACTCATCAGCCAAGGTTATGAAATCTTCAAGCAGATCGATGTCCATCCTTGTGCTTTCTGAATTTGGAAGTTCGCATTTTTTGCAGAAGCTATCCCAAGTGCACCATCCAGGTCGAGCTATAATGCCGTTTTAGGCGCTGATCGTTTTAATTGGCCATCAATCACATCGGCGGCAGTTCAGGCTTATGACCCGTATTTGAAGATTTTTGGGTGTAAGTCATGAGGTTGGTCAAAGAGCGTTTAGTGAAAGAGAAGTGGCACGGGAAGTCGAAGCAGCAAGGGTTGAATGGAATTTCTGGCTAACTTTGAATTAAATGTCCGAAAGAGGAAACACCATGACGTGGCGACCGCGCCGGAACCACAGCCCAGCTTATTAAGGAGAACCTAGCGTTTGCCGCGCGCATTTTCTGGTAGACGCCAATGGTAAGAATAAAAAACTTTGTTTTTCGGCGTTTTGGCAAGGTAACGGTCGCGCTTTCAAGGAGTGCATGCTCCGACGTCTATGACTTACATCCAACGAGCGAAAATGCTTAATAGCAGAAATGACCCAACCTACATCTGACCAAATCGAACTACTCGCCATTGCCTTTGAGCGCTTCACCCGTCGTTTCAAGGTCTTGGAGGCAGCGGCAGCGATGCAGAACTCGCTCAACGCCCTCGATATTCAGGCGCTCCTTTTCATAGATGAACATCCCGCTTGTAACCTGGGAGATGTCGCGCGCCACCTTCAGGTAGCACTGACGACAATGTCGTCTTCGGCTGACAGGCTGGTACGCCGGGAAATGATTGAACGACAGCGCCCCGAAACGAATCGCAGGTCGGTCGCCCTGTCCATCGCCGAAAAAGGAAAGCAAGCAGTTACAGGCTATATTGATGGATATCGGGCCTCTTGCAAAGCAATGCTTCAAGCGCTCGATCCCGCTGACCAGGCCGAGTTCTTACGGCTGACACAGCAAATTGCTAAATACGATACTTGAATAATACGAAATTCGTAGTATGTCTCTGCCATAGAAATGACCAGGGACACTTCGATGACTCACACCTCGCTCACCGCTCTCATCACCGGAGCAAACAAGGGTATCGGCCATGCCATCGCGTGGCAGCTGGGTAAAGCTGGACACACCGTTTGGCTGGGTTGTCGGGACATTTCACGCGGTCAGATTGCAGCGCGCGAACTGCTTGGTGACGGGATCGATGCTCGTCCAGTCCAACTTGATGTTACTGACGCTGAAAGCGTTTCCGAAGCCGTCAAAGCTGTCGAGAGCGCGGTAGGTCATCTGGACGTATTGGTAAACAACGCCGGACTTATGTTTGGCCAACCACCTTCACTTGCTGAGGAGTCAATTGATGAGATGCAGCGAATGTTCGACACGAACGTATTCGGAGTGATGCGTGTCACTCAAGCCTTCTTACCCTTGTTGCGAAAATCCAAGGCAGCGCGGATCGTGATGATGAGCAGTGGCCTTAGTTCGTTGACGGATGCTCTCGACATGCGAAGCGAAACATGGACGGTTGGTTTTGGCGGGTACTGCGCCTCAAAGACCGCATTGAATATGTTGACCGTCAAGCTCGCAAAAGAACTGGATCGGGAAGGGATCAAGGTAAACGCAGTCGATCCCGGCTTAACCTCGACAGACATGACAGGAAACGGAGCTGGGCATTCGCCTGAAGTGGGCGCTCGACCTGCCGTAGCTCTAGCAACGACGCACGCATACGGGCCCACAGCAGGGTTCTTTGCTTGCACTGCATCTGGCGACCTCCTTCAAAAAAGCTGGTAATCCTTGTCCTGAAGAAGTTAGATGTGCTCCGCTATTCCGTGTTCCCATTTACTGCTTCGCGGCAGCCGCTGATCATCAATCACGACACAGGTTGCATGAAAAGGTGACATTCATGCCGCGCAATCGTCCAGCTCGTCACGATCGTCATCGACCGAGATGTCTTGAGCCGTGGTCAAGGCCTTGCGGCAGATTTTCAATTACTTGCCGATAAAAGTGATCTTCAGGATATTTCTTCCCGCCTCTGACCAGCCAGCTTCGCAGGCCGCGCCACGTTGGTGATTGCGCATCGACTTGCGACAATCACGAATGCCGACCGCATCGTCGTGGTTGAGGCTGGGCAGATTACCGAACAAGGCGATCATTCCGAACTCGTCGCTCGTAAGGATGGACGTTACCAAAAGCTTCACAGGGCGCAGCATGGGGGAGCCATCATTGTCGCTTATGATGAGATAATGCCGACTGCAAGCTTCGTGGGCGAATGATGAAAGGAAGAAAGGGGTTCTTTGAAGCTCATATCGTCACGAAATGAGCCGGCAGATTGCGGGTTCGTGCAATCAAAAATGTTCTTGATTGGAAATCTGAAAAGCGGATGGCTGCCGAGTATCCGAAACAAGGCAAGGTATTCGCGTCACCTAGCAGCGTCGTTTAAGCTATTGTCTTGCAAGTGTCGGACCCGATCTCCCGTCAACACCATGGGGGATTCTGCAATCTGCTCCGAGCGTACGGAGCAGGGCCAATGATGGTGTGGTGGCCATTCTGGATCTGGAAGACCAGATGAGCCTGGCTGATTGAAAGATCGGCAGTATCGTCAGGATACGCAAGTCCCATCTGTCCCTCGGAGCCAAGGAAATAAGCTCCATTGACGACGTGATTGATGGAAGTGCGCAAATCCGAAACAACATTACGAAACAAGCGCGGGTAGCCTGTGGGAAGCCATGCACCGCTAGGCAGTGTAACTCGGTCATAGGCTAGACCTGCCTGAGACTGGCCGGGCCGCACGCGGCCCTAGTTTGCAAGATCCGTAAAGGCTCTTGTTGCGGCGAAGGGTGCAGTTAGCAAAGTGCACTAGGCCTCTCTCACTTCATCGAAACCCAATCTTCAAGACATTCGCAGCGAACTTTGGTCTGTCGCTGCAGTCGGGTAGATGCCTGTTTTGAGAGGTGTGGCTCTCTTTCATGAACTTTACGCAAAATTGCTCCAAGTGCTTTCCGGCTTTCGCCACACCATTTTTCACTCGAATGCGTCAGACTTCCGAAGTTGAATTATCCAAGCGATCGTGTTCGCGTCGCGGTTGTGTTAGGAAGTGACATTATATGACATTGTCCTTGCGAAAGACGACGATAATACTACCTAACCTTGTAGGGATTGTTTGCATTTCGGCCGGTGCTTGAGGGGAATCGAGCCCATTGAAATCAGGAATAGTTGCCAGAAGCCTTTTGGGCTTGTTCAGATTGAGGACCGCAATAGCCAGTCCGTCGCAAAATCGGCGAAAGGTTGGGGCGGTAAAGCTATTTCTTGAATTGGCTGAAGTGCGCATTATGCCAACAAAGGTGCTTTTCAGGATCAAGAAACCTCTTAACTTCATCCAAATGCTCATCAGAATTGGCTTCCGCAGAGCTTGTGAATTGCAGCAGAAGCAAGCTTCGGTTCGCGTCATCAGTTTTAATGATAGTGATCAAAGTGTTTCGCCTCAGTTTTTGGCCAATATAGGAATGTCCTTGAAGGCCTGTCATGAGAGGGCGATGCATTCTCCAATCATTTTAGATCGTGATGCAATCAAGGCGCCGATGGATATATGGTCGTCGCGATCCTTTTTGCTTGGCTTGAGTTGCAGCGTTAATCGCCGCGTTAGGCCCGTAACCAAAGGCATCGAACCTGCGTGCCGAATAATTGAGAAACCTGTGCAATCAAAGGGTCTGAACCCGGTGATTACGCCCACCCCTTATGCTTATGGGAAAGCTTCGCGTAGTCGCACGAGCATGGAGAATGATCGCGCAGCGCAAAATTGCCTGATGTCCGATATTCATACCTTAGCGCCGGAACAGTGGTCTTTTACTCGCTGGCCGGTGCCGATTGGAATAACCGCCTAACCAGAGTTGGTCGCATCCGCTCTGACTGCTGATCAACTTGGAGGATTTAATGAAGAAATCAAGACGCCATTCCCGACGGCAGCGTGCATTACCTGGGATTTTCCCTGCACTGATTGGGCTTGGAACTTTTGGGATAGTGTCGATCTCAGGGGTCGCGTTGTTTCCCACAACAGCACTGGCGGCTAACGAATGCGGTGTTGGCGCAGACGTGACGTGCGGTCCGGCAGGCAATCCCTATGCATCCGGCATCCTATATGAGAACGATGTCGACCAGACGGTGAGAGTGGCGGCGGGGGTCGTTACCAATGCGGTTACGTCCTATGGCATTTCATTGACGGGTGCGGGTTCCCAGACTGTGGTTTTCGAAGGCGCAGTTGAACTAAATGTAAATGGTGGCTTTGCAGCTAATTCGGGCGGAGTTTCTTCAAGGGATGCAACCCGGTTTGATATAGACACAAGGCTTGGCACAATCAATGTCAACCAAGATACGAGTGGCATAAATGTCTTCTACCAAGGGAGCGCGACCGACAATCGAATTCTGACAGGCAATATAAATACCCTGGGATTCAACACGAGTGCGATGATCGTCGGCGCATTCCATCCTGACTCTGTCATCTTAATTGATACAAGGGGCGGTAAAATCACCAGTAATGGCGCTGGTGTTTATGTAACCTCGGAGGGAACAGCCAATATATTCACTGGTGATATCACGGTGAATGCAGATTCCTACCAATCAGCTCTCTACGTGCAGGGCAGTAAGGTGTTGAATATCGACACCACCGCAGGCACTATTGAAACCACAGGGATATTTTCGGACGCTGTTACGATTTATAATAGTGGCACGACGAAACTCACTACGGGCGACATTCGCACGGAGGGGCAAGACTCTGTCGCTGTCAGCGTCACGTCCTATGGCAGAAACTTTTTCCCGGGTGATGCTCTCCCGTCTCCTGGAAGCGTGAGCATCGACACCCGTGCAGGCGCCATCACCACTGAGGGCGATCAGTCGACTGGCATCAAATTCACAGGTGGTGTCGGATATGTGTATGATAACAATTCTGTCGTCACCGATTATATTGATGCAGCTGATTTAACGTTGCGCAGTGGTGCCATCTCTACGACGGGCAATTTGTCATCCGCCGTTGTCGTCATGGGTGGTGGTGTGGTGGACATCGATACGACCGCCGGCAAGATCATCACCGAGGGCGACGGTTCAGGCGGTGTTGTCGTCTTTGGTGACCGCAATGTGGCTGAGAATGTAACGGGTAGTTTGTCCGTTACGACCGGCAATATAGAGACCTCAGGCAATGCAGCATTTGGCGTAGCCCACTATGTTTATGCCGGGCCGTTGAATAATGAATCCATTTACTCCCCTCCTGCTTTCCCTGGCACGCCAACGGTCATGAACCTCAATGGCGAAATCATCGCAAGCGGGGATAATTCGGGCGGTGTTGTGTCGCTGCAGGCGGATGTCACGGCCCCTATTACCATCAATGCCAATGCCAACATTACTGCATCGGGTCAGAATTCGGTCGGCATTGCCGCCGGTTCCTATGATGGATCGGTCGAGATCAATATTGCTCAGAATACGGTGATCGAAGGCGGATGGTCGGCCACGCCAGGGGATTTGTCACCTGGTTACAGCGATACCGAGATAAATCAGACTGGTATTCAAGGAATTTTCGATTCCTATGGTGGTGTCGGCGGTGGCCTACCCGCAGCCGGCGTTGTCTTGTGGTCCGGGGCGGACGGGATATCTGCTGTCTTAAACAATAAGGGAACAATCGGTGCGCTGAGTGATCTTGCAATTACCCAAGGCGTCAGCTGTGGCACCAGTCGACATGTTTCGCCACCAGCACGCTTAGCGTCGCCTTCAGGAGGTGCCGCCAGGGCAATCCCGAGCAGCAATGGATGCACCACAAGTGGTGTCATCCAGGGATGGCAGGCGGATATTCCTGTCTATGAAGTTGCCTACCCAAGCACGACGGGTTCGGTTCACATCGTCAATGATGGTGAGATCAATGGCTTTGTGACCCTTTGGGGTGGCGCGCCTCACACGCTCGATAATGCGGGCAGTTTCAACATCCGCAATTTCTCCGATACCGACGGTGACGGCGTTCGTGATACCAAACGGGTCTCGGTCTCCGATTTCGGCGGACCGCAGGCTACCTTCAACAACCTTGATAGCGGTGTCGTGCAGCTCGCTGCGGTTAAAAATGCACCCGTGACGGACACAACTGGCAGCTATGTGCCAACGACCGGCACCGACAGCCGACCTTTGGATCCATCGTTTTACACAATCACTCGCGAAGGCGTGGCCCAGGGCCAGTTTGTCAATCTTCAGACCTTTAACAATGCAGGCACAATTGATCTGCGTGGAGAGGAAGTTGGCAACACGTTGATCATTACCGGCAGCGACACGGTTGGCGGTGCGGCAGGTGAAGGGGTCTTCGTGTCTCAAGGCGGCAGGTTCCTCACCAACGCCGTACTCAATGATGGCATCGCACCCGGAGGTGCATCGAACTCTTTTGCAGATGTGCTCATCGTTGATGGCACGGCGCTTGGTTCTGCTGCAACGAGCATCTTCGTGGGCAACAAGGGTGGTACCGGCGACCTGACGCCTGGCAACGGCATCATGTTGGTTGAAGTGCGTGATAAGAGCCGCTCTGAAGATGGCGTCTTTGCACTTGGCGATCATGGTTATACCGTTGATGGCCGTTCCGCTGTCACGCTCGGCAAGTGGTCATACTTGCTCTATCACAACGGCGTTAATGCTGGTGGTGTCGATGATACAGCGGACGGTAACTGGTATCTGCGTTCTCAGCTTACTCCAGTCGATCCGAGCGACCCCGTTGAGAACCCGACAACACCTGTTTACGAGAAGATTCCTTCTCACCTCGAGCATCTCATCGCACCATCGACCATGCAGCAGCGTGTGGGCAATCGCTACTGGAACAATCCAGCCGCACCGGCGGAAACCGTATTTTGTAAGGATCCATCAAAGAATTTTAAATGTGAGATCACATCCAACCAGGCTCAGTACTATCTCGATAGCAAGAACAACATTTTCATTGAGCAGAATGGTCTGTGGGGGCGTGTGGAAGGTGGCTATGGCCGGTTCAAGCCTAGCGTTTCTCATACCGCACAAGATAGCCGCGACAATTGGTGGAAGTTGCAGAGCGGCATCGACGGCCTGCTTTATGAGAGTGATGCTGGCAAGTTCATTGGCGGGATCAATGTCTCCTATGGCCAAGTTCGCAGCCGGGTGGATTCATGGCTTGGACGTCCCACCAATGGCGGTTCGACCGGCGAACTCAGCACAACAGGCTGGGGTGTAGGCGCTAGCTTGACATGGCTTGGCGAAAACGGATGGTATGTCGATGGGCAGGCTTCTGCTACCTGGTTTGATATGGATCTCGATTCCAATGCACTTGGCATGACGCTGGTTGATGGCAACAACGGCATGGGTTACATGGCGAGTATCGAAGCGGGCAAACGTATTGCCCTCAACGAAGCCTGGACCCTTATTCCACAAGCTCAGTTCTATTGGTCGCATGTTGATTTCGACAGCTTCACCGATCCACTGGGTCTGAATGTATCGATGGACCGTGGTGACAGTTTTGTCGGACGCTATGGTCTGGCGCTCGAGCAGCAGGAAACCTGGAAAGACAAGGACGACAAAACCCGTCGTTCCAGTATCTACGGTATCGTCAATCTCTATAACGAGTTCTTAGGCGAAACCCGTGTCAATTGGGCTGGAGAAACACTTGAACAGCGTGATGCCCGGTTCTGGGGCGGTGTCGGTCTGGGTGGCACCTATAACTGGAACGACGACAGGTATTCGATCTACGGCGAGCTTGCCGCTGAAACGAGCCTAGAGGACATCGGTGATAGCTATAAGCTTGGAGGCACCCTGGGGCTGCGCGTGAAATGGTAAGGCATTGCGGCTCGAACTGATCTCTTCTATTGGGGCGGAGCGGACAAGGCAAATGTGTCCGCTCCGCCCCAATAGGCGTTCTTCAGGCTGAAGGCAGTGAGGAGCCGACGAAGTTCGTAGCTGGATAGTTACTTGAGTTCTCGTGTCGACTTGATGTTAACGACAATCACTCAGAACATTTAATCGTTCTCGCAAATAGGAGAGGCTGGAGCGGGCAACCTCTACTGGATCAACGTTTCTATCGCCAAATCCCGTTTCTACCGTGAAATAGCCTTTATACTGATGTCTCAGCAGCGCCTTAAGCAGACTGTCCCAGTCTGCTTTACCCTTTCCAATCGCGGTGCGTCCTGTGTCGGCTGCGTGAAGGTGTATCAATGCATCGCTCATCGCGTCGACATAAGACGACAGGCTTTGTCCTTCAAAGTCTACATGACAACTATCAAACATGAGCCCGACATTGGTGGCTTCGCACTCAGCCATCATGCGTCGCGCGTCTGCAGCGCTATCAATCAGATTGGTGTCTGCTGTGGTGGGTTCAATGGCAATCTGGATTCCGGCCGCATTTGCATAAGCCGCAACCTGTTGCAGACAATTCAGACTATACGCCCAACCGTCAGACCGCGACATGCCTTGCGCGCGCCAGCCGCCGATATAAAGAACCATTCCGGCATCAAGCTCATGTGCGAGATCGATGATTTTTTTGTAATGATCGATTGTAGCCTGTCGTTCAGCTGCCAGAATTGAACAAGGGTTGCAGCCGAACCCTCCGCCAATTGCCGGTAAGAGGCTTGATATGGCAATACCTTCACCCTTTGCGGTCTTGGCGATTTCCCTGCGATCATCATTGGAAAGGTGATCTGGCCAGGCGTGGGGCGCACAGCATCCTATCTCGATAGCATCATAGCCAATTGCGGCCAGGATACGGATCGTCTCTTGAAGCGAATAGGTTGGCAAAAATGTCGGAAAACTGCTGAACGCGAAACTATTGAAGCAAAATTTCAAGCTACACCTTTTAAGCACGCAAAGTTACGGATGCCGGGCACAACGTGTCGGGCGTCACGGATCAATTTAATGACGTCACTGCAGCATTTCAGATGAGGGTTGCATGGCGCCGGTCATCATTGCCACCACATCTGACATTGAACATTCCGTCGGGCTTACCACGGCTAGTCGTTTTCCCAGCCGATGGATGTGAATTCGGTCCGCCAATTCGAAAACGTGGGGCATGTTGTGGCTGATGAGCACAATTGGTACCCCGCGCGAGCGCACGGTCTTGATCAATTCAAGAACCTTTTGAGATTCCTTGACGCCGAGCGCTGCTGTCGGTTCGTCCATAATGATGACCTTTGACCCGAAGGCTGCGGCGCGTGCAACTGCAATCCCCTGACGTTGACCTCCCGAAAGCGTTTCGACGGGCTGAGCGATATTCTGAATTGTCATCAGGCCCAGCTCGTTGAGCTTTTCGCGTGCTACACGGTCCATTGTTTGGCGATCAAGTTGTCGAAAGTACTTTCCCATCAAACCCTTGCTGTGAATCTCGCGGCCAAGAAACATATTATCGCTGATCGACAATGCAGGTGACAATGCCAGTGTCTGATAGACCGTTTCAATTCCTGCATGACGAGCTTCCATCGGGGATGAGAAATTGATCGGCTTGCCATCTAACAGGATCTCGCCACTATCGGGTTTAAGTGCACCAGAGAGAGCCCGGATCAGACTCGATTTGCCCGCACCATTGTCGCCGATGACTGCCAGAATTTCTCCCGGCATAAGCTCGAAATCTGCTCCATCTATGGCGACAACGCGTCCATATTTTTTGGATAGGCCTTTTGCCTGCAGTACCGGAGTGAGGGTCATGCTGATACCTTTCTGATCCACTGGTCGACAGCCACGGCAAGCAGGATCAGCCAGCCGATTGCGAAGAGTTGCCAAAGCACGTCGACGCCCGCAATGCGTAGTCCAGATTGGAAGACGCCTACAATGAGAGCTCCAATCAGGGGACCAAGGATGGAGCCGCGACCGCCAAAAAGGGATATTCCACCAATTACTACGGCGGTAATTGACTGCAGATTGCCCTCGAAGAAGCTGGTAGGAGATACTGAGCCCACACGCCCGATGGCAGACCAGCCAGCAAGGGCACAGATGAAGCCAGCAACGCCGTAAACTGAGATCAGGACGCGATCAGTGCGAATGCCAGCCAGCTTTGCAGCCTCAGGATCGTCACCCACTGCATAGACATGACGTCCCCAGGACGTACGTGAAAGCGCGTACCAGAGTATTGCAAACAGGGCGATCAGCAAAAGGGAACCGTAGCTGATCTGTGCCCCGAAAATAGAAACGGTTTTTCCAAAGAATTTGAGCGCTGGCGCTGCAGCGTCAATTTCAGTTCCCCTGATAGACTGCGCGCCGGATAAGTAAAGATTGAGTGCATAAAAGATGTTCCAGGTACCCAACGTCGCAATGAAAGGCGGCAACTTGACTTTGGTGATGAGAAATCCGTTGAAGAGACCAATTGCCGTGCCACACATAAAGGCGATCAGGAGTGCAAAACTGATGGGAACACCGAGCTTGACAGCAAGATTTCCAGCAATAACGGAACTAAGAACCATAACAGCTGCAACAGATAAATCGATGCCAGCAGTCAAAATGATCAAGCTTTGGGCGGCTGCGAGAATGCCAATAATCGAGACTTGCTGCACAATCAGCGACATGTTGTAGGCGGAAAAAAAGCGGTCTCCAGCCACAATTCCAAAGCCAATCAGGGCCAGAATGAGTACGACGAGTGGCACTGAAGTAGGGTAGCTGTGGAAGAACCGCTGGAGGCGGGTGAGAAGCCCGGCATTGGGTGTTTCAAACCGCGCATGATCTGGTTGATCGGTTGCGACTTTAGGCAGGACTTCCTGCGATGTCTGGGCGTTTGACATGACAACCCTCTGTGTTCATGGCCTTGGCGATCGCGGATGGCCGTTGAAAAACCACCCGCATTCGTCGTCAGAATTTTATGGAATACCGGACTAACCCCAGCATTTTTTGAGCGCTTCTTCCGACGAAATCGATTTCGTACCTTCGACAGGATGGTCGGTAACAAGCTCGGTGCCAGTGTCGACAAAATCCAATCCATCTGAGGCTTGTGGCTTCTTTCCGCTATCGACGTATGTCTTGATAGCTTCCACACCCATCGACGCCATCTGCAATGGGAACTGCATAGATGTCGCTCCGATAATGCCTTGTTTGACGTTATTGACGCCAGGGCAACCACCATCAATGGACACAATGGTAATCTGGTCTTCAAGTCCTGCGGCCTTGATCGCTTCATGTGCGCCGGCTGCAGCGGGCTCGTTGATAGTGTAGACCAGATTTATCTCCGGATTGACTTGTAACAGGCTCTCCATAGCCGTGCGTCCACCCTCTTCGTTGGAGTTACTGGCTTCATTTCCAACAATCCGGCTGTCGTCCTCATCGCCAATACGGGTCTTGTCTTTGATGTCGATCCCGAAACCAGACATGAAGCCCTGATTACGCATGTAATCGACTGTAATTTGTTGGGCATTAAGATTGAGAAGGGCAATTTTCGCATCGCTGGCTTTCTCTCCCATACGACCTTTTGCCCATTCACCGATCAGGACACCCGCTTTAAAATTGTCGGTAGCGAAGGTCGCATCGGCTGCGTCGGCGGGTGCGAGTGGTGTGTCGAGTGCGACAACCAATACACCTTGATCGCGCGCCTGCTTTACCACAGGTACAAGTGCACTTGAGTCATTTGGCACCAACAGGATGCCTTTTGCGCCCGCCGCAATGCAGGACTCAATCGCTGAAATCTGTGTGTCGACATCTCCTTCCGCTTTGCCCGCATAGCTGAGTAGTTTCATACCCAGTTCTGCAGCCTTAGCGGTCGCGCCTTCCTTCATTTTTACGAAGAAAGGATTGTTCTCTGTTTTCGTTACTAAGCAGACGCTTGTTTCGTTGGCGTGGGCATTGCCATAACAAAATGTGGCGATCGCCAGGGTCGAAGCGATAAGTGTGAAATGTTTCCGCATCATTCCTCCCAGTGCCGGTGTAGCCGGCTTCAAAAAATTGCGACCAGACTGACAGTGCCTCCTCCGCAGCGCTGGCTCCTAAATGCAATCAGCTATCTCCATCTCTGTCAATATATAATACCGGATGATTTAATAAAAAGCGAAACAGTATGAAAAAGCGCCTATATAGGAGCTTTTAATCCGCCAAACGCGTTAATAATCACACCGGATGATTTAAATATTGACGTGTTGATGGAAATCTCTAATTATCGATGCTAACATTGAGATCGGTAAAAACGTGAGGTTAGTCGCGGGTCGCGGACCAAGAGGATGGTGCACGACTTTGCGCAATCGGCTTGTATGATGCGATTTTTGAACGGGGAGGTGGCATTGTTTAAGATGGATGGACTTGAAGAGTTTCAGCCAAGCTTGAGTGATCCGAGCCGGGGAACAAATCAGACCGGGATGAAGCTTTATAATGAGCGGCTGGTGCTTTCGCTCATACGCTCTCATGGACCCCTATCGAAAGGGGAGGTTTCACGCATGACCGGGCTTTCCGCGCAGGCGAGTTCGGTAATCATGAGCCAGCTCGAAAGTGATGGCTTGCTCTTGCGTGGCGAGCCACAGCGCGGCAAAGTTGGTCAGCCGTCCGTACCAATGTCGCTTAATCCAGAGGGTGCCTTTTCGATCGGTGTGAAAGTTGGGCGCCGGACAGCTGAGCTCGTGCTAATGGATATGGCTGGACAGGTGCGTCGCCTAATCAGTCTTAATTTTGCTTATCCCACACCCTCATTGCTGGTCAATTTCGTTGATAAAGGCATCAACGAAATCATCGATAACATGACGCGGATTCAGCTGGGGCGAGTACGGGGCATCGGAATTGCGATGCCATCTGAAATGTGGAGCTGGGAAGAAGAGGTTGGTGCGCCCCACGCCGTTGTTGACGCTTGGAGGGCCTTTGATCTCAAGACGCATATTGAGCAGACCTTCTCTATGCCGGTTCATGCCTATAACGATGCCACAGCTGCATGCGCAGCCGAGATGGCCTTTGGTGTCGGCCGAAAGTATCAGGATTTTCTTTACGTGTTTTTTGCCACGCTTGTTGGCGGTGGCGTGGTGCTCGATGGTGCTTTGTATCCAGGGCGCCGTGGTTATGCGGGATCAATCGGTTCCGCGCCTGTGCCTTCACCTGTTGCAGGCGAAGCACCAAAAAGGCTCATACAATGCGCTTCAATCTATCTGCTTGAACGCATGATCGTCGAGGCGGGTGGAGATCCCAGCTTGATCTGGCATAAATCGGAGGATTGGAGCCATCTGGGTGTGGTGCTGGATCGTTGGACGGAACAGGCCTCTGACAGTCTTGCCTTTGTAATCGCTTCAGCAATTTCGGTAATCGACTTCCACAATGTGGTGATCGACGGTGGGTTCCCGCCCCATGTGCGTGCTGAGCTTGTCCGCCGGACCCGCGAGAAAGTCGCGCTGATGGAAGTTCAGGGGGTTGCGCCGGTTGAAATAGTTGAAGGCAATATTGGCAGTGACGCTCGTGTGTTGGGCGCGGCGAGCTTGCCGCTTCTTGCCGAATATGCCCGGGACAGGGATATTCTATTTAGTTAGCCGGCAATTATAAAATTTTATAAATCTGCGGCAGTTGGAGGTGCAACTGCCGGAAGGGAGGAACATGCTGATTGGAATTGACTGGGGTGGCACTAAGATTGAAGGTGTCGCTATGGAAAGAGATGGTCAGGAGCTTTTGCGCCTGCGTGCCGATACGCCACGTCACGACTATTTTGGCTGTATCAGCGTAATTAAGGATATGATTTCCGCCCTGGAACAGCAGACAGGAAAAAACGGGTCCGTGGGCATCGGTATTCCTGGATCACTTGAGCCAGTCAGTCGTGTCGGCAAGGGAGCAAGCTCAACTTGGTTATTGGGCAGACCGGTCGAGAAGGATCTTCATGATTGTCTCAAGCGTGATCTCAGAGTTGAAAATGACGCGGATTGCTTCGCTGCTTCAGAAGCAATGGACGGGGCGGGCGCTGGTTACAACGTAGTTTTTGCAGTCATTTTGGGATCCGGCGCGGGAGCAGGTATTGCGGTCGCAGGAAAAGCCCATCACGGACCCAATAATAGTGGCGGCGAGTGGGGACATAATCCGCTGCCGTTTCCTGATGTAACGGAGTTGCCAGGTCAGCCATGCTATTGCGGCCGCCATGGATGCATGGAGACTTGGGTTTCTGGCCGTGCGTTTGAGGCTGAATACCGCCGCCACACTCAAGAGGAGTTGAAAGCGCGTGAAATCATAGAACGCAAGCGTTCAGGGGATCGTTTAAGCGGCATGTTATGGTCACGTTATATCGACAGGGTTGCCCGTGGACTTGCGACTGTCGTCAACACACTTGATCCAGATATTCTTGTTATGGGTGGCGGCATGTCGAATGTGGACGAACTTTACGAGGATCTGCCCGCGGCGCTTGCCAAGCGGACTTTTTCGACGGTGTTCCACACCCCTATTCGCAAAGCGATCCACGGGGATTCCAGCGGCGTGCGCGGAGCCGCCTGGCTCTGGAAAGATTGAAAAATTGCCCATGTCGCACTTCAAAACAAGGGAAACCAATGTGACCGACTCTCATGCAATCGATGAACGTTATAAGTTTTCACTCGCACTAATCCGCGAGGCTGGCGATCTTGCAAACCAGTATTTTAGCAATCGGGAGGCACTGACAATTCAGAGCAAGGGTCTTCAAGATATGGCAAGTGAAGCCGATCTTCAGACCGAACTTCTCATCAAAGAAAGACTTGCTAAGCATTTTCCCGAGGATGCCTTCCTCGGAGAGGAAACTGGCATCACTGCCTTCGAACCTAGTCAGGGTATCTGGGTTGTAGATCCGATTGACGGCACGCAACCGTTTATTTCCGGCATGACGAGTTGGTGCGTCTCGATCGCTTTTGTCAAAGACGGAGCGCTCAAGTTTGGGATGGTTTATGCACCCGCGAGAGACGAACTGTTCGCTGGCGGCGAGAGCTGGGCTGCCACACTGAACGGTAAAGAAGTTGAGCGACATCCAGCGCGGTCTGTTCGTGAAGGAATTGTGGGTGTTGGTTATTCCCCGCGTGTTACACCCGACGAGTTTCTGCCGATGTTCGAGCGGCTGCTAAAGGCAGGGGGAATGTTCAGTCGCGAGGGTTCGGGCGCTTTGACGCTCTGTTATGTTGCAAGCGGTCGCCTGATTGGATACATCGAGCCACATATTAATTCCTGGGATTGTCTTGGCGCGATCGCAATAATTCGTGCAGCCGGGCTTATCACCAACGATTTCCTCGCTGGCGACGGTCTGAGGAAAGGAAATCCTGTCATTGCCGGGAATGAAGCTGTCTATGCTGAACTTTCAGACATTTTCGAGGGTAACTAGGCGCTCATGTAAATAAGTTAGCGACTGGGATCTCATCAATGAATTAGTTCAGCGGGGGGCGATCAAGTTGAGCAACTCGGGTCCTGACGGGCAATCAGTTGAATGGATAGTCTCGTTTCATAATGAATTGTGAAGCGGCTCGTAAAGGTGCACGCCGGCTTTCTCAGCCGCAACCTTTAAGCTCTTGTCCCGTGTCCATAGTGATGTTCGCTAGTCGAGAAGAACTGAGGCCAACAGATGGGCATCTGTATAACCAATGCCCAAGCTGAAAATGCAGTGCTTTTCAATCATGGCCATGACTTCGTCATGCGTTGCAACTTGAGCTTCCCGCTGCGCATTAAAAAAATCCAAGACACTAGTGATGTCTCGGAGACTGCCCAACGCAAGTTCGCCAATAATCATTGGATGGCAAACCAAAAGATCATCTCCGGTAATCTTAATCAGCTCATCATCGCCGCCGCGAAAATGGTCAATCCAAATTGAAGTGTCCGCCAATATCACTTCTTTACTGAGCTCCGGCGGCGAGGAGCTGCTTCAACGTCAGGCATTGTGCCTCCAAGGGCGATAAGACGTTTACCAGTCTCCAGTCGCACAAGTGTTTCTAGCGCTTGTCGGACTAGAGCGGCTGTCTCTTTCGTGCCGGTCAATAATCTGGCTTTTTCTAAGAGATTGTCATCAAGGTTGATGGTTGAGCGCATAAACTATGCCAATATCAACATGCGTCTATTTGCGCACTCTGACGATCATGGTCCGCGATTTCAAACATGCGCACTCAACTGCTTACAGTCGCCCGAGAAACACTGGATATTTTCGACTAGTTATCAGCACACCGTTCAACGACAAGGGAAAGAGGGTCGTATCCTTCTAAGACGAAAAACGCATCGGCCTGGCGCACACGGAAATCTTCTATAGATGACGTCATTCATATGCATTACAAACGACATTAAGTAGGAGATGCCTTTGGCTTCGAACGCACTAGTTCAAACTCGCATTTATGCTGAAGTTCGGGGTCGTGCCGCCGCGGTGCTTGAAAGTATGGGCTTACGGTTTCGGACGTAGTTCGTATCTTACTCACCCGGACGGCGAACGAAGGGGAATTGCCGCTCGAACTTATATAAGGCAGCGAAGCGCATGATGCTTGGTTTCGCAGCAAGGTCTTTGAAGCAATTAACGACGAACGACCGGACGTTCCAGATGATGAAGTTCCGGTACATTTCGAAAAACAGCGAGCGAGCCGTGAAGCTCACCTGGTCCGCGGTTGCGTTATCAGACTGAGATGCCATCTCCACCTTTATCGAGGTGGATACCTGACACGGCGTTGCCAAATGTAGGCGTCTTTTCTGCTAAGGTCATATTACTAACTCCTGTCGCATTTTCCTGTTCCAGTGCGCGGGAAGCAAAGTGGATACGAAGGCTTCGGACAATAGGATTTGATATTTTGTGGCCAGAAGCCATATCTGACGGACTTCAAAGGTAAACAATATCGGAGATCGGTTCTCCGACTTGGGCAATGTTCCTCATCTGACCCACTGCCGCAAGCGGGTAGTCTTGGCGGGCCATATCCAAGGGCGGTTGACCTGGATGGAACCTATAACGACGCCCATTAATGTAGCTTGGACTATTTTTAACCCTGCTTGGATGGTTCCAACGTTGCTCGTTGGCGGGTTTTCCGGTGTACTCGAACCGATCCACTCCCAAAAGTTCCGAGGGAACAAGGTTTCTGCCGGGCCAGCGGGATGCGTTGAATGCTTTTTCAGCGACATTGCTACTCGGCCGGTAAACTTCAGTGAGAAATCCGTCGACAGTGGTTTTCGTTTGTGTTGCCAAATGGGCTGCGAAGCTTTGGTCCCCACTCATTGCTGTCCAGGGAGCGTCGAGATTGATCCGATCTACATTGGATTGTATCCTCCAGCCGAGTTCGCGTGGGGAATAGTTGATACCATTTATCTGTATTTCTGACACGTAACGTTGGCCTGCCGCACGGAATGAACGGGCTGCGATATGCAACACGTCCACAACCTTGTCAGGCGTTTCAGCTTCCCATGACAAATACACGTGCGTGTTGTCGGGAAATGCATGGAAGTACTCTACATAAACCAGATTTCCGGGATCTGTGCTTCGGGTTGAGGTCGCAAACGGCGGTGCTGCCGGATGCATATTAGAGCTGGAGGGCGTATCGAAGAGTTGCCATGGCCCCTGGCTTGTTTCAAACGATGAGACAAAAGCCTTCCATTCCCAGTCAAACATGCGCTGCTTCTCCTCTGACGGCCATGCTGGACTATAGATTGTTCTGAACGGCTAAACAGCTGTCAGTTCTAGCAGGCCGGTTCCAATTGCCTAGACGATGCACCTTGTTGAGCGCGCCAGCGAGCAATGAGACGAGAGCTCCGATGATCGTTTGTTCTGAATGAAAAGTAGTGTGATGGAGAGAGATGGGTTCAATGTGTTGCATGTTATTGCCTGCGGGATAACTTACAAAACTTTCCGATTTCCTGGTCGCAGGATCACGACAAGGCTTGTTTGCGGCTATTAAAGTGGCCGCATACGCGGTTGCGGCTTGCCTATTGTGCGTTGACTTTTTTATTCGCACTACAGCGTGCAGGTCTCTGAGGCAACGCAACTTAGCGAAACTGATCTTGACCAAGCTGCTTGTGATCGTTCACATGGCGTCAAAACATTCCAGCGATAGGACTTTTTTCTAGAGGTTCAATCCAAGGCTCACGGAAACGAATATGCACGAAATTATCTGCCCGCATTGCAAAAAGGCTTTTAAGATAGACGAGGCGGGTTACGCCGATATTCTTAAACAGGTGCGGGATAGTGATTTTGATAAACAGTTGCATGAGAGGCTAGAGCTAGCCGAGCGCGACAAACAGAACGCCGTTGAACTTGCCCAAGCGAAAATCGCCAGTCAGTTGCAGAAAACAACGTCGGCAAAGGACTCTGAAATTCAAGAGCTGAAAGCAAAACTTGAAGCCGGCGAAGTTGCCCGGAAATTTGCAATTGCCGAGGCTTTGAATGGTGTTGAAAAGCAACGCGATATGCTGGCGAACGAACTTGAGAGCGCGAAACGGGATCAGGAAGCAATGTCGAAGCTGGCTGAGGCTAAGCTCGTTTCTGAATTGCAGAGAGCTGCCTTAACGAAGGACGCCGAAATCCAAAGCTTGAAGGCGAAGCTCGACGCGGGTGAGCTGTCACAGAAACTCGCCGTCACTCAAGCTGTCAGCGCAGTCGAGAAAGAACGCGAAGAACTCAAGAATGGACTTTCTCGCGTTGCACTCGAAAAGCAGCTGGCCGAAACAGCGCTCAGGGACAAATACGAGACACAGCTTAAGGATCGTGACGACGCTATTGAACGCTTGAGGGATATGAAGGCGAGATTGTCGACAAAGATGATCGGCGAGACGCTCGAACAACATTGCGCCACCGAGTTCGATCGGCTTCGCGCGACCGCATTCCCGCGGGCGTATTTTGAAAAGGATAATGACGCGCGCAACGGCAGCAAGGGCGACTTTATCTTCCGAGATTTGGACGATTCGAATTCGGAAATCGTTTCGATCATGTTTGAGATGAAAAACGAGAACGATGAGACGGCCACCAAAAAGAAGAATGAAGACTTCTTCAAAGAGCTCGACAAGGATCGCAGTGCGAAGGGATGTGAGTATGCGGTGCTGGTTTCACTGCTTGAGCCTGACAGTGAACTTTATAATACGGGTATCGTAGACGTTTCACATCGCTATCCGAAAATGTATGTCGTGCGGCCGCAGTTCTTTATTCCCATCATCACGCTTCTGCGCAACGCCGCGATGAACTCGCTAAAATACAAGACGGAGCTGGCGCTGGTGAAAGCGCAAAACGTTGATATCACGAACTTTGAAACCCAGCTTGACGACTTCAAGTCGGCATTCGGGCGCAACTGGCGCTTGGCTTCTGATGGCTTTGAGGAGGCAATCAAACGTATTGATGAAGCCATCAAGGATCTGGAAAAAACGAAAGAAGCGCTCCACAAATCCGCCAACAACTTGCGGCTTGCGAATGACAAGGCTGAGGATCTAACAGTTAAGCGACTGACACGCGGCAATCCGACTATGGCGGCTAAATTTGCTGAACTTGACTAGGCAATGGGCTCCGTTCGCGCAATGGAAACTCATCCACGAAACTGACTGGGCCTAGAAGGCTCTTCAATTTCCTTTTGAACTAAAGAAAATCATCATTCAACATCCCGCTGGGGGCTAAATTTTTAACCAGCTCTAAATCACAGGCCCCCGACAAGAAACCTTACCGGCTTTGCCCCGAGCGATAGAGCGCGGTTCTATGGCTCGGATATGGCAGAGAAAATGAGCTATAGAAGTCGCGCCTATCGCTCATGCATTGTCGCTCCAATAAGCGTGAGCATGGCTCTTTACGCGGATCTGCGCAAATGACGGCTGCAGCGCTTACAGGCAAGATTGGTCTTGTTACAGCGCTCATGCGCGCAAACCTATTGTGGATGAGAAAAGTGATAAGGCGAGCGAGCGCGTTAAGTGCGGCGGCAGGGCTGGGCGGGCAAATGTCGACTGTAGTTGCGTTCGCCCAGTTAAAGGCGCATGGTGTTATTCTCTGCGGCAATTGATAAGGGCGCTACGGAAACGGGCCAGACCCAAGCCCCTAAATGAAGGAAGACCGTTATGCCTTCCAGTGCCTATAGACGTTTCATGCAAAAGTTGGATTTAAAGTCGTCGCGAGAGGCAATCCTCCGCGCGCGAGCTCCGAGCTCATCGAGGGCGGCAGCGGTAAAGCGCCTATCCAAGGACGAAGGAGGATTGATGTCGGCTTTTCTGGCAACCCGACGAGATCCGATCAAAATGCTGGACCTTTTAAGCTTTGCAAAAATCGAGAAAGCTGATCGTTTGCAAACTAGTTTACCAGGCGCAATAGAAAAGGCAGGGCGAGCGATTAAACCGCGCCTGCCTATTCCAAGTATAATTGTTGAACGCATTGTCAGAAAAGCGCGACGCGGTCGGGGAGGAGAAGCAAGAGACCATCAATCTCACTGATGTGCAGAGTTTTCTGGGCAGGACGTTCATTCCTAGCCCAAACAGCGGCACCAGCCTCAATGTGCGCTCTGGGTTGCTTGCTCTCTTGTCCTCTCTGCTTCCAGGACATATTGCAGCCTTAGTTGCTTTCTCTTCACAGATAGCGCAAGGTGTTTATCTCGGCAGCATTTGAAACGGGCGCTGTCGATTGCGGGTGGAAACTCGCCCCCATGAAGGAGGCATTATGTCTTCCAAAACTACCAAACCTTATCGGGGCCCTTCCGATTTCCGCATGATGCGAGAAATAGTGAGACGCGCTGGCTATCGGCTCAATGATACTGCAGTGAACAGAGCCGCCCATCTCGCTGCAGCAAAGATGCTTATTCTAGAGTTCCGATTGGTCCGCCGACCCTATCAATCCTTCTTGACGCATCCCGAGCCGCCAAAGGTGGATAATCTGGCCTTTTTTGCAACTGCAAACTAATCCCTTCGAGGAGCGGTTTCATTCTCACGAACTCATAATTAACGTTAAAGAAGGAAGTATAAGTATGGCCAAAGGTCAAAAGAAGAGTAATCGAGAAATCCGAAAGCCAAAGCAGGATAAGTCGAAGGCCAAGGCGGGAGTCGCTGAAGGCGTCGCAGGACGATTTGCTACACCTGCAAATGACTTGGCTAAATCCAAGCGGAACTAGAGCGAACCTCTTTAGTTTTATGTCACAACCAACGCCGCGAAGTTTTTTGCGGCGTTATTCATTTCGATCAATCAGCCGACTTGTACGAAAATAACTCCTGGCCATCGGAGACTGTACTCTTTTTTTGCACGTAGATGCGCTTTCGATCTGTCTACTTGTGCTGACGTTCGCGCCGAACCCTCATTTCTTGGGGTCCAGCCCGCAGATCCCGCGCAGAGCATCGGGGTCCTGAAAGTCTTGGCAACCGGATGTGCGACCTCAGAAGGCGACCATGGGCCTGCCTTTAGTCATGCTATTTTTGTGAGCGCTATGCCCTGATAATACCCTCCTTTTCTCATGCTTGCTGGAATTTGACTGAATGAAACTCTAAAATTCTGCGCTTAGGTGTTCACTTTGAGCTCAGGAAAGCCAGTCCGCCAACATAGGCGTTGTATTTTGTTTGATTTCTTGCGAGAAAATCATCAGCCGGCAAGGGGGACGCAATGCAATGGCCAATATTCCTTTGACACGTGGCCAGTTTCTTCTTCCCTTCATCGGAATACTCGATGAAATGGGCGCACCCACTGGTTCATTTTTAAGGAGATCTCAGCTGCCTTCGTCGCTTGAGGCGAAAAGCGAGCTTTACGTTCCGGTTTTGCCGGCTATACGGTTTATTGAAACTGCTCAGAAATCCCAGGACATTACGGATTTCGGTTTCCTAGCCAGCCAACGTCTGCATTTCTCACATTTGAGAGAAAAAACCAGAGCGTTGATCGCGCATGCACCGACATTACTGGTTGCGTTGCGGCACGCCTGCACCGAAGCTTCAAGGGAAGATACGATCCTCAGTATGTGGATCGAACACGATGATGATCATGTGCGGGTTTGCAGCAAACTCGCAATAGCCAAAACACTGCAGAATCTGGAACATGCCCAGTGGCTCCAAAACATTTTCACGATTTATATCGTGCGACAATTTACTGGTCCAGACTGGAATCCACCGGCAATGGCCTTTGAAGCTCATTACACTCCGAGTGAAGCCACGCAATCGTTCTGGCCAAATGTGCGTTTTCTGTCGGGTCAGCATGCGGCATGGATAAGCATACCGACTAAATTCTTAAGTCTCTCTAATCGGTCTCCCCGCTCATTTAACGCGCTTCAGATCATCGAGGATGGACCTTCGGGTTACGATATTGTTGAGCTGCTCAAACTAATGTTACCCTCCTATCTTGACGGAGGTGTCCCCACACTTGCACAGATTGCGGAAATGGCAGGGGTCAGCGCACGTACGTTCCAACGTAAACTCGCGAATGTTGATTTTGTATACTCGGATATCTTGGACACTGTTAGATTTGAACGCTCAAGCCGCCTATTACGCGAGACCAACGCCAAGATAATCGATATCGCCTTTGCGTCGGGTTATTCGGATCCTGCGCATTTTACACGCGCTTTCCGCAGGATTTCCGGGGTCTCCCCCAGTCAATTTCGGGAACAAATGCAGTCGGTGTGAATGCTTTGCGCGGCCTTAACCATTGGACTAGCCCTTTGGCACGAAATGGCAAGACTGATCAGCGGTAACTGCTAAAACCATTCTGAGCAGAGCGTGACGCTCACTAATCCGAGCACTTGTTAAGTTCCGTTAGCGGTTACCAACGCTTGCTCTACGAAACGACTTCGACTTGCGAATGGACGGCAAGATCGGAGTTTGCTTAAAGGGGGCAAAATGCAAGAGATAAACCGACCGTTCAAGGCACATAAGCAGGCCGGGGCCGCGATCATTTCATTCTGCAGCTTCTTTATGTCGCATGTCGGAGCCGCATGGTCCCAGTCGTCGGCTGACGATCTTTCTCAACAGCTCGCTAATCCTCTTGCCAGCCTGATTAGCGTGCCTTTGCAGAGTAACTTTGATTTTAGAGCCGGTGCTCATGAAGATGGTTTTGCGTATGGTCTTAATATTCAGCCGGTAATTCCGTTCAGTTTGAACGACGACTGGAACGTAATATCACGTACGATCATCCCGATCGCCTATCGAGATTACATGCCCGGTGGCAGCGTGTCGGGACTTGGCGATATAAATGCGAGCTTCTTTCTGTCTCCTAAAAAAGCGGGGCCAGGTGGCTTGATTTGGGGCATTGGGCCGGTGTTTCTGCTTCCAACAGCCACCGACGACTATCTGGGGAGCGGTAAATTCGGGCTTGGGCCGACAGCAGTCGCGCTCGTTCAGGAAAGTGCCTGGACACTGGGCGCGTTGGGCAATCATGTTTGGTCCGTCGCAGGTCCGTCTGGCAGGAAAGACGTAAGTGCCAGCTTATTACAGCCATTCGTGTCCTATAATTTCGGCCACGGGCGATCGATGTCTGTGAGCGTGGACTCGACATATGATTGGGAAGCAGAGCAGTGGACCGTCCCAATCAATGTGGGTGCTACTCAGGTCTTCAAAGTGAACGATCAAGCGATGAGCTTCCAGCTGGGTGGGCGTTACTACGCGGAAGGCCCCGTGGGAACTCCGAAATGGGGACTGCGCACAACTTTGACGTTTATGTTCCCAGAATAGCAAAATTGCGCCACCTAACGGAAAATGTCACAAAATGGCAAGACGAGTAATTCGACAATGCTAGAAGATCTGCGTCACATCCCGCAGCTGGTCGACTAGTCGTCCGTTGAAGGTATTTGGATTGGTCCCCGCTGCATTCTGCAAAGGGTGGTGTTGTCGTAAGACGAACAAATGAAAGGTTTGCCATGTTCCGTTCGGTTGGAATCAGTCTCGCAGTTGCCGCGGTTGTGTGGAGTGGTGGCGCATTTGCCGAGACGTCTGGTGCCGGCATTCCGGTGACTATTGATAGTTTCATCCGCGCCGAGACTGACCATTATCTTGCCGCCAATGCCAAGGACATAGGCCAACTTGGCCAGTTTAAGCATTCTCGGGAACCTGTGCCGATTGATAAGCAAACTGTCATTCGCATGAACCGTGATACGCTTTACTCCTTTGCTGTGTTTGACCTCGCTGCAGGCCCAGCAACAATTTCGCTGCCTGATACAGGCAAGCGATATATGTCGATGATGGTTGTCGATCAGGATCACTATCTTCCTATTGTAGCTTATGGAACGAAGCCAGTTACGCTAACCCAGAAGTCGGTTGGAACCAGATATGCTTTCGTCGCTATTCGTACTCTGGTGGATCCGAATAATCCAAAGGACCTCGACGAAGTCCATAAGCTTCAGGATGCGATTGAGGTGCAGCAGAACCAGCGAGGCGAACTCGATCTTCCGGACTGGGATGGCGAGAGTCTCACCGACATCCGTACCGCGTTGCTCGGCCTAGCAAAACATCAGACTTCGTATAATGGTTCTTTTGGAGCACGCGGCCAGGTCGATCCGATCCGGCATTTGATTGGTACGGCTTCAGGATGGGGTGGTATTCCGGAAAGGGATGCCATGTATCCGAGTTTCACGCCTGAAAAAAATGATGGGAAAACGGTCTATACCCTAAATGTCCCGAAGACAGTTCCGGTGAAGGCTTTTTGGTCGATTAGTGTCTATAATGCCAAGGGGTTCTTCGAAAAGAACGAGCACAACGCCTACTCGATCAATAACCTTACGGCGACGAAAAATGCGGACGGCTCGGTGACCGCACAGTTTGGTGGTTGCGATGGCAAAATTCCGAACTGTTTGCCTATAGTTGAAGGTTGGAACTATACGGTGCGGCTCTATCGCCCAGATCAGTCTGTTGTGAGCGGTGATTGGACGTTCCCAGAAGCCAAAGCAATTAATAATTGATCCAAGAGATCTCGCGGTCAGGTGGAGTGAAAGCGGTCAGCCCTTGCCCGCTCCACTGAACACCAACGCTGCGACCGGCTATTTTTTCCGGCAAATGTTGAAAGCGTAAGCGTTGGTTTTGCGCGATGGCGGCACCTTATTTTAGGAGAAGTTTGATGTTTAACAGTATCTACCGGGTCGCCCTCATTGGCGTTGCTGCAATCTTTGCCCCGGTCATGAGTTCGGCATCAGCACAAGATAGCGTTGGTCCGAAGGTGACAGATCCGCATTTTCACCTTGCTCCGGGCTATCTCAAGTCCAATGACCTACCCAATAGTCTTGTTTTGCTCGGCGCACCGCCCCAGGGTGGGAGTGCGGCACTGGCGCGTGATGAAGCGGCAAGAGAGGCTACAATCGCACTGCGTGGCAAAGCACGCTGGGACATGGCCCGAACGGATGCGGATTTGCAATTCCCTCAGCCTGCCAAGAATTTCTCCTGCGCTATGGGCGTGGACATTAGTGAAAAGAAGACGCCACGACTTTATAGTTTGATGCAGCGCGTGCTCACTGATGCCGGACTTTCGACTTATGGCGTCAAGAACAAGTATAATAGGACCCGGCCGTTCGTAGTTCATAATGAAGGGACATGTCAACCAGACGAAGAGTCCGTTTTGCGTCAGGATGGCTCGTATCCATCCGGACACACTGCAGCAGGTTGGGCATGGGCGCTCACCTTGGCAGAAGTGAATCCAAAGCGAAGCGATGATCTCTTGAAGCGCGGGTTATCATTTGGGCAAAGCAGGGTGATCTGTAACGCCCATTGGCAAAGCGATGTCGACGCTGGACGCATTATGGGTGCGTCCACGGTCGCTAAACTGCACAGTAATCCCGAGTACCTCGCTGATATTAAAGCTGCGCGCACGGAAGTGGAAACTGCTGATAGACCTTCTGTCGATTGCGATGTTGAGGATCGCGCGCTCGCAGAGCAAATGCAATAACACTCAAGTATACGGCTGATCATAAAACAAAATATCGGGACGGGGTTGATGTATCACTATAGATCTTGCGCAATCGTGCTCATTGCTTTGATCGCTGGCCAGACTGTGGCCGCCGCGGCAGACAGTTCCTCGCTAGCCTCCGTGTCCCAGCCACAAAGCGAGGAACTCAAACCGGCCGGGTGGAGCTTTAATGCTAGTCCTTATTTCTGGGGAGCGGGGATCAGCGGCACCGTCGGACAGCTTGGGTTACCGCCCGCAAAGATGACCTCCGACTTCAAGAGCATTTTCAAAGAGCTTGACTTTTCGTTCATGGGAGTCATTGAGGGTCATTATGATCGTTATAGTCTGTTCAGCGATATTATCTACACAAAAATATCGTCAGGTGGCCAATCCCCCTACGGCGTTTTGAGCAACAGTATCGACATTAAATCTGAGACGTTCTCTGGCTTTTTCGGTGGTGGTTACAGTGTGTTTGAAGCGGGTTTGAACCGGCTTGATATTGTGGCAGGAGGGCGCGTTTGGTACGCGAGTACGGAAATTTCATTCGAGGGTGAAGTGTTCGACGGCCACAGCAGACGTGATAGTGCCACATGGGTCGACGCGGTAGCTGGATTGCGGGGTAAATATTTCTTGACTGACTCCTTTTATGTCAGTGGCTGGGGCGTCGTGGGCGCGGGGCAAGCAAAGATTGACTGGGATGTAGCAGGAACGTTTGGGTACAAGGTCAGAGACAACCTCTCTGCAGTTGCGGGTTATCGCGCGCTGGGCGTCAATTATAATCACGATGATTTCGTCTATGATGTAGTTCAAAAAGGCCCAATATTGGGGCTGGTGATGCATTTTTAGTAGGAGTGCGAAGTTGAATGAATATTGAGATCGACCTCAACTATCTGATACGTAAAATTCGGAATGAATCCTTGCCCCAGTAATGCAATGCATTGACTGCATCAGCAGCCACGTGATTGGCAGTGACTGGCTGGTCGAAATGACATTCACGCGATGTGCCTTGTTGCCGAGCGCCAAGTGATCCGACACTTCCAAAGTGAAAATCGACCCTTGAGAGAGCCAAGTTACCGTCGAAAGAATTTCGCCTTCACTTGATGGACTTGGGTTATTCCGAGTGATCTCGATCGCGCCGGATATAAAACAGAGCAAAAATTGCCAACCCCGGTGCGCCGGCGCCGCCCCCTTCGTCATAAACCTGAGTGATTGCTTTGACGCAGGTGCCATTTCTCTTCATTTTTGAAAAACATAAAGAGAAAATTTCTGCTTCTGAAAACCTCTCTCACAAACACGGACGGATGCGCTTGCGGCTTTTTCTGCAGTCAAATGTCATAGATGAAAAACATCGATCCCACCCAAAGCGTTTTGGCCTGGTGAGAAACACGCCTAAGAAGAACAACCGCAGGTCGCGGTATTGGATTTACTGCGTTCAGGAAGGGGGCTGACTAGCGCGTAGCGATCTGCCATAAGGTGGCTTAATTGTTATCTGCGGACAGTGTCGGCGGCAAAATGTTATGTGAAATCAGAGGCGCGGGAATGACGGAGAGCAAACGACGAGGGCCGAGATTCAGCCGTGAATTACCAGCTGTACGTCGACGCATGCTGGTCGAAGCTGCGACTCGTTGCCTTTCCCGGGGCGGAATTACGGCACTGACGACAGATAATATTCGGAAGGAGGCGAAAGTCTCCATTGGCCTTGTTGCGCATCATTTCTCAGGTAAGGATGAAATCCTTTCCGAGGTATACCAGGTTTCTCTTTATGATGATGTTCATCGTCAGATTCTAGAAGCAGCCAAGAGCCGTGCCAATGCTTCGAACAACCCGGAACAGCGGCTATGTGATCTCATTCAAGCCCAATTCTCCGAGAAGCATTTTAGTAAGGATAACCTTCATATTTGGCTGTCGCTTTGGGGCGAGATCGATAAAAATGAGACATTAAGGACCCAGCATAGGCAGCTTTGGCGCTCTTATCGAGAGGCGCTTGAGTTGGATATAACAGCGCTCGCAATTGAACGTGGCCTCATTGTTAAATCAGGACAGCTTGCAATAAATTTCATTGCCCTTTTTGACGGTTTGTGGCTCGAATGGTGCCTTGACCCCACAGCGGTCTCTCGGGAAGACGCGGTTGAGGGGTGCTATTCTCTTCTGGAAGCGCAACTCGGACCGTTAGTCCGCCCCATACCGGCACTGCAGCAGGTAGCTGATCCTAATCCTGAGATTAAATGAACTGTTCATTTTTATCAGACGCGCCAACAATCTATCTCATTTGGTCAGTCGCTGATTGGTGAGAGGGCAACTGACGTGTCGATAATGGCTCGTCGCTGTGACGTATGCTTTGAAGTCCAGCTCAACAGCACCACTACGCCTTAACCTCCGATAGTAAACCCTTCAAACTTCCCCATTTTGCGGACGCATTTTCTTTTTTCGGTTACTCGAGCACTTGCAAAAGTCTCGTTGCGACCCGGCTCAGGCGGAAGTGATCATCACGTAGGCGTTGTCCTTTCAGGAATGTGATCGAGCGGTCCGAGGTCGCGATGGGTTTGCCATCCTTGCGAAGTGCCCTACGGGTGATGCCCCGGTCGTCAGCCTTTCTATATCAGCAAATATATCAGGAGCTCACCCACGGGCAAACTGGTGCCAATTGTACTGATTATGGCTCAAAAAAAGCGCGCCGCACATAAAAAGCTGGCGTGGCGTTGGGGCGACTATTCAAACGAAGCCGCGCTAACGGATGGCAAAAAGCGCGTCATCCCTCTGTAATATCGGTCTATTTCTTAACACAAGCTTCTTCCGCGTTCTGGCCGATTTGGCCATATAAGTGCAAGGCATATTTTCTTATTGAAAAAGTTTTCAATAAGCGCTATTAGGCCTATTACCGGCTCAAAAACCTGCTTGCAGGAGGCCTGAATTGGAGGATCATAAAAGCTCGAAAGCGACTGTTTTGAAGTGAAACGAGACATCTTCGAGATCAGCAAGCTCTAGGTCAATCACCAGCAGTTTCACTTTAAATGGAATTTCGGCAGGAACAGTACAGCCGCACGCAACAATAATTTGCAATCCACTCCATGAAAGTCTTCATCACAATGGTCAGCGCGTCCACTATGAACATTTCCTTTGAGGATGCATCGTCCCTCCTGCCATTGCCTCAGCTGATTGAGCAATTGCGAAAAGCGTTTATCGCGGGGTGCGTAGCACCTCAGCGCCACCACCATAAAATTTCGGTTCAAGATCAACCGGATGCTACGTTGCTGTTGATGCCGTCCTGGCAGACAAACGCAGCAGATGGCGGTTATCTTGGTGTCAAGGTCGTTACTGTCTTTCCGGGCAATACAAGTCGAGGGATTCCTGGTCTCACGTCCAGCTATCTGCTTTTTGACGGTGGCACTGGAGTTCAACTCGCCACAATCGACGGTAATGCCATAACCACCCGGCGTACCGTTGCGGTGTCAGCGTTGGCAGCATCCTTTCTCGCGCGAAAGGATGCAGAAAACTTGCTTGTTTTGGGTTCTGGTCGGGTAGCAAGTCTCTTACCCGAAGCCTATTCAGCAGTCAGAAAAATACGGCGCGTGGGTATTTGGGATATAAACTTGGAAAGTGCGGATGTCATGGCAAAGCGCCTGCAAGCGGTTGGCTTTGATGCGTATGTTGCTTCAAAATTGGAGCACAGCGTGCGCGACGCCGATATTGTTACGTCCGCTACATTGGCTACGACACCGATTATCAAGGGAGAGTGGCTAAAGCAAGGTGCCCATGTGGACTTGATAGGTGGATTCACTCCGACAATGCGCGAAGCGGATGATGAAACCCTCGAACGCTCAAGTGTCTATGTCGACACTGAGGCCGCTCTTCATGAGGCGGGAGACTTTACTCAGGCTATAGAGAGCGGAGCGTTCGTTGCATCCACGCTCGCAGGTTCGCTAAGGGAACTTTGCACTGAGGGAGTTTGCGGGCGAAGTGCGCCGGAGCAAATAACAACCTTTAAGGCGGTTGGGACGGCTTTAGCAGACCTCGCAGCAGCGACGATGGCATACGAAACTGCCCGAAGTTTTCGCACGTGCGTGTAGCACTGGAAGAAAGCATAATAAACAACACAACAAGCAGAGATTTTCAGGATCTCTAACAAGGGGAATCTTAAATGGGAATATCTAGAATAGTATCGCTCTCACTGGTCGCGTTGGGTTTAGCGTTATCTGGCATGGCATCAAAAGCTGACGATCTTGAGAAAATCCAATCTGCGGGCAAATTATCGAATGCAGTGTCTGGAGTATTCCCACCTTTCAGTTTTGTCGATGAAACGAATACATTGGTTGGATTCGACGTCGACATCGCTGCGGAAATCGCCCGTCGATTAAAGGTTGAACCCAATACAATCACGACATCGTGGGACGGAATTATTGCCGGTTTGGTCACAGGGCGGTATGATACCATCATCGGATCTATGGGTATCACAGAAGAGCGCAAGAAGGCAGTTGACTTCGTTGGTCCCTATTATCGCACAGGATTGGGAATATTCGTTCGTAAAGGTTCATCGGCCCGAAGTGCTGCGGAACTTGAGGGCAAGACGGTTGGCGTGACGCTTGGTGAGGCTGCTGAAAAATGGGTTCGTGACGAGAACAAATTTGTCGTCCGTACCTACAAAGGTCTCCCGGAGTTGCTCCTTGACCTAAATGCGGGTCGAGTTGATGCAATTGTCGCCGATGACATACCTGTTTATGTGGCGATCGCCAAAAGCAATGCTCCCATTGAGCAGCTCATGGAAGAGCAGATGCCGCGCTTCGATGTGGGGTTCGCTATTCGAAAGAATAATCCCGAGCTTGCTGCTGCTCTAAAGGCAGCTCTTGACGAGATCATGGCGGATGGAACTTATGATGCTATCGCTAAAAAATGGGTCGGCAGAGACATTAGATAGTTTGGGCCCAAGGGTCGCCGCGCGGAGGCGCCCCAAACCGTTCTTTAGGAATTGGTGGGCTTCATAGCCCGCCAATCCAAACGCTGTCGGCGTTTGGTCTCAGGAAAGTCTGCACATGGATATTGGGCTGGTCGTACGGATCCTACCGTTCATAGCTGATGCCGCTCTCATGACGATTGCTTTGACGATCGTTTCGCTGGTCATAGGGCTTTTGGTAGCTGTCTTTCTAACATGGTGTCGATTCTCGCCGATTGCAGTGCTTCGTTGGCTAGCGGCAGCTTATGTAAGCGTGGTGCGGGGAACCCCCCTGCTCGTGCAGCTGTTTCTGGTATATTTCGGAGGGCCCCAGTTTGGTCTAGAAATGACGCCCTTTGTAGCGGCGGTGCTAACTATGGGTTTTAATATCGGCGCATACATGTCCGAAGGGATGAAAGGCGCAATCCTCTCGGTTGACAAAGGGCAAAGTGAGGCAGCCCGATCGTTAGGCTTCAGTCGGTTCGACACAATGAAATTGTTTGTCTTGCCTCAGGCAGCACCGCTGATGGTCCGTTCATTAGGGGTCAACACTATCATCCTATCGAAGGGTACAGCATTGGTCTCGACGATTGGCGTCGTAGAACTTACCTACAGTGCACAGCGATTTGTCACCTCTACCTATAAGCCTTTCGAAGTCTTTGCTCTCGCAGGCGCTGCCTACCTCCTTATAATTGCAGCCATCTCAATCGTCATCCGCTTTCTAGAAGGCCGATTCGTTGCAGAGCAGGGAGCGAACGCATGAGCCTCGACTTTAGCGTGGTTCCTTCCTATTGGGGTCTATTGCTCACTGGACTGACATGGACTGTCCTTATTACGCTGCTTGCTGGTACAGTGAGTGTTGTCTTGGGAATGGTCATCGCTGTAACGACATTATATGCGCCGAAGTTTGCAAGCTTGCCAATTCGCGCAGTGATGTTTCTCTTCATGGGAACTCCCCTTCTTCTCCAACTTTATATGCTTTACTATGGTCTTTCACAGATCGGTGTCATGCTTCCCGCATTTTGGACTGGTGTGATTGGCCTGGGTTTCCATTATGCCGCGTACAACGCTGATATTTTCCGTGCATCCTTGAAAGCTATCGATCATGGTCAGACGGAAGCAGCACGAACGCTTGGTTTTGGTAGGATTGCTACTTTGCGCCACTTCATTGTTCCCCAAGCAATTCTTACAGCCTTGCCGCAAGTTGGGAACAACAGTATTATCCTTCTAAAGGACACCGCTGTCCTTTCAGTGCTTGGAATCACGGAGCTAGTCCTCGCTGCACAGCGAGGTATTAGCGAGACATATCGCCCATTCGAATTCTACTTTGCCGCCGCTGTTCTCTATTACATCGTGAATCTCGCGATGGAATTCGTCCTGAGCAAGGCCGCCAAGAAAGCGGAAGCTATCCGATGAAGCATCAAGAACCCATGATTGAGCTGCGGCATATCCGCAAGTCTTACGGACAACATGAAGTCTTAAAGGGCATAGATTTAAGTGTCGCCCGTGGGAAGATTGTATCGATTATCGGACCGAGCGGGTCCGGCAAGAGTACACTGCTGCGATCGATCAATATGCTTGAAGAGATCTCGGGCGGTGAGATATGGCTTGATGGAAACCAGGTTAATCGACCTTTGAAGGGGCGAGCTTTTGAAAGACACATCAATCGCATACGCCAGGAAATGGGAATGGTCTTTCAACAATTTAACCTGTTTCCTCATCTCGATGTCCTCCACAATATTATGATAGCTCCCATGCGGCTTAAGGGATTGAATAAGGTTGAAGCACTAAACCTCGCTAATGGAATGCTTGAAAAAGTTGGTTTGGCGGATAAGGGCAAAGCATATCCGGCGCGGTTATCAGGCGGTCAAAAGCAGCGGGTTGCGATTGCGCGCGCTCTGGCGATGCAGCCCAAAGTCATGCTGTTTGATGAAGCAACATCAGCGCTCGACCCGGAGCTTGTCGAGGAGGTTAACTTGGTCATGAAGCAGCTTGCAGCTGAGCACATGACTATGCTCATCGTGACCCATGAGATGCGCTTCGCATCTGAGGTGTCTGATCACGTGATGTTTATGGATGGTGGTGTCGTCGTCGAGCAGGGTGATCCAGCTCAAGTCTTTGTAAACCCCACCGAGGAACGAACGAGATCATTCTTACGCAAGCATTTGTCGCAGTAGTTCAAAGTCGAAATCGCTTCGCTACCCGGCATGCGGGTGCAGCTTCTTTGAAGCAGGGAATCCAATGTTTTTAAATGACGATCAATTGTCCGATATTGTTGCATTTCGCCATGCATTGCACCGGCGGCCCGAGATTTCAGGTGAGGAATCAGAGACAGCCGGTAAGGTAATTGAGGCGCTGGAAAAAACTGGCGCTGATGAGATCATCTCTGGACTTGGGGGGAATGGTGTCGCTGCGATCTATCGCGGTTTGGAAGAGGGCCCGACAGTGATGCTCCGCTCCGAACTCGATGCGCTTCCAATTCAGGAATTATCTAGCCTACCTTACCGATCGGAAATTCCGGGAAAAGGCCATCTTTGCGGTCACGATGGTCACAGCGCAACGCTTCTTGCAATCGGCGTTGGGCTCGGTGAATCCCGACCAAAACGCGGGCGTGCCGTTCTGCTGTTCCAACCTTCGGAGGAAAATGGAGCAGGTGCGGCTGCCGTGATTACCGATCCGAAATTTGCATTGATCAAGCCTGACATGGTGCTGTCGCAGCACAACTTCCCGGGGCTGCCTTTGGGATTTGTTGCCCTCAAAGATGGGGCTGTAAATTGTGCGACGAGGGGCATGAAGATTGCGTTTGCTGGTAAGACTGCCCACGCGGCCTCGCCGGAGGAAGGCGTTGCGCCAACATTAACGATCGCGCGACTGCTCAGTACTTTAACAGCAGTCGGCACTGCAACCGTAGTTAATGACGATTTCAGGCAGGCCACAGTCACACACGCTTTTATTGGAGATGAAAATTTCGGGATCAGTCCTGGCCATGGCGAGATATGGGTAACGCTTCGCACAATGACCGACGGAAAAATGGCGGAACTGATGGCGACGGTTGAAGGAATGGTGCATGAGCTAGCGCAAGCCGCTAGTTTGAATGCTGTTGTGTCATACCATCAGATATTCCGACAGTGTTTCAATTCACCAGAACCTGTATCGGCCATCCGTCATGCACTGGATGAATTAGGTATTGCGCATGGTGAAAGCAGAGATATTCTCCCGATCAGGCCCGGTGAAGACTTCGGCCTATTTCGGAGTGTCGCCCCGTCCGCAATGTTTTTTCTCGGAGCAGGGGAAGGGCATCCAGGTTTGCACAATCCAGATTACGACTATCCAGATGCTCTAATTGGTATAGGCGCTCGAATCTTCATGAAGACCATCCGTAAGATAGTCGGATGATTTGTTAACCAAATCAAACACATGGGGCTCGTAATCGACGAGCTTGCGTAACGATCGTGCACGGCTGGTTAAGGCGTGTCGATAAGTCGTGGAGAAAACTATGCAGATGGCTCCTAAATATAAATCGGGGTCTGGCTGGAACGCGCTTCTGCCGCCTCGGGTGGCCCAAACGGTTCTTCCAAAAACCCGGCGCTTTCGAAACATTGTCGTAGGGGCCGGCTACACTGGCCTTGCAACCGCGCGGCGTTTAGCGGAACTAAATCCCGATGAACCAATATTGCTTCTGGAAGCTTCGACAATTGGGGAGGGTGCCTCTGGTCGAAACTCGGGTTATTTGCTGATCAATCCAGGTGAACCGAGTGCCAACGCAGAGGGTTTTGCAGCTGACTGGGCCTTAAAGCAGATGAACATTGTCCAGGCTGGTCTGGACGAGCTTAAGAAACAGGTTTATCGCTACTCGATCGATTGCGACTGGGATGAAAACCCGTTGGCAATTACGGCCGCCGCCACGCCGCGTGTAGAAAAAAGCGCTCGGGCGACGGTTGCTACCTATCGTAACTGGGGCATAAACCCTAGGGAGTATTCTCCAAATGAATTGGCTCAAATCATTGGAACCAAATACTATCGTTACGGTCTAGAGTCGTTAACAAAGGTTCTTATTCAACCCGCAGCTTTGCACAGAGGACTGGCGGACAACCTCCCTTCGTCTGTGCACTTAGTTGAGAACATTGTCGTTCAGTCCGTCTCAAAGAGTTCGCCGTTCTGTCTTAAGACGAACCAAGGTGATTTTATTGCTGATCGGGTATTTATCACTAACAATCTTCATGCTCGTGAGCTTGGCGTTGTTCGCAATAGAATGATTGGAATCCTGACATATGGAGCCTTCACACCTGAACTAGACGAAGGTGAACTAGCAAATCTAGGTGAGGCATCCAAATGGGGAATACTACCTGCCCACCGCATGGGCACAACTATGAGAAAGACAGGCAGAAGGCTGTTAATCCGCAGCGGTGACTCATACGAGACCGAGCTTGCTCCCGAACGAGCAAGAGCGATGCTCACCAGTTTGTATAAAAACCGGTTCCCGCATATGCGAACACATGAATTTGAATTTGTATGGGGCGGATTTACAGCTGTAACACACAATGGTGGCTTCTATTTTGGAGAGGCCTATCCAGGAATGTTTGTATCAGTAGGTTGTGGGGGAGCGGGCGTCCTTCGGGGAACGAGCCAGGGCGTTCTGCTTGCCGATTTGGCATCCGGTGCGGGTTCTCAACTCCTGACTGACCGCCTGAGTATGAATGGCCCGAGCTGGATACCACCCGAACCTTTCGCCATGATAGGTGCAAAATTGCAGATTGCCTTTGAGGAGTTGCAGGCCGGAAAAGAACGTTGATATCGTTGGGGAGGGATAAATGATCCCTCCGTTTCATTCGCATCGGCATTGCGAAGAGGGGGGAAATTGCGAAGAGGGAGGAAATTGCGACGTAAAGGGCGGTAGCGAAAGCGCAGCCGCCCATGCACAAGTCATAGGCCACTTCGAGCTGGCGTGGCATGGGTTGACCAGAAACTGTCAATCAACGAGACGGAATTGGGGATTATCGTCTGTTCCCTGATGAAAACTTATTCTAGATCTACGGATACTCGATCCTCGAATCTGACATCCAGCGACATTAATTGACAGGGCTTCGAAGCAGCAAATCGTCAATGTAATATCCATGTGGCGGCGCGGCTAGTGCCGCGCGCCTGCAGAATTACTAAGCTTCTTTTTGCTGCTCTGTCGGCTGCTGTGTAGGAGACTTTCGCAAAAATGGCTTCTTCTTCGGCTTCGGAAGCAACCCCTCGCGCTGAGCTTTCTTTTTTGCCTCTTTGCGCGCACGACTTATAGCCGCTTCTTTTTCCCGATTGCGCTTCTCAGATGGCTTTTCGTAAGCGCGGCGAGCCTTCATTTCCCGAAAGACGCCCTCACGCTGCAATTTCTTTTTAAGGACGCGGAGCGCCTGATCGATGTTGTTATCACGGACTAGAACTTGCAAAATATCTCCTTTGATTGTTATGGGTTTTCATCTCGAGCAATCCTGGCGGCTCTCAGCCGCAGAGTTTTTGCGTCTTTTGCGCTTTTTTCCTGATTAAGAATTGCCTTCGCTGACTTATCGGTCGCAGCTTTTTGCGCTTCCATTCGAGAAAGTATCGGCTTGAAAATCGTGTCTTTTGGATCTTTAGTGGTCACCGCTTCGGTCTCCATAGCTTGGAATGGTTGGCAGACAATTTTGCACGGATTGTCGAGAATCCCCCGCTCCGTTAAAAATGATTTGAAATTTTTACCTCTCGCATCACTATTTCCTTGGAGATTGGTTTGGTTCAATGGTGGCCGCACATCAGATAAGAGGCCTTTATTATGGCGCGTCGGGTCAATTTTGACCGGCTCTTCTGTGGCAGTGTTCAAAGATAACGCGTCAGCAACTGTTTGTTTCCCACAAAAGACTAATAAAAAGGGCCGAGCGTGCACTCGACCCTTTAAAAGAAATCCTCTAGTCCGTTGCCAGTACATCCGTGGTCAAGGATTAGAAGATAACTTCATTAAACGGCCTGAAGGTTACAAGCCGACATTTTTCCAGATCTGCGATCCTCTTCCAGCTCATAGGTCAGTTTCTGGCCCTCATTAATTGAAGACATAGCAGAGCGCTCGACCGCTGAGATGTGAACGAAGACATCTGCGCTGCCATTATCGGGCTGGATAAAGCCAAAGCCCTTCGTCGTATTGAACCATTTAACTGTTCCAGTGGTCATGCTGAACCCTTTCAATGAAATATAGTCAACGGCATGCCGAGGCATGCCGAAAGTGATACGATTTTCTAAAAGGGGGTTCGATCAGCGCACGGTGCTAAATGTGCAGTAAGCAAAAACTCTTTAGCAAAATATCGATATCTGATATTTATCCTATTTATTCAGACTTTTCAAATTTTATTCGAATTAATATTTTTCTTTCCAGATTCTTGTCCGCGTCTCCATCTGATATACGTTAGATGTATCAATCGTTTTGTTCAAAATGGCGCGTTTCTCGAAGCCCGCTTCGCATTGGACGGACGTGGGGAAACATTGAAACGTTTTAGTCAATTTGTTTCATGAACGCTTGATTGATCAAGCATCCAGCTGTCATAGCAGTGATGACTTTGGGCTCAATGGAGGAGCCGTTTTGCTTTCGATAGCGGATAATTGCTCCATCGATCGTTGGTGACTGAAAAAAAAGTTAGTCCTATAACTGTTCGTTCTGAAAGACGTAATGTCCGCTCCTCAGTTCTTCACCATGGTCTCGCGCCGATCGCGGGGGTTAAGATTGGCGGGGGCGTCGGGTCGACCGCTTGACATATGCGCATAATTAGTTTGATATCAATGTATCGTGGACGGTGATCGCTTTAATGGGTGCGGTCTAGGCAGTGTAGAAACGGATGCGACCGCCGCATTAACGCAGTCCTCTCCCCGTTCCCGGCAAGATAAATCGGAGGAGGGTGTGCCAAGCTGGATTGGTGTCGCCACATTACTTGACGCATTGAATTTCAATGGGAGAGACCATCATGAAGATTGTGACAAGCCTGAGCTTTCAGGGCCAGTGTCGTGAAGCGTTTCAATTCTATGCCAAGGTCCTCGGTGGAGAGATTACCGCCGCAATGCCCTACGGCGATGGGCCTCCAGACATGCCCATCACAGATGAGAAGTACAGAAACTGGCTGATGCACTGTTGGCTTCAGGTCGGTGATCAGGCTTTGATGGGTGCAGATATGGATGTTGAATGGTCGCGCAATATCGACAAGCCAAAAAATGGTTTTGATGTGACTTTGCACACCCAGGATAAAGGCGAGGCCCAGCGCTGGTTCGAGCAGCTCGCTGAAGGTGGCAAAGCCGTCATGCCCTTCGGGGAGACCTTCTGGTCACCTGGTTTCGGTTCCCTTGTCGACAGGTTCGGAATTCCGTGGATGATCAACACCATTCCTTCATCCGATTGGAAGCCGTCGCAGGGCTGAGGCCGAAGCACCGGTCAGCGACGCCGTCGATGGCTTGGCAGCACGGATCACAGATATTGCACGTCTGTCATGCGTCCTGATCGAACTTCTGCATGTTGCGAATGGACTTATTGGGGAGCAATATGAGCGTTTCCTATCGCTGGGTCATCGTGGCTTCAGGTGGTCTTTTGGGGTGTGTCGCCGTGGGAGCCATGTTTTCGCTGCCGGTTTTCCTACGGCCAATGGCGCAGGACACCGGCTGGTCTGTCACAGGGATTTCCACGGCAATGACCGTTGGCTTTCTAGCCATGGCAGCGGCGAGTTTGCTATGGGGTAGCCTGTCCGACCGGTATGGGCCGCGTCCAGTGGTTTTGACAGGCTCGCTCGTTTTGCCATTGAGCCTGGCTCTTGCCAGCCGGGCGGGGTCACTTACTGAATTCCAACTTCTTTTCGGTGTTCTCGTGGGTGCTGCGACCGCGGCCGTCTTCGCGCCGATGATGGCCAGCGTCACAGCCTGGTTTGACACGCAGCGTGGCTTGGCGGTCTCGTTGGTTTCTGCGGGTATGGGCATGGCTCCGATGACCATGGCACCGTTTGCGGCCTGGCTTGTGAGCATCCACGATTGGCGTACCGCAATGTTGATCATTGCGGGATTTTCGGCGGCATTGATGATCCCGGCAGCACTTCTGGTGCGCCGCCCGCCTTCAATCGACACTGAATCGCAAGAAATGGCTGCAATCGCACCACAATCGGATATGACGGTTCGACAGGCTTTGAGATCTCCCCAATTCATCACATTGATGTTGGCTAACTTCTTTTGCTGTGCAACACATTCCGGGCCGATCTTCCACACAGTAAGCTACGCGGTGACATGCGGTATCCCTATGATTGCTGCGGTGTCGATCTACAGTGTGGAGGGACTGGCGGGCATGTTTGGTCGTATAGGATTCGGCCTTGCAGGTGACCGCTTCGGCGCTCAGCGTGTCCTTGTGATTGGGCTTCTCGCACAGGCTTTCGGAGTGCTGGCATATTCGTTCGTCTCGACGCTAGGCCTTTTTTATGCGGTGGCTGCACTTGTTGGCTTTATCTACGCAGGAACTATGCCGCTTTATGCCGTGATCATACGGGAGAATTTTCCTTTGAAGATGATGGGCACCATAATTGGGGGAACGGCAATGGCTGGCAGCCTCGGGATGTCAACTGGCCCGCTTCTGGGCGGGTTCGTCTATGATCGCTTTAACTCTTATGCCCTGATGTATGTCGGCTCATGGGGAATGGGACTGGTAGCCGTCCTAATCTTGCTTACGTTCCGTCCATTTCCAGCAAGACTGAGTCAGATGGCACCAAACTAAGCAGCATCTTGGCCACTTCATGTTTGTTCCCCACAGGCAAGGTCGACACTCAAGATTAAAGTTCAGACGGACTGTTCAATCCTCGGGCTGCTGGACGACGGCATCTAAATGGCGCGTTTAGACTAATTTTTGCGCCACATTTCTGGACACCCCAGTTTTTTTAAAAAATTCGTTGAAGCCAACTCGATTAAAAGACGCAATTGATGGTCGCGTTCAACCCGCAACGATATTCTTGCGCGACAGTGGATAAAAAATCTGTAAATAAGCCCGCATTCTGAGGAGGACGGATTTTTGAAACAAGCTGCACTTCGGGTCGTGGTGGTTGGGGCTGGTGTCATGGGAGCGTCAGCCGCTTGGCATCTCGCGCGCAATGGCGCGCGCGTGACGGTTCTCGAGAAGGATGCTTCTCCCGCCAGCGGCGTCACACGTTGGTCCTACGGTTGGGTCGGCACAAACAGCAGCTTACCCTCGGACGATCCGTCAAATTTTGCGTCCAAAGCTCAAGCGGCTATGGAGTTCAATCGCCTTGAGCGCGGGCTTGGGCCTTTACCGATCGCAGCTCGCGGCTCGCTCGTCTGGTTGGACTCAGATGAGGAGACCGCCGCCCATATTGCCGAGCAACAAGCTTTTGGTGTCCGTATTGCAGCACTAGATCGTGCTGGCGCAGCAGCAATGGAGCCACGGCTTGCCACATTGCCGGCTCTTGCCGCCTGGGCCCCAGACGATTTCGCCGTTGAGCCACGCGAATTCACCCACCAACTGCTGGATGCCGCACGCGAAGCGGGTAGCGAAATCATTTGCGGGACCAGTGTAGAAAGCGTCGAGACCCGGGGAGGCCGTGTTGCCGGTGTAAGGACGACGAAAGGTGTCGTTGCCGCCGATATCGTGGTGTTGGCGAACGCCAGGGCGGCCGCATTCTTGACCGAACCTTTCGGAATTGCACTGCCTCTGCGTGAGGAGCCAGCTGTATTAATGCGTTTTGCGGGCGGGCGCGGCGTTCTGCGTCATCTCATTTGTGGCGTAGGAGTGGAGCTTCGTCCAGGTCTTGCCGGCGATTTTGTTTCGGCGGAAGATTACCCTTTTGATGGAAAAGCAGGCCTTCCGGCGCTTGCCGACAGGACGTCGTCTACGATCGCTCGGATGTTCGCTCTCTCTGAGAGACCAACTCTTTTGTCGGTGAATGCCGCGTACCGACCCATGACAGAGGACGGAGTGCCGTTGCGTCGATTTCTCACTGACGTCGAAGGCCTTTATGCCATCGTTGCCCATCCAGGCGTCATCCTCGCCCCTCAACTCGGCCGGCTAGCTGCCGAGGAAATGTTGGGGAAGGTCTTGGGTTGCTGAGCACGATGGTGAAACTTAGGATTGCGCGACAACAATCAGGCTTGGCCCTCCTTGCTCCATGGCCTTGCCCGACCGGCCTTCGACGGTCGCAGTTATCTCACCGAACGATACCTGATCGTTAGCGCGCTGTCGGGCCACGCTGGACTAATGTAGGCTTCTATTGTTCAAAACCGCTCTGTTCTGCTGATACTTCCTTGCATTTACCGCTGTCCTTCACTCCAACCATCCTCATGTCGCGGACGATAGTCCGATTGGACAAATCAATCTCCCAAGCCACCGAACCCTCATTCAAGCTCACTTTGTTTGCCGTGAATACGCTCTGCGATGTTCTTTGACTTCCGCTGCTGGGCACATAGACCCCAACCGTGCCAGCAGATTCATCCAGCACGAAATTGAAAACCTGAGGTTTTCCAGAGGGTTGTTTGAACTCGCAAGAAAGATATATAGGGCTCGCAGCCAAGGCACCAGAGATTGGCCATATTGCCATGCCGGCGACTAAAATTTTCCTGGCAATCCTCATATTGCGATCTCCAACTCGGGGCTGCTGATATCGGCTGCAACTTATAGGCTTCGAATGATTAGAAACATGCCATTGTTATCGTATGGAACCCTCGCTTCGGTTTTAACACGATATGTCAGGGGGACGACAAGCCTATGATTGATGAATTTCGACCATCCTTACAGAGAGGATCAATGGGTGGCAGAGCTTGAATGTGGCTCGATGGAAGCTATGATTTTTGCGATCCCGGGACGTCACCGGATAGCAGGTGGGCTAAGCATCTACGCGGTGTCAGTCACTTGTTTATTTCGCCACCTTGCGGAGAGTCACCCAAAAGCCTAGGCGAACAATCAGAGTTTGGTCGGATTGAAGCTATGTGTACAAGACGGGGAAGTGCCTCCCCTCAGAGGCAAGCGGTCGCGTCCCAGCCTTCCACGATCTTCAGCAGGTCTGCAAACCGGCGCGGTCCCGATCTGTCCCGCCCCTGTGACTAGGGCGGTTTTCAGGCTTAAGGTGGGTATCCCAGCGTTGAATTTAATCCACGAGTTTCGCGATCAACCTATTGAAGCCGGGTGTCGTCAGGATGTGACCAACAAAGCCACGATCGCAATCAAGGCAAATGGGATGACTGCCCAATAATACTCCCGTCTTAGCATTCGAAAGGTCACTAATAAGGCAATGATCATTGCGGCAATGATCGGAGCTACAACAAACAGTATTTCTGTTAAGGTCATCCGTAGCTTTCTTGAAGATGGGTTGTGGGATGCGTTTAGTTCAGTTCATTGATTTGTCAGCGCCGCGAACTGAGCGCAATGATCCGCAATCGAGGTTCCGGTACCATTGGCTATGTCCTGCATTGAAGTGCGGTTCTCGCCGTCGAAGCTGTAGCCTTGTTCACCCGCGCTTTCGTATTGATCGCCCTGGGAAGCATCTGCAGGTGCAGGGAGCATCGTGATAATCTTCTCATAAGCCGAAACAACGTTATCTGAGATGTGACCTTCCGCGACGCAATATTTGATCAGACCGAGCTGGTTGCGCGATGAATTAAACAAAAGCTGCGTATCATCGGCAAATGCAAAAGATGACGTGATGATGAGGGGCATGGATAGTAAGACGGCGAGCGGCTTTTTGTGCATGGAAACAGTGCCTTGAATGGATTGAGTTTGCATTCCGCAGACAGGAAGAACTATTGGCTGGATTTGTTTTTAGCCATCATACGGCCAAGCATTACCTGCGATTTGTACTGCTCGCAAACCTCCTTCACATCGACTTCATTGGCCGCGGCGAGGTCTTCGAGGGATTGTTCATCACCTTGCAAATAAGAGATCCCATCGCGCCCCTTTTTTTCATGCAGGTCAGCCTCAGCCGAACTCTCCACCTCACCAAAAATCGCTTCAGTGCCGACACGGAAGAATTTCTCGGAATCGGGCTCGAGAAACCCAAGATCACTACAATATGCAACAATGCCCTGATCATTGAGCCTTTCCAGATAGGCTGGGTGCTCATTGTTCTGAGCCAGGGTTGTAACAGAGGAGAGCAACAGAGCTGATAATGTGGGAAGGGCCAAAGATCTGATTTTGAGGTTCACTTCAGGTCACCTGTACGTGGCATAGATTTATAATGCGGGTTCGATTACACTTAATATTGCAAGTGCGCGAGGCTCAACATCATCGACATTGGTATAAGGTTTCCAGTTTATATTCAAAATGCCATCTTCCATCGTTACACCATCACTATAGTTGCTTGAAGGTGCGCTTGCCTCATCATAGCGGATGACGATGGATTTCAGGCCGTCTTTGAGAGCGGCTCTGCCGATCTGTGTTGCAGTGATTGTTCCAATCGCTTGGAGTATCGGGTCAATGATCGGTTTACGCAAGTAATCGTCACTTGCGTATGAATCTGCAAGTCCGGGTAGTGCCAGACTTTGGGTATCTAGATTGATGGTAACCGGAAAACCGGCAAGATCCTGAATTTCTAGTTGGTATTTCGGCCAGACATCTGTCGCATAAGCCGCAATGGCACGACGTTCGGCCAGCCCCAAGCCCTCAGCAAGTGCTCCAACGGGTGCAGACAAACAGAACATGCCGACCAGTGACACACAGAACAGTTTTTTCATGACGTGGCTTCTCGGGTTTGTCGGGAATAAGCGACGGATTGTGATTTGAAAGAATTTGCTTTGAGTATCATTCTGTTCCGAATTTGGAACCATCCAATTCTTGCTTATATTTCAGACCATTTCATCATCTGAGCACCCCGCAAAATTAATGGTTGCACGTGAGCAAGCGGGTTTTTGCGATTTGACATTCTCAATGAAGAAAATGTCCGGCTTGTGCGCGGATTGGAGCGCGCAATTAGACCCAAACCATAAAGCGCTGCGTTGAGCAAATAGAGCTGCAAGAGGCCAGGAAAGCTGTGACATGCAGTGAGCGATTGCGGCAACGTTTAAGCGTGCAGGCAACGACAATTGGATCTACAGAAAATCAACGGCAATGACCGAGATATGAAAAGCCGCTGACCATCTGGCAGTCAGCGGCTTCTTTTCTCAGAAATTCAACGCGGCCTTTTCAGTATTAGTTATTTATACGCCGAAACGACGATCTCAATCAGCGTGTCGCCGCCCAGATCTGCGACGCCAACTGTTGCGCGGGTTGGTAGCAGCGAAGGATCGATCCACTCTTTCCAGACTTTGTCCATTTCTGGCTTCATGCTGAGATCCGTTACAAAAATAGTAGCTGCCAGCAGCTTGGTCTTGTCGGTGCCTGCCTGGGCGAGATAGCTGTCGATTTTGGCCAGGATTTCCTGGGTCTGACCAGCCATATTGAGACTTTCATCATCACAGGTGGTTCCACCGACATAGACAATGCCATTGTGTTCGACGACGCGATGCATGATAGGTGTCTGAATGAAACGTTTTGCCATAGTTTAATCCTTTAAGATTGTGTGGGAATTTTCTGCGGGCTCGCCGGTAACGGCGAAGACGGCATCGGGGTTTTGAGGTAATGCTGCGATTTCGCTGAGCGCCAACGGTTTAACCGGAGCACGCAGGCGATAGAAACCGACTGCTTGGGGGGGGCGGTTTTGCACCTCCGCCAGGATTTCTGTGACGGTTGAACTGCACAAGCGGCCCTGACAAGGACCCATGCCGCAACGAAACATGGTTTTAAGCTGGTTGGGACCAGCAATATCGCTGGCGGCTGCGTCGCGGATTGCGCCCGCGTTCACTTCCTCACAACGGCAGATAATCGTGTCACGATCCGATGGTGCGCGAAACGTTTGGGCAGGCAGATAAAGTGCATCGATAAAGGCGCGGCCGCGTTCGAAGAGCAGCTTTTGCGCCCGCGCCTCTTCAATCTTCTTCGTCAACACCGCCGCCATTGCCGGAAAGATATCCTGACAGGCCGCGAGCGCAGCGATGCGCCCGCTCTGTTCGGCAACCAATGCTCCGCCAATACCGCTCCCGTCACCAGCGATATAAATCGCTGGAACAGACGAACGCCCGCTCTCATCAACCTTGGGCTGAAAGCACTTCTGGTCATCGTTCCAAACGAGTGCGCAGCCGGAAGCGTTGGCGAGGCTATTATTGGGGATCACACCTTGATGCAGGAAGATGCTATCTACAGCCAGTCTATGTGTCTTGCCTTTTGCCGAAAAGCAGACGGCTTCTGCTTCGCCTTCGCCTTCAACGACGATATCGGTGATACCCGAATATACGGGTATCGACTTGCGCACCTTGAAAAGGAGGGAAAGCCCCTTGATAGCATAGGGCGAGCGAAGGAATGAAAGCAGGTTGGGCGCGGCTTTGGCGTAATTTCCAACGGGCGTTGTATCAAGCAGAGCAGCAACCTTGCCGCCTGCCTTCAACAACTGTGCGGCAAACATGTAGAGCAGGGGGCCTGTTCCCGCCAGAACCACACGCCCGCACGGCAGGAGACCGGAAGCTTTTAGTGCAATTTGCGCGGCGCCGACCGTCATCACACCTGGCAATGTCCAGCCCTTGACCGGCATGGGGCGCTCCATGGCGCCGGTCGCGAAAATCACACGGCGCGCGAAAGTAATACCGCTTTTGCCGCTTACTGATACGCGAAGTTCGACACTGTTGCTTTTGTCGCTATCCCGCGGTTCGACGCTCCAAACAAAAGCTTGCGGCACATAGGTTGCGTTGCTTGTGAGAAATGCATTGAGTAGGTCTTTGCCGCGCCAGTAGTCGTCGCCGAGAAATGGCCTTCGAGCACTGGTATTTTGTTCGATGCCACGGTAAATCTGGCCACCGGCGGCAGGGTTCTCGTCGAACATAACAACGCTCGCCCCAGCGGCGCTCGCCTCCGCGGCTGCGGACATGCCTGCTGGTCCAGCGCCGATAATGGCGAGATCGTAGAACGCGTTGACCGCATGAATGTCGGAAATTCGCTTGAGCATTGCCGTCACGATCCCACCCGACGGGCGCCCGATTGGGAAGTAATGACCATTCCATTGGCTACAGGCATCATGCAGGCTTGACGGTTCTGAACACCATCAATGGTGACCAGGCATTCAAAACAGATACCCATAAGGCAATAGGGTGCGCGTGGCTTATCACCAACGACGCTGTTTCGGAGCCGGTTGATACCCTCTCCGAGCAGTGCCGCGGCGACAGTAACATTGGCAGGCACCGTCAAGGTATGCGCATCAAATGTGATCGTCACAGTTTCCTCAGGTGTTTCAGTTTTTTGGAAGATTCTAGCAGACATGAAACCTCCGGCCATTGAACGCATCGCCAGCAAGTTGTTTAGCGCCGACGGCAATTTCCTGCGCCACGATCAGGGCGTGGTTTGCCGCAAGTGTAACGCCGGAATGACACATCACGACGTAAGCGCCAGGGTGAGTTTCGGATTGTTCGTAAATTGGCAAGCCGTCTGGTGTTTTCACCCGAAACCCAGCCCAACTGCGAATAACATTGACCTGGGCGAGATGGGGGAATGTCCGAACTGCTCTGTTAGCCAGAACCGCACTAATATCCTGATTGGTGGTGATTTGGTCGGTATGGCTTTCTTGGCTGTCGCCGATCATGACGCCGCCTTCGTCAGCTTGCCGCAGCGTTGCCGCTGTAAAGGGGAAGAAGGGCGCGCATTTCTCCGTTACTAGGATTTGACCTTTGCTGCGCACAACGGGAGCATCCAGACCTACAGATTTGGCAAGTTCAGCATTGCCGTTACCTGCAGCCAGAATGATACGCTCGGCAAAGACCTCACCCCATTTGCCACTCAGAAGAAAGCCGCCATTCTTTGGGGTGATGGACGAAACTTCACAATGCGGTTTGTAGCAAGCGCCAAGTTTCATCATGCCGGTATGTAATGCGCGAAAAAGGCGAAGCGAATTCACGTCGCCGTCCATTGGTGAATAGATCGAACCAAGCACGTCCCGGCCGATCAATGGTAGCATTCCCGCTGTTTGCTGATGGTCAAGCACGACGTGTTCGGGAGCGTCGTTGCCTAGCTCGTGCGCAACGTTTTCGACGTCTGCAGAAAACATTTCTAGTTCACGCTCGTTGAGGCAGAAGGTAAAGGCTCCCGTCTGTCTGAGCGCTACATCCAGACCCGTGACATCGTGTAACTCATCTGCAAAAGTCGACCAACGGCGTGCAGATTGCATTGTCCAACGGGCATAGTGTGGTGCACCTAAGCCCTTACCCTGTACCCAGATGAGCGCGAAATTGGCCCTCGATGCGCGCACGGACAAGTCCTCTCCATCGAGAAGCATCGGGCGCAGCCCGGACCGGGCGAGACCCCAGGCGATGGCAGAGCCCACCAGTCCCGCTCCGATAATGACGATGTTCTGATCCGGCAATCTGCGCATTCTTAGTTTCAATCTGTTGTCACAGTGTGGGAGAGGCGGGCCTGACAATTGTCAGGCCTGATTGCTTCGGCTTAGTTTTGCGGGCTAACGTCCACCTTGAACCACTTTTCGGACAGCTTTTTCACCGTACCGTCAGCAATCGCTGCCTGGATAGCAGTATCGAAGCGCTCCTTCAGCTCCGTATCTTTCTTGCGTAAACCGATGCCGATCATGCCGAAGACTTTGCCGGAAAACAGCGGCCCAGCCAGCTTTGCGCCCTTCATGTCATCCTTTTCGAGCGCTGCAGCAAGAACTGTCGCATTGGCAACAACCGCATCCACACGACCGCTGGTCAGGTCGAAATTGTGTTCCTCCGCGGTCTTGTACTCACGTACATCCGCGCCATCCTTGAAATACTGCTCCATGAAGGCGGAAGCGGTCGTCGACCCCTGAACGCCTACGGTCTTGCCGTTGATTTTCTTGCTGATTTCTTCGAGTACTGGTTTGGCTGCATCAGCATCGACATTGAGTGGCTTGCCGCTTTCCGGCAGATCGGCAAGGTCGCTGTCTTCCATGACTGTGAAGGAGTTGATGGCAGCTGCATAAGGAGACGAAAACGCGATCACTTCCTCACGCTTGGGCGTGATGCTCATGCCTGCCATGATGGCGTCATACTTGCCGGCGGTAAGCGACGGAATGATGCCGTCCCAGTTTTGGGCGGTGATTTCGCATTTCGCTTTTATGCGCGCGCAAAGGTCATTGGCGAGATCAATCTCGAAGCCATCCAGAACACCATTCGGTCCAGAAAAATTCCATGGTGCATAAGCACCTTCGGTTGCGATGCGCACGACATCTTCTGCGTGCGCGGCTGTTGCTATGGCGAGACCACCAAGGAAAGAAAGGACGAATTTCAGTTTCATCTGTTCACCTCTGTTAGAAAACCGATTGATCGGTTCAATTGTTTTGTTTGGAAATGAATTGCCGCAACCGTTCGCTTTTGGGGTTGCCAAAAACTTCTTCGGGCGTGCCTTCTTCTTCAATCACGCCCTGACGCAGAAAGACGACACGGCTGGATACATCGCGGGCGAAGCCCATTTCATGGGTTACAACCAGCATTGTGCGGCCCTCTGCAGCCAGATCACGCATGACTTTGAGCACCTCAGCTACCAGCTCCGGGTCTAGCGCGGAGGTAGGTTCGTCGAACAGCATGATCTTCGGACGCATCGCTAACGCGCGGGCAATCGCCGCGCGTTGTTGCTGGCCGCCGGAAAGATGAGCCGGATAGAAGTTACGCTTTTCGGCGATGCCAACACGCTCCAGCAGTGCTTCAGCTTCCGCAATGCATTCGGACCTGTTTCGCTTTTGCACAAAGACAGGTGCTTCGATCAGATTTTCCAGGATAGTCAGATGGGACCACAGATTGAACGATTGAAACACCATCGTCGCCTGACCGCGTAACCGCTGAACCTGTTTCGCATCACTGAGATGCGGTGCGCGACCCGGCTGTTGGTCGAGCTTATATGTCTCGCCGTGAATAGCGACGCTACCTGCATCCGGCACCTCCAGCATGTTGATGCAGCGCAACAATGTGGACTTGCCTGAGCCAGATGCTCCCAGAATGGAGATGACATCCCCTTGGTGTGCCTGCAACGAGACGGAGTGCAGAACCTTGTGCGCCCCGTAGAATTTCTCGAGTTTTTTGATCTCGACTGCAGGCGTTTTTACAGTTTGCATTATGAGTTTCCTAAGGAAGCATGCACGACCGCAGGCTGACGCTGGTGCGCTGACAGGCGGTATTCCAACAGTTTGAAGATTCTGGTGACCACAAAATTCAACAGGAGATAGATCGCACCTGCAGAGATGAAGACTTCGACAGGACGATAGGTGGCCGAGATCAGCTTGGCCGCCAGACCTGTTACTTCCATCATAGTAATCGTCGATGCCAAGGCGGTGGATTTCACCATCAAGATGATTTCATTCGAATAGGCGGGCAGCATCTGGCGCAGGGCCTGCGGGGCCAGAATACGACGGACGAGGGTGAACCCACTCATGCCATAAGCGCGAGCAGCTTCGATCTGACCGGTTGCAACCGACAAAACGCCACCGCGAATGATTTCGGCACTATAGGCTGCAGTATTGAGCGCCAGAGCCAACACCGCGCACCAATAAGGTTCCCGCAAAAACGGCCAGAGAAAGCTCTTGCGCAGTTCGGGAAATTGGCTGAGACCGTAGTAGATTATGTAGAGTTGGACGAGCAGGGGGGTGCCGCGCAGCACAAAGATGTAGCCCCTCGCAATGAGGTCGAGTACCAGATTGCCCGACAGACGCATTGCGGCCAGTATGAGAGCCAGGACCGCGCCGCTGATAACCGATAGCCCCATCAGTTGAAGCGTCAGCGGGATGCCACGACAAAGCTGTAGGAAACTGTCGAACATGAACGGAAGGTCGATGAAGCTCATACCGCCCTCCGGATGCCGCGCATGGCGTGCCTTTCTGCTTTCTTGAACAGAAGGCCTGATGCGAATGTGATGACGAGATAAAGAAGTCCGGCGGTCAGAAAAAATGTGAACGGCTTGCGCGTCGATCCCGCGCCGATCTGTGCCTGACGCATCAGTTCCACCAATCCTACCACTGAAATCAGCGCGGATTCCTTCAAAACGAGCTGCCAGACATTGCCAATGCCAGGAATGGCGAAGCGTGCTGCCTGCGGTACCATGATGCGACGAAACAGCAGACGCGTTGGCATACCATAGGCTTTGGCAGCCTCGATCTCGCCTTTTGGAAGTGCCAGCACAGCCCCTCGATAGACTTCCGCCTGATAGGCGCCCGATACCACACCGATGGCCAGTGCCCCGGTGATGAAAATTGGCGCGCTGACGAAACCTTGCCCACCAAACAAGGCTCCGACCTGGCTTAATACGGCGCTGCTACCGAAATAGAACAGGTAAATGACCAGAAGATCAGGGATGCCACGAAGCACAGTAGAGTAACCGTCAGCTGCCATTCTGAGAATACGTTGCGATGAGAATGAAGCGGCGGCTGCAATGGTACCGAATACCGTGCCTGCTGCGAAGCCGCAAAAGGCTACTGCAAGTGTCATGCCCGTAGCGCGAAGCATATCGTAGCCCCAGCCGTCTTCGGCAAATCCCATTAAATCCAGATATGCGCTGATCGCACTCATCTGCATTGTTCCCTTTTTATGCCCGGTACTTTTGTAGCGCCGGTCCGTTTATGGGAGTGGTTTGACAGCGGGGCTCAATACAGTCAAATTCGAAATAAAGCCCAGAGCATAACCAAATATTATGGTGAAACATGAACCTGCGTCAGGTAGAAGCGTTCCGAACTGTCATGCTAACCGGAAAAATGACCGCCGCAGCGGAGTTGATGTCGATCACTCAGCCTGCGGTAAGTCGCTTGATCCGCGATTTTGAGATCGACACGAAACTCAAACTATTCAACCGTCGCGGAAACCAGTTGATTCCCACGCAAGCAGCAATGACATTATTGCAGGAAGTCGAGCGGGCCTATGTCGGGCTCAATCGCATCAGGAGTTTTGCTGATGAGATCCGCCGCCAGAATGCTGGCATGCTGCGGATTGCCGCCATGCCTGCACTTGCAAATGGGATCATGCCGCGCTTCCTCGCCCGTTTTCTTAAAGATCGCCCTAACATCCACGCCTCTCTCAACGGCATTCCCTCCGCTTTAGTCGTGGAGGCCGTCGCATCAGGTCAGGCGGATATTGGTTTTGCCGACGGCCCGCTCGACCGGCCCGGTTTTATAATTGAGACCCGCGCGATACCGGCTGTTGTGGCCGTCCCTCTGGAGCATCGACTGGCCGACTATCCAGAGGTTTCACCGGATGATCTCGCTGATGAACGCATGATTACGCTCGAACCGGGTTCGTTGTTTGCGATGCGAGTAGAAGTTGCCCTTGCTCGAATTCCACGCTCCGCTACCATTGAGACGCGCCTGTCACACACAGCTCTGACACTTGTGGCCGAAGGTGTCGGCATAACAATCATCGACCCATCCTCAGCAACGGATTTTCGCGGGCGTGGCGTAGTGATCAGGCCATTTACAAGCTTTGTCGATGCGGGGTTTTTGGTCATTCGCCGCAGTAACGGCCCTGACAACAGTCTGGCTCAGCGTTTCATAGATGAGTTCTGGGCCTATCATGAAACGCTGCTCGCGCAGCCGTGAATGTGTGGAATGCGATGAGGCAATCCTTCAATCGTTGTAAATGCGTTCGTCAAGCGGCGTTGAAGCGATGATAGATTTCAGCCCAGCAAGCATGGCGTTTTCGGCCTTGTTGAGATTGGCCTCAGGGTTGTGGATCAGGAAAACATCAATTGCCGGAGGGTTATCGTAAGGGGGCAGACGCCAAAGAAGGCCGTCATCAATCTCGCGTCGCACCACATGCACTGGAAGCGGCCCGATGCCAAGTCCGGTGATGATCATCCGGCGGACCTCCTCGAGGCTCGACGAAGTGCCGACCACATCCGGAGAAAGTCGGGCTTCACTGCGCAATAGGGCTACGGGTCGCAGCGCGTCAGCAATATGGTCGGTCTGAAATGAAACCGATGGTTCTCCTTTCAGATCGGCAAGGGTCAGACCGGACTGGCCGAACATCCGGTGCCGCGGTCCACAGAAAAAGCCAAAGAACTCCCGATAGGCCATGGTGTAATCAAGCGCAGGATCGCGATTGCTTACAAGGCCAAGGCCAAAAGAGGCGCGTTTTTCTCGTACAAGGCGAGCGACTTCGGTGCTGGCGGATACGGTGATCGTCAGTGTCGCGTTGGGATGGTGTTCATGAAACAGCGCGAGCGCCTGGTCGAAGAGAGGGGATACGATGTGGCTGGCTACAGAAATAGTAACATGGCCGGTCACATTGTCACCGACACCGCGCACCAATTGCGGCAGTTGCGAGATAGCACCGAATACCTCGATGCTCTGTTCGTAAAGCAGTTTGCCGACTTCCGTCAGTTCAAACCTAGTAGCATCGCGCTCCACTAACCGCTGGCCGATACGCTCTTCCAATCGACGCAACGCGTTGCTTACGCTTGGTTGTTTGAGGTTGAGGCGTTCTGCTGCGCGGGTGATGCTTTTGACTTCGGCAATCACCACGAAACTGCGCAGAAGGTTCCAATCCAGATCCCAGACGAGACGCTCAGGGCGATGTAGCGACATGATATCTTCCATTCATGAAATCTATGCAATCTATTCCCATTATCTATTTGCGAAATGTATCCAGAAAAGCAATCATGAATAGGGGAAGGCAACAAAAAGCCTCTGAAAAAAACAAAAGGAAGTCGGGAACAGCATGTTTAACAGAATCACAGGTTTCATTGCCGCTGCAGCGATCGCCACCACCGCACTCTTGGCGGTTGCACCTGCACATGCGGACGATCTTGAGAAGATCAAGGCAGCTGGCGAGCTAAAGATTGCGATGAGCGGTCAGTATCCGCCGTTCAATTTTGTCAATGAGAAGAACGAAGTCGTGGGCTTCGATGCCTCCATAGGTTCGGCTATTGCCGAGCGCATGCAACTCAAGCCGCAGCTTATCACCACCGCTTGGGATGGTATTGTTGCTGGTCTTCGGGCGGGCAAGTTCGACACGGTGGTTGGCTCCATGACGATTACGCCGGAGCGCGAGAAGGCCGTGGACTTCGTCGGACCATATTATCACGCGGGCCGCGCGGTTTTCGTGAAGGAAGAGACTGCCTTTCAAAAGCTCGACGACCTCAAAGGCAAAACTTTGGGCGTCACGCTCGGTGAAACCCATGAAAAATGGGCACGCGAACAGGGCGGCTGGAGCATCCGCACCTACAAAGGTTTGCCAGAGCTGATGCTTGAACTCAATGCAGGCCGTGTCGATGCCATCGTTGTCGATAACATCCCGGTCATGGTTGCGATCAAGGAAACCGGCCAGAAGGTCCGCAGGCTTGACACGCCGGATATTGAAGGCGGCAGCGTTGCCATCGGCATCGCCATTCGCAAGAACAATCCGGAGTTGAAGGCTGCAATGCAGAAGGCTCTCGACGAGATCATGGCCGACGGTACTTACGAGAAAATCTCGATGCAATGGGTTGGCAGCGATATTCGCTGATATGTCATCACGGCCCGGCTTATGTCCGGGCCGGTTGAGAACCGATAGACCGGAGTTTTCCGATGGATTTTGCGTTGATGCAGCGCGTCCTCCCGTTTTTTCTGGAGGCGGCATGGGTGACTGTGCAAATTTCTGCTCTAGCCTTGGTGCTGGGTCTTGGCGTCGCGGTTGTACTCGTTAATGGGCGCCTGTCTCGATCGGTCATCCTGCGATGGCTCGCGGCAGCCTATGTAAGCATCTTTCGCGGCACGCCCTGTCTTGTCCAGCTCTTCATTCTCTATTTCGGCGGTCCGCAGATCGGCATCAATCTTGAACCCTTCGCCGCTGGCGTCATCGGACTGGGCTTGAATATCGGCGCATATATGTCTGAATCTATCCGTGGTGCAATTCAAAGCGTCGATCGTGGCCAGACGGAAGCGGCCCGTTCCATTGGCTTTGGGCGCGGCCAGACCATGCGGTTCGTCGTGCTGCCTCAGGCGGCTCGAGTGATGATCCGCCCTCTCGGCGTTAATACGATAGCGCTCCTGAAGGGGTCGGCGCTGGTTTCCACCATTTCGGTGGTTGAACTGACTTATACCGCGCAGCGCTTCATCGGTTCGACTTACAAGCCATTTGAGATTTTCGGCGTTGCAGCCGTTCTCTACATGATCATCATCTATATCGTGGCGCGAGGGGTGGATCTTCTCGACGCGCGCTTCGCGGCGAAGTGAGGACTAAATGCAAGCTCTCGATTTCAGCATCGTCGCCCCCTATACGGAACTGCTGTTGACCGGACTGTGGTGGACGCTTGTTCTGACGGTTGCTTCGGCTTTCCTGAGCTTCGTGCTCGGCATCGTATTTGCTCTGGTTGTGCTTTATGCGCCAGCGATCCTCGCATGGCCGGTGCGGTTCTTTATGTGGCTGTTCATGGGCACTCCGCTTCTGCTGCAGCTCTTCCTTATCTATTTCGGACTAGTTCAAATCGGTATCGATATTCCAGCTCTTGGCGCGGGCATTATCGGCCTTAGTTTGCACTTTGCCGTTTACAATGCCGATATCATTCGCGCGGGTATTGTCGCGGTCGATCCGGGTCAGATGGAGGGAGCGCGGTCTATCGGCTTCAGTCATGGACAGGCCTTGCGCTACATCGTCATCCCGCAGGCCGTGCGCAATACGATACCACCCATCGGCAACAATATGATCGTTCTTCTGAAGGATACATCGCTGGTTTCAATCATCGGCATTGCCGAACTGGTGCACAGCGCGCAACTGGCCATCAGCGAAACCTTCAGCCCGTTCGAATTTTATATAACCATCGCCGCCATTTATTATTTGGCTAATCTGGTTCTGGAAGCCGGCTTGCGGCGGATTGAAAGAAAAGTGGAGGTAACGCGATGAGCACCCCCAACCCCGTAAGGCCAATGGTCGAAGTGAAGGGCGCTTGCAAAGCCTATGGCGAGCTGGAAGTGCTAAAAGGTATCAACCTGTCGGTGGCGCGTGGCCAGATCATCGCTATTATTGGGCCTAGCGGCTCAGGTAAGAGTACGCTTCTGCGCTCGATTAATCATCTGGAAACGCTGAATGGTGGTGAAGTCTGGCTCGATGGGGAGCAGGTCAATCAACCTCTCGCCGGACAGGCATTCGAGAAACACATCAATGCCGTGCGCCAGCAGATGGGTATGGTATTCCAGCACTTCAACTTGTTTCCGCATCTCACTGTGCTCGAAAACATCACGCTCGGCCCCGTCAAACTCAAGGGTATGACAAAAGATGTTGCACGCACGCTGGCCCTGGAGCTTCTGAAAAAGGTTGGGCTCGCCGACAAGATCGACGTTTACCCTTCGCGTCTTTCAGGTGGTCAGAAACAGCGTGTGGCCATTGCACGTGCGCTCGCCATGCAGCCGAAAGTGATGCTGTTCGACGAGGCGACTTCAGCGCTCGATCCAGAGCTTGTGGACGAGGTCAATGCGGTGATGAAGCAACTTGCCGCTGAACATATGACGATGTTGATCGTCACGCACGAGATGCGATTTGCTGCCGAAGTCGCCGACCGCATCCTTTTCATGGATGGCGGCGTGGTGGTGGAAGAGGGGCCGCCGGATCAGATCCTGCGCAATCCTGTAGAGGAGCGTACCCGCGCCTTCCTCAAGAAATATCTAGCCGCGTGAGGTCATGACATGAACGTTAGAAACGTCACTGAGTTTCCCGATTTCGGGCTGACGCCTGCGCAAAGGCGTGAAGCGGTGCTTGGCCATTATTATGAATATCCCGGCATGGATGGGGCGCAAGGTGAAATCTGGTGTTACACCGACGCCTATTCTTATCTGCCGGGCGCAACGGTGCATCTGCAGGTGAGCGCGACTGCCGCGCGTTTCGATATTGATATCGTTCGGGATGGGGCGATTGAAACGCCAGTTTTTTCCAGACGCGGGATCGATTGTAAATGGCAGGAAACACCAGCCCAATCTTCAGTCGTTGGCTGCGGGTGGGAGACTACATTTTCGTTTAAGACGGATGAGAACTGGCCTTCTGGCGCGTACCGGATCACGTTGAATGCCGAAGGCAATAACGGTCAGCGGATTCAATGCTACCACTTGTTCATCCTGCGCCCTGCGGCGGGCCGCAAACCTGGTCGTATCCTCCAGGTTGCCGCGACTGGCACGTGGACGGCCTATAATACCTGGGGCGGCTCCAACCATTATCAGGGCATTACCGGACCGCATGCCGATCAATATGCGACGACGGTAAGCATCGAGCGTCCGTTCTGCCGCGGCTTTGTGTTGTTGCCGGCTGACGCGCCCCGTGTGCCGCTTGATTTTGTGACGCCGCCCGCAGCGCCCCCACGCTATCCGCATATGGAATGGGCTTTTGCCAATGGCTATTCCAAGAAATATGCGTCTTCCGGTTGGGCAAGCTATGATAGCCTGTTCTTCCGGTGGGCTGAACGGGAAGGCTATGCGGTTGATCTTGCAAGCCAGCACGATCTGCATTTCTCCCCAGAAATCCTCAACGGTTATGACTGCATCGTCTTTGTCGGCCATGACGAATATTGGACATGGGAGATGCGAGACGCTGTCGATCAGTATGTCGATGGCGGCGGTCATGCGGCGCGTTTTGCGGGCAATTTCATGTGGCAGACCCGGCTCGAGGACGATGGTAAGCGCCAGACCTGCTATAAGTATCGTGCCCGCGCTGAAGACCCGGTCTATCGCTCTGCAGATCCGCGTCGCACTAGCGGTTGCTGGGAAGCCGCGGAAACCGGACGGCCCGCAGCAGAGACGTTTGGTCTCAATGCGTTACGCGGTCTTTATGTCGGCTGGGGTGGTTGCGCCCCGCGCGGCGTGCGCGGCTTTCCGGTCTATCGCCCCGAACATTGGGCCTTTACTGGTACTGGCATCTATTACGGCGATCTCTTAGGTGCCGATGGTCACGCTTTCGGCTACGAAGTTGACGGTCTCGACTATGTGATCCGCGGAGGATTGCCAGAACCGGAGGAGGGCAGCGGCGCGCCTGACGGCTTGCAGATTCTTGCGCTCGGCATGTCGTCTCTCAAGGAAGAGAGCGCGGATATTCCCGCTGACGATCAGTTCCTCTCCGATGCTGATGCCAAATTCGTGGCCGACACGCTGATTGGCGACAATGACGAGGCGGCCGTGGAACGGATAAAGCGCGGCTGCGGCATGATTGTCAATTTCCCGCGCGGCAAGGGCGAGGTTTTTCACGCCGGAAGCTGCGAATGGGTTGCGGCACTAAAACGCGGCGATCGCATGATCGAGCGTGTAACCGCCAATGTTCTAAACCGATATCTCAAGCGCTGACAGAGTAAAGCAATGCTCAACACAAAAGCACAAAACGAACGTCCGGCATCGCATCTTTTCTACCAGTCGCGCCTGCGCAGGCCCCTGGTGGATCGAGCCGATGGCATCTACATCTGGGATCAGGACGGACGTCGTGTCATCGACGGGTCAAGCGGTGCGATGGTGGTCAATATCGGCCACGGCAATCGCAATGTACTCGATGCCATGAAAGCACAGATGGATCGCGTTACCTTCGCTTATCGCCTCCACTTCGAAAACGAACCGGCCGAAGATCTGGCGCGCATGGCGGCAGAGCGAATGCCGGAGGGGTTGGACAAGATTTTCTTCGTTTCTGGTGGATCGGAAGCGGTGGAATCGTGCATCAAACTCGCCCGCCAATGGGCGGTTGCGACCGGACAGTCCAAGCGCTGGAAAGTGATCTCGCGTTTTCCCTCCTATCATGGCGGTACACTTGGTGCGTTGGCTGTCACCGGCTATGCAGCTTTGAGCGAGCCTTTCGCCCCCATCATGCGCGAGATGCCGAAAGTTCCGGCGCCGACCGCTTATCTCGACCGCGACAATCTCTCGATGGAACAGCGTGGCCAGAAATATGCTGACATGCTGGAGGAGAAAATTCAGCAAGAGGGTGCTGAAAGCGTGCTGGCTTTCATCATGGAGCCGATCGGTGGTGCGTCAACGGGCGCACTGGTCGCGCCCGACAGTTATTATCCGCGTATACGTGAAATCTGTGATCGCTATGGCATCTTGCTCATCCATGATGAGGTAATGAGCGGTGCCGGACGCACCGGTAAGTTTCTGGGCGGTGATCACTGGAACTGCAAACCCGACCTCATCGCGCTTTCAAAGGGCTTTGCCTCCGGCTATTGCCCGCTTGGCGCGATGGCGGCGCCCGGGCGCATCGTGCAGCCTGTTCTGGATGCCGGTGGCTTCCTGCACGGCTTCACCTATGCCGGTAATCCTCTGGCTTGTTCTGCGGGCAAGGCGGTACTTGAAGAAATTGATCGTCTTGATCTGGTCGGCAATGCCGCCCGCATGGGCGAAGCTCTAAAAGGTGAGCTGGAAGGGCTTAAAAAGCGCTTTCCTTTCATCGGCGACGTGCGCGGCAAGGGGTTGCTGCTTGCCGCCGAATTCGTGTCTGACCCCGATACCATGCGGCCGCTGCCGAAGGATCTGAATGCCCATCAGCGCATGGTCGATCTCGCCTATGAACGAGGCTTGATTGTATATTCTCGCCGCACGCGGGGTGGCGTCGAGGGTGATCATTTCCTCGTCTGTCCGCCGATGGTCGTAAGTCGAGAACAGGTCGGAGAAATAACGGCCATTCTCGGCGATACGCTGGAGGCTTTGGCGCGGGAGCTCAAGCTTCCCGTGAACGCATAAGGAAACCTGACCATGACAGATAAAAAGAAAACACAGCGCAAGGTGATCATCACCTGCGCAGTGACAGGCTCCGTGCACACTCCAACCATGTCGCCGCACCTACCGGTCACGCCAGAGGAGATCGCCAGCGAAGCCATTGCGGCGGCGGAAGCCGGCGCATCTATCCTGCATCTTCATGCTCGCGATCCTCTCGACGGCAGGCCGTCCGCCAATCCGGATCTGTTCATGCAGTTCCTACCGCGCATCAAGCAATCGACGGCGGCGGTGGTGAATATTTCCACAGGCGGTTCATCATTGATGACGCTGGATGATCGGTTGGCTGCGCCGCTTAAGGCCCAACCGGAAATGTGTTCACTTAATATGGGCTCAATGAATTTCGCGCTGTTTCCAGCCCTCGATAAGCCACGCGAGTGGAAGTACGCGTGGGAACCGGAACTGCTGGAGGCTACCCGAAACTCGATCTTCAAGAACACCTTCGCGGATATGGAAGGTATTCTGACAAGTCTCGGTCAGGGCTGTGGCACGCGTTTTGAGTTTGAATGTTACGATGTCGGACATCTTTACTCATTGGCGCATTTTCGCGACCGTGGATTGGTTACCGGTCACTTGTTCATCCAGTTCGTGTTCGGAATTCTGGGCGGCATCGGTGCAGACCCGGATAACCTTATGCATATGAAGCGGATCGCCGACAAACTGTTCGGTGACGATTATTCATTTTCAGTTCTGGCGGCAGGTCGGCACCAAATACCGATGATTACAATGGCGGCAGCCATGGGCGGCAATGTTCGTGTAGGTCTGGAAGACAGCCTCTATGATGGACGGGGCAAGCTAGCCAGGAGCAATGCCGATCAGGTGCGGCGTATCCGCAGCATTCTTGATGGGTTGTCGCTGGAGGTTGCAACGCCCGATGAGGCGCGCGATTATCTGGGCTTGAAAGGTGGAGACAGGGTGGCCTTCTGATGCCAAAAACTGCGTTGGACAAAAAAACAGGGTTTGTCATCAGGCTGGCGGAACCTGCAGATGCCGAACAGATCCACAAGACGATCCGGGTCATGGCTGAGGAGCTTGGTGCTGCAAGCAAAGTCTCCAGTACGGTAGAAGACTTTCGTCGCCACGGCTTTGGTCCCAATGCGGCTTTTACGAGCCTAATCGCCGAGGCGGACGAGGTATTTGCGGGGCTGGCGCTGTTCTTCCCAATTTTCTCGACATGGCTCGGAAAGCCCGGTGTCTTTGTGCAGGACCTCTATGTCGATGAAGAGTTTCGTGGTCGGGGGGTAGGTGAAGTTTTGCTTCGCCACGTTGCCTCGTGGTCGACGACACGCGGCGGCGTGTATCTTCGGCTGGCGGTGGATCGGGAGAATGTCGCCGCGCAACGCTTTTACCAACGGCTGGGAATCGCTTGGATCGAAGCCGACCTCGATCATGGCGCTTATGGCGAGGATTTTGCCCGTCTGGCGGGTAACGATGCATAATAGGGAGCAATTATGAAAGCCTTTTACGCTGTTGAGCAAAAGCGGCACGACCCCAAAGCCTTTCTTTCGAGCGGCGCATCAAAGCCAAATCCCGAGCAGCCGGAGCGCGTTGAACGCCTGCTCGCCGGCGCAAAAGCTGCCGCGTGTGAGATTATGCGTCCGCAAAATCACGGTCTTGGCCCGATTGCTGCCGTGCATACGCCCGAATATCTGGAGTTTCTGCAGCATATCTATCCGCGCTGGCGACGCATTGAGGAGGCTTCGGAAGAGGTCATCCCGAACATTCATCCGCTAGCACGTGACGGCCGTTATCCCGCTTCTGCCGTGGGGCAGGTTGGCTATCATATGGCCGACACAGCCTGCCCGATAGCTGAACACACATGGGAAAGCGTGTGCTGGAGTGCATGGAGCGCGGTCGACGCCGCCGACGCTGTGCTTGCAGGCGAGGTTGCGGCCTATGCACTCTGCCGCCCACCGGGACATCATGCCTTTGTCGATGTTGCAGGTGGTTTTTGTTTCGTCAATAATTCGGCCGTCGCAGCCCAGCGCCTGCGCTCGAAGGCTCAGCGCGTAGCGGTCCTTGATGTCGATCTGCATCACGGCAACGGAACACAAGGCATTTTCTATGCTCGTTCTGATGTACTGACCGTCTCCATCCACGCCGATCCACTGCGCTTCTATCCATTTTTCTGGGGGCATGCTGATGAACGCGGTGAAGGTGCAGGCCTCGGCTGTAACCTCAATCTGCCTTTGCCACGCAAGTCCGGCGATGTCGAGTTCCTTGCGTCACTTGATACGGCTCTCCGCCGCATCGAAGCTTTCGCGCCAGATGCGCTGGTGGTGGCGCTCGGGCTTGATCCATTCGAAGGTGATCCGTTCGGTGGATTGTCTGTTACCACCGGCGGTTTTGAGCGCATTGCGGAAGTAATCGCGAAACTTCATTTGCCAACCGTTATCGTGCAGGAAGGCGGTTATCTATGCGATGCGCTGGGTGATAACCTCACCGCTTTCTTACGCGGCTATCAATCGGTGGCACGATGAGCGGTCTTGTGACTTTTATTGGCGTGGTACATCCGTGGATGTGTGACGTCATGGGACATATGAATGTCCGCCATTACGCTGGCATGTTTGATGACGCGAGCTTTCAGCTCTTGGGCCAAATAGCTGAGAAAATCCCGGATGAGAGTTTCGGATGGGCGGATGTGCGCTCGACAACCGATTATAAAAGGGAGGTGCCAGCTGGGGACCTGCTAACGATCCGCTCACAGGTGTTGAAAATTGGGCGCTCATCAATCACGTTTCGCCAAATCATGGCTGGTTCTCTCGATGGAGAACTGCGCGCCACCAATGAGACAACGTCTGTGTGTTTCGACAAGAATGCGCGTATTTCACTCGAACTTGAGCACGCAATGCGGATAAGAGCAGAAAAATTCTCCTAGAACCCATGGGGTGGCAGCTGCCTCGTGATAGTGCGCCTTCATACTGGTTATCGGGGCAGTGTTGAAACCCAGAAGCGAAAGTCCGGTGAGAATTCGGTAGATCTGCCTAAAAAAGGGGAGATCCAAAGTCATCATTTAAAAGCTACCTGCGAAAGCCTGCTAGCAACTGCATGATGGGCTTGCTCATCTCTTGAGCAAGTCAATCATCTCGCGGTCGCGTGAGAGGGCAATAGAAAACGATCTCGGGATCATCATGATCGAGATTGTCGATCTGCCCGCTCTGCGTGAATCCCATTTTTGCAAACAAAGTTTGCATCGGGATATTCGACTTATTGGTGGAGCTGAAAATTTTCGAGCCTGAGGCAACGGATCGGAGGTGCTCGGTGATCGCGGCGCCTAGTCCTTGCAGACGAAACTTTTGGCTAACCATCACCATCTCAATAAACGAATACCCAAAAAAATGGTTCGTGAGCACACCGTAGGCTGCGACCTGGCCATCTATTTGCGCAACATAGCAGCGTGCAGATTCCAACCAGATACCAATTTGAGCTCTGCGTTCAAAGCTCGCCTCGGCAACTGAATCAATGGCACAAAGAGCCAGATAATCATTGGCAGTCGCTGGCCGTATCTTCATTTCTCTTCCTGTTTGCAATGAGCGCGCTTTGGAGTGCCCATATGATAGATATTTGTTTCGTTCCGATGTCCACAGTGGGTGGAGTGGCCGTCCCCACCTCCTCTGAGACGACTGAACGTTAGTGCTCAAATCTGGGCGCGTAGCGGTTAGTCAACTTCTGGCTCAAAGGTTCATTATTTTACCAGTGGCGAAGAATAGCCTCAATGACATCGTCCACAGACATGCTTGATGTATCGAGCCACAACCCCTGACGAGGCGTTTCTGATCGCAGGGCGTTTGCGAGCACACTTGGGGGGAAGTGCTCGCTGTACCCTGTCTTATGCCGCGCAGCATCTCGCTCTGCCAAGGTGGACACAGTCGGGTCAAGCACAACAATTCGAGGCTCAAGATCACCAAGAGCGCTTGTGACGCGAAGAAAGTCTTCGCCTATCAGAATGTCTTGGTAAACCGTTGCAAAGCCAGCTGCGACGAACCGACGAACAGCGTCTATAGCTATATCCTGTCTCAGGTGAAGCTGGGCCAGTGCTTCGGGGTCGAGCACCGGGCCCATCACGGCGCCACCCTTAGCAATCATCCTTAGAAACGCGTCTCCGCTAACATGAGCCGATTTTTCAAAGTGCTGTACAAGGGATTTCGCTACGGTGGATTTGCCAGCGGCCATAGCACCAGTGATGATGTAAAGGGTAGATTTCATAGTTGGTAATTATCCCTTTGATCTGGCTTTGGTCAGGGTCGATAGGTGCCAAGAGAAAACCGTGCGCTGTGTTGCTAGGCGGGCATCTTGAGTCAACGATCGTTGAGGGAGAAAGCAAGAGCAAAACTTACTTCCTCAATGCCAAGCGCGCAAGGGTAGGGACTAGCCACGCGAAAGCGAACAAGATGCTCGATTTTTTGCGAGCCGCACGCAGTTCGCGCGCCATCTTTAAACGCTGCGCCAGGTGGGTGTGGTTCTGTGTGAGGTCCCGGAGCTTAGATCCAGCAAGGCACCTCATCCCCTCGCACGGCCCGACACCGGTAGGGTATTGGCCGTTATTGACCGCCTGAGACGCTCAACCGCCGGTGCATTTGGACGGCATGGCTCGGCCAACGGCCCACGATAGGCGTCCCTGCACGATTGTCAGCGTTTGTCGGCCATTAGAATAGGTCGTTCCATCTGGCCCCAGTGAGGGCAAGACCAACGCGGTCGCGCCGTTGACGGATACCGAAGCGCCATCACCCAGAAGGCGTACTACCAGATGCGTTCCGTCCTCGCACGTGTACATGCTGGCCGGATAGGGGTTGCCAGCACCTACTGACGCACCAGACGCAGAATTCGCGAACCCTGCAAACATCAGGACACTAATTGCATAGGCCGACAGATTTCCCAAAGTAATAGGCCTCCAAACTTGCACACTTTAGGCAGAGTACCCGGCACTTTATCCAGGCCCGTGAAACAGCGCTCGCGCAGATAGCTTACTCAGGATAGGTTTCCACACCTGTGACAGGCATCGGATTTTTGAATAGGATGATGGCCAGCATGTTTCCGGGTTCCGACATCACATCGCTGCGCTGAGCCATTACCTCTCCGGCTACCCCACTTGAATATTCTGCGACCACTTCGCCAAAGCTGTTGCGCTGAATGGCCACCCTTTGTCCGGCTTCAACTTTATCGTTGAGCTTAACCAGATGCTCGACGATTCCACCCGCAGTGGCTAGCACCGGAAACCCACCATTGCCGACGAAGACGGTTACGTCTTTGCCAGTACGTCCCATCGCTCCCGTAAGGATGCCGTGGTGTTTGAGAACGTTCATCGTGCCTTCGACGAACAGCGCGATCATCTCGGGGTCCAGCACGCGCGCAGCACCGATCTCCGGACAAAATGCAGGGATTCCAACGTCCAGGAATGCGTTATGCAAGACGGTGGGGTAGGCCTGTTTCGGCATGTCGAGGATCTGAGTGACGGGATAGAGATCCAGCAACTCCTTGACCTCGGGCCTTGCCGTATCGCCGATGTTGAATGCGGCGACCTCTAGCCCAGTCGTCCCGGTATGGAAATCAATCGCGAGGTCTGCATTCGGCCGCAGCAGCCGGTTGAACAGCATCCCGGCATGGCGGGTCGGTGCTGTCAGACCGTTCTCGTTCCCAGGCCATTCCCGGTTCATGTCGATCAGATCTATACCTCGACCTTGGTTTGGCCAGCGGCGTTGCATGCCTTCCAAGGCCGGGCGGGATATATTTGTCACTGCCATCACCGTGCCGGACATCTGCGCGGGATCGAGCTGGTTCATCACGGTCTGGACCGTGTGTATCGAACTCATCTCATCGCCATGCACCCCGCTTGTCAGGACGACGCGCTTGCCCGCCTTAGCCCCTTTCGCGACGATCACCGACACATACCAGTGCTGCCCGGTGGGCGTCTCGACGCCCTGAAAATACAAAAGGTGCTTCTGGCCCGCCGCCAGATCGTTCACGTTGAGTGCGCTGACGACTTTCTTTCCTTGGATTTGATCGCCGGTGTAGATTGTTCCGCCCGGCAGTTCGGTCGTAGCGGTTTGTGCGACTGCTTGATCGGAAGAAAGACCTACGGATGCCGCAGCGCCACCGATAGTCGCGAGGGTGGTTGCGATCAGGAAATCGCGACGATCGAGGCTTGGCTTATCGGTCATGACAGGGTTCTTTCCGATTAGACATATCCAGCTTGGGCAGTGTATCGCAGTTCTGTGACAACCGAAAGGATGCTTCGTTCAAAGGCCCTTTGTCGGCCAGTCGGCCAATAATGACTTTCGCATTTTTCGACATTGCACAAGCCCACTGACCCATATGGGCGGAGCAATTTAAAGGAGCATCGAATATGCTAAGTCGATCAACGCGTTCATGGCGGCTCATGCTGCGGGACGCGGGAGCCAACGACTGAATGCTTTGCCTGCGCACCCTAAAGTGTCAGACCGCTGGTCGACCCAATTGCGCCCTTAAACGGAACGAGACTGAGGTGACGGCGGATCCGAGCCGGATCACAATGAGAAGAGGAGGCTGGAGTGTCTTGGCGCTTCAAGGTTCGGGTCCTTCATAATTTGCTACCAGGGCTCAGTTTCATGACGCCATCATGGGGTCATCGCCAACCACGGCGATGAGGAAATCGAGCACGGCCCTGACGCGCTGCGGGATATTGCGACGAGATGGATAAACGACGCTTATGGGGAGGCGCGTCGGCGGAAAATCCGGCATGAGTTTCGACAGACGGCCTGCCGTCACGTCAGCTTCAATCATTATATGGGAGAGCACAGCCAGCCCTCCGCCGGCCAGCACCGCGCGATGAACAGCCAAGGCGCTGTTGGCGATCATGCGCGGGGCGATGTGAACCAAAACCTCGTCAGCGCCATTTGAAAACGACCAGGATCTCCCGTTGCCCGCACGTTTATAGAATAGACAGTTGTGATCGGTTACTTGCTCGGGAGTTTGGGGTGGCTCGTGAGCCGCAAGGTAAGATGGGGCTGCGACAAGAGCCGCGGTGGTCCAACCAATGCGCCGGCCCATCAGACTGCTGTCGCCAACGAGGCCAATGCGAACTTCAAGATCGATTGCCTCACCAATCAGATCAGAAGGCTCCTCGCAAAAGATCAACTCGATTGTCAGGCCCGGGTGATTTTGAAGGAGCGTGTGGAGCCGGTCACACACGAAGAGACCAAGCGCTGCCGGCAAGCTTAACCTGACTTTTCCGGACGCCTGACCACCCTCGACTGAACCCGTCGCGCCAATGACATCCACAGCCTCCAGGACTTGCAAAGCCCGTGGGATCAACTGCTCACCTTCAACAGTAAGGGCAAGAGCGTTCGTCGTGCGATGAAGAAGCCGCGTGTTCAAATGTGCTTCAAGCGCGGAGACCTGTCGTGACACCGCCGGCTGGGTCAAGCCAAGGTCGATAGCAGCTGCTGAAAACGAGCCCGTCTCGGCGACCCGCAGGAACGTTTTTAGTGCCGATACGATGTCCATTCCGCATCCCCATACTTTTCGACATAAGTCTTATGTCTTGAGGATATGCTGGAAACGCTTGCCTGTCCAGCAATTAAGGATATTTGTAGTCCATAAGGATACCAGATATCCTTAATAACGGAGGCAGCAATGACACAGCGTTTGAACTACGCACAGCAATCACCCGAACTCTTCAAGAAGTTGATGGATCTCTCCACTGCATTGAACGGTGGTGTGATCGAACAGGCAATTCATGACCTTGTCCATATCAGGGCGTCGCAGATCAATGGCTGCGCCTTTTGTCTGGACATGCATGTGAAGGAAGCCAAGATACATGGTGAGAGTGAACTGCGCCTATACCACGTCGCAATTTGGCGCGAATCTAACCTGTTCATTCCCCGCGAGCGCGCGGCTCTTGCCTGGACAGAGGCCGTCACAAGACTGCCTGAAGGCGGTATTCCTGACGAACTCTACGAGCGGGTCCGCGGCCAGCTTTCGGAGAAGGAGATTTCCGAATTGACCTTCTCAATCATGACGATCAACGCATGGAACCGTGCCAGCATTGCTTTTAAAGCAGTGCCGGGTTCGGCCGACAAAGCCTACGGCCTCGACAAGGCCGGCTTGAACTAAGTTCTCACTTGGACGGATCAACCAGACAGCGCGGCGTTGCGGCGTCCGCGAATAGAGAAGTCATATGAAAATTGTCATTATTGGCGGGACCGGCCTTATTGGTTCAAAAACAGTTGAGCGTCTGCGGAGCCGCGGTCACGAAGTGATTGCCGCGTCTCCCAACACGGGTATCAACACGATCACGGGAGAGGGGCTTGCGGAAGCGCTCGTTGGTGCCGAGGTGGTTATCGACCTCGCAAATTCGCCATCCTTCGAGGACAAGGCAGTCCTGGATTTCTTCGAGAGATCTGGCAATAATCTCCTGGCTGCAGAGAAGAGGGCGGGGGTAAAACACCACATCGCGCTGTCGGTTGTCGGGACGGAAAAACTGCAAGAAAGCGGGTACTTCCGCGCCAAACTTGTTCAGGAAACCCTGATCAAGGCATCGGGCATGCCCTATACGATCGTGCATTCAACGCAGTTCATGGAGTTCCTCAGCGGTATCGCGCAGTCTGGCACTGTTGGCGACACGGTCCGCCTTTCGCCGGCATATGTCCAGCCGATCGCCTCCGACGATGTAGCCGATGTCATGACCGACATCGCCCTTTCTTTACCCGCGAACGGCACAATCGAGATCGCCGGGCCGGAGCGGTCGAAATTGACCGACCTTGTTGCACGGTACCTCGTTGCCATTGGGGACGCGCGCATAGTCGTGCCGGACACAGAGGCTCGCTACTTCGGCGCGCGGCTCGACGATGGCTCGCTCGTTTCAGACAACAATCCCCGTCTGGGTCGGATCACGTTTGAGCAGTGGTTCCCAACGTCATCGCGCAAGTAAATCGCATCCCTTGTGTCGCATTTGGCGACACATGTGTCCTTTACAAACAGGATTCTTCGACATGTTCAGATCATTTTTTGCAGCGACCGCCATCTTGGCCATGATGATTGCATCAGTGGCGGCACACGACAGCTCCGGCGGCAAGGCCGCCAAGGTAACCGTGGTATACGAGCATGAACTTCCGAACGTTCCAGGCAAGAGCATCAAGGGAGTTCTGGTCGAATACGACCCTGGCGGGTTTTCCGATGCCCACACCCATCCCGACAGTGCTTTCATTTACGCCACGGTACTGGAAGGCTCAATCCAGAGCCAGGTGAACGACGGCCCGGTGAAGGTCTACAAAGCGGGAGAGAATTTCTCCGAAATGCCGGGCGACCGTCATGCTGTCAGTGCGAATGCCAGCATGAGTGAAAAGGCGAAACTTCTTGCGGTCTTTGTCGTCGACACCGATCAAAAAGAGCTGACCTTCCCGATCAAGAATTAAGCCATCCAGACCGGGCGTATTGAAGAGCGCTCTGTTCTTTCCCTTCCTTGCCCCGGAGAATTGGTCATGCTTGACGATCCCGCTTTTTTGCCGCTGCTTTCGATCAATCTACTCGGCATTGCCGGGATCGTCGTATGGCACCTCCAACGTCGGAATCGACCCAAAGCAAGGCTGATTTTCCAGATACTCTTCTTCTTGGCCATGACGGCGGTGCTGCGTTTTGGCGGAGTGCTGCCTTATCGAGTGGCGGAGACATATACTAATAATGTCCCTGCGCTGCTCGCCGCTTCTGCTCGTGTTCTCTGGTGGATTCACCTTGCCTGGTCGCTAATCGGAGTCGTTCGGATCATTGTGCTCGACCGCCGGCCGACACAGGCGCGGCTGCTGCAGGATCTAATGGTTGCGGTGGTTTATATTGGCATTTCGCTGTCGATCCTCGCATTCGTGTTCGGCGCGCCGATTGGTGCACTCGTCGCCACGTCTGGCGTTGTTGCCGTTGTCTTCGGCCTTGCATTGCAGAATACGCTTAGCGATGTCTTTTCCGGCATTGCCTTGACACTTGGAAGGCCGTTTGTGATTGGCGACTGGATTCAGCTCGCCGATGGCACGGAGGGGCGCGTGGTTGAAAACAATTGGCGGTCGACCCAATTGCTGACTGGTGCGCACAATATCGTAGTTCTGCCCAACAGCGTTTTGGCAAAGGTCGGTTTGACAAATCTCACTCGGCCGGATGAGACACACCTGATCTCTCTGACTGTCCGGATCTCTTCCAGTCACGAACCGGGTTTCGTCGAGGGGGTCATGCGGTCAGTCTTTGAACCCTGCGCAAGCATCGTCCGGCAAGCCCCGGCCATTGTTGCCCTCAAGTCTATAGATGCCGCAGCAATTGAGCTTGAGTTGCAGTTCCGTGTTGCAGATCCCTCGCACAGGATCCCGGCGAGAAATGAATTGATTGATAGTCTCTACCGACGATGCAGGGAGAGCGGCGTTTCACTGGCGATGCCGCTGCAAAGCTATCGCTACACGCTCCCCCTTGAAGGTAAAGGTGCTAATGAAAAATCTCGATAGAGGTCATTCAACCGGCGCGGTCTAATACCCACTCGAAGGACTTTTCCCAGATTTCAGCCGGGATTTCTTTCGACAATGTCTCGGTAAGGTCGGAAAGCCGCACACCGCGGAGTGTGCGGCGCCAAGCTTCATCGGCCTCCCACATAACTCGCGCCACCGCGCAGGGCTTGGACTCGCAGTAGTCCTTTGGTCGGCAGGGATTATTGGCACGTATATTGTTGCACACGAAGGTGCGTGATTTCCCCTCAACCGCTTCCACGATATCGAGAAACGTCAGTTCAGTCGCAGCGCGTGCCAGGCGATATCCGCCCGATGGACCTAATGTTGTGTGGACCAGACCTGCTTGGGATAGGCTCTGCAGCGCTTTTGATAAATATTCCTTCGGAAGACCATGAAATTCGGCCAAGGTCTTTGTTGAGAGATATCGCCCCTCAGGGAGACCTGCGAGAATGGCGCAACAGTGAAGTGCCCATTCGACTTGGCTTTTCAGGATCATGATATCATTCCGCGACAAAGGCTGAACGCCTATTAAGGATAAATGTTATCCCTATTCTCGGACTTTGTAAACAGCCACTCTCAAGGTCCGATATAAACGTTCTCTGACGACCTACTGGGACTTTGCGCAACTATTTCAGGTTCGTCGCTCACTCTCTTTAATTAACATGGTGCTCTGGGATCGCCACTTGTTGGTCATCGACACGCTAAGTCACTGCCATTAACGGCAAATGCGTTAGGCTTTCGCACTGAATGCGTCAAGGAAGGGTGGAGTAGCGCATTGGGTAACGACCGTCTTGATGGCTTGCGCGCGCTATCTCAGGTCGATGTCGGTGGGCTCTCACACGCGCATTGGATGCCGACGCGAAAAGTGATGGCCTGATTGTCAATGAGGACCGGTCAACGCATCCCAGTGCAAGGCATATGTTTGAAGTTTGATTGGCGATCGCAAAGGTTCTGTTTGCACTCTATGCAAGTTCCTGACTAAGGAGGTAAAGGCGCATATTGGTGCGACAGACCAAAGTTGATCCGATGGGAGATTGCGGCAAATGTTAAGTTCTGTGAGAAAAGCTGTCACCATCATTGAAGCGTTTGCAGACGGCCAACGAGAATGGACCGTTACTGAACTCAGCCGAGAGCTGGACTTGCCATAACCATCATTGCATCACTTTCTTTCGACATTTCGAAACGTTGGCTGGGTCGTGCAGGATCCGATCAGCAAGCGTTACCGCCTTGGCATCAAACTATGGGAAATTGGCTGTGCTGCTGTTAATTTCCGCGAAAACGCCGAAAGTGCGCGCCCTTTCCTGCATGCTCTAATGGAAGCATGCGGGGAAACGCTTCATCTTGGAATGATATCGCCGGAAGATCCTTCAACCGTTGTCTATATTGATCGGGTTGATAGTGCCGAACCTGTGCGAATTGTAACTGCTCTTGGGAGCCGGGCGCCGTCACATTCTTCTGCAATGGGAAAGGCAATTCTTGCCCATAATGAACGCTTTGAAAGCACGGTTGTGGCAAAACCTCTCGCGCCAGTAACGAGCCATACAATTACCGATCCCGTGTTATTGAAGAAAGATTTTGCAGAAACCAGACAGCGCGGCTATTCGATTGGTAAAGGCGAGTTCAATACATCGCCGGTCAATTGTCCATCATGGCGACTTATCAGGTCAGCGCTCAGGTTTATAAAGGCGACCGCTTCGTTCTCCTGGGACCGTCCGGTTGCGGCACTCAGGAATGATCAACACCGAGCGGCTGCTTGCCATGAAAAAAGGTGCAATCCTCATAAATACAGCGCGCGGTGGTCTCATCGTTGAAGAAGCGTTGGCGCAAGCCGCCGGGTCAGGTCATCTGGCTGGAGCGGGGATCGATACATTCGCCCGCGAACCGCTGTCTGCCGATCATCCGTTTAAAACTCTCGATGGTATTGTCATGTCACCGCATATGGGCGGGAGCACTGATACGGCACTCGATAGCGTTGCGGTCAGCGCTGCACAAAATGTGGTCGATATGCTGATCAAGAGCAAAATCGAGGAGCGGCTTCTCGTCAATTCTGCCGTGCTTCACCGTCCGTCCACTTTTGTAGCTTGAGGTATCATGAACACGTCTTTCAATCCGAAGCCCTTGCAATCCACGTGGCCGACTGGCTTCACGGTCAATCCACGCGTCTCAACCCTTTCACGCGATTTGATTGAAGCTTATCGTACTGTACCCGTTCCTCACGCCAGCGACAGTATGGGTCGTCATACCGGCGCCAGGGAGCTCCGCGCTTATCATGGCGATGAAGCGGTAACGATGGTAGGTCCGCTATAACTGTCAAAATCAGGCCCGGCGACAATCTCATGGTGCATCTGGCAATGATGATGGCAGAACCGGGAGATGTTATCGTCATCGATGGCGGTGGCGATCTTTCGACAGAGGTTATAGGCGGCTTAATGCGAACCACGGCAATAGCACGCAAGATTGCTGGATTCGTTATCGATGGAGCCTTGAGGGATGTTGCTGAATGGAAGCAGGGGGGAATGCCGGCTTTTGCAAAGGGCAACGTGCATCGCGGCCCAAGTAAGGACGGTCCCGGCGAGGTGAATGTTCCGATCGCATGCGCGGGTCTACAGGTGATGCCCGGCGATCTTATTTTAGGTGATGCGGATGGCGTCGTCGCCATACCTGCAGATCAGGTCGATGCACTGCTGATAAAATGCCGAGCACATGCAGAACGAGAACGATCAATCAATGAGAGGAATGCAACCGGACAGCTTGACTGGCCGCGTTTCAATGACTTGCTGAAAGGGAAGGGTTGCCCTGATCTCGACCAGTCAAAGCTGCCGTCGTGACGCGGACGGAGTATATCTGATAAGCCCACCACACTTGACGCACCAGTTTCGCAATTGCGCAGTTTTGTGTTCGCTCGCGGGTGGTCTTTTCGATCTGAAAAAGACAATTTGCACTAAAGGAATGATAACGCTTTGAAAGCGAAAATCGTCAATGCGGTGTCACATGCCGGCGTGGGTCAGCCATGCATGTAGATCATAGCTGAGATGTGCAAAAAACAGATGCAAAATGATTATTATTTGGGCATAAGACCATCAGCTGTGACGCGCGTTCCTCCCATTTCCGCGTCCAGCTGTTCCCCTCTGAAGGTTTAACCTTCTAAATTTAAAGGGCCTCGGTTTCCGATGGCCCTCTTTTTTTGACCTCCATCGCTGTGCAATTTGCTATTCATACATCCTTGGCCGTAAATGGGGTCGGAACAGCAATGGAGCAGAAAACCTACATAGGTAGCGGACGTTCTTACAGGTTCGTGCAAACGTATGGCTTCTTTGTCATCGGATCGGATGATCGAGCTTCTTCGATAAGCCAATTGGCAAAAAGTTGCACCGGCCCCTCACTCAAACGGATCGGCTCCGGCAAGACGATGCAGAAGGTCTTGGAGATCGACCGGCCGTCCGGCCAGGGCGCGACCAGGCGACCTTCCGCCAACTCGGTTTCAATATAGAGGCGCGGGACGAGCGCGACGCCGAGACCGGCCAACGCAGCTTCGATTTGCATCGAGTGAAGATCGTAACGCGCGCCAACTGCTGGATTGGTGAGCGCGATCCCCGTTTCCTGTGCGTAGCGTTGCCAGGCATCCGGGTTTTGCCGTCGATGAAGGCGAGGCAATTCATCAAGGGATGCTAAGCCTTTGCTTCTGCTAACAAGAGCTGGGTGGCAGACTGGCACCAGCGTCTCACGCAACAGGCGCTGCGTTCTCATCCCAGTCCAAGCGGGGTGCTCGAAATGGATTGCGGCATCAAACCCGCTTCCCGCAAGCACAAAAGGCTCCAACCGTTCTGCAAGATGCACAGTGATGTTCGGGTGCATTTCGCGAAACCGTACCAATCGTGGAATAAGCCAGCGCGTTGCAAAGGTCGGGATGGTTGCGATGTCGAGGCTCGCGCCGTCGCGTGGCTGTCCTATCAGATATTGGCTGTCTCGTTCCAACCTGTCCAGCGTCTCACGAACCTGAAGCGCATAACGCTCTCCGTTCGGCCGTAACCGAACGCGATTGCCGACCCGCTGGAACAGTGTGACACCGAGGAATGTTTCTAGCCGGCCGATCTGGCGGCTGATCGCACCTTCGGTGACGGCCAGTTCGTCAGCGGCACGAGCGAAGCTGCCATGACGAGCCGAAGCCTCAAACGCAATGAGTGCGGAATTGCTGGGAATCTTGCGGCGCATGAGGGCTCCCGACATGACGGTTCAGCATTCTGTCACCGCCACCTTGATATTAGATCACTGAAGCATGACCCATTGTCGATATAACAGCGATCCTGTTCGGATTATAGTGATGAAATATCAATGAATAACAAGACTGGAAGCAGCAGTCTTCCGGCAAAAGGCGATGCGATAATGATCTATACGGTGGAATGTAGCTTTGCCGATCCGGCCAGCGAAGAAGAATGGAACGACTTTTACAGCAAGGAGAAGCTGCCAGCCCTCATTTCGGTGAGCGGTTTCCAAACCTCGCAGCGTTTCAAAGCGCTAAGCGGTGGATGTCCTGTCTATCTTGCCCTTCATTCGATTGAGGGCCTCGATATTTTGACGGGCGACGAATATCGCCGGAAGGGCGGTGGTAATTTCGCGCGCTGGCAGCGGCACATCACCGATTGGCACCGGAACCTCTATGGCGGCGTCGAGCGCGCGCCAGCCATTGGTGAGGGTGAATATCTGGCGATGAGCGCAGAAGGCCCCGAACCTTTGATCCGGCTGGGTCTCACTCCGTGTGCGATGCATGCAGTCGCTATGGAGAAGTTTCCGGAATACCGCTGGCTTGCCAAGGTGGAGCACAGCGTTGCGCCTGGCATCGAGCATCTGCCGCAAGGCGTTCATGCCTATGCCCCTATGACAGCGCAGTTGACGAATGACCGCAACGCCGCTTTGGCAAAGGCGGGCTAGCACCGATGCCCAATGTCACAATCTTCATTCCCGCAGACAGGATGCCGCCGGACGAAACCCTTGCAGACCTCACGGAGCAATGCACCGAACTTTGTACCGGCATTCTCCGAGCCGCATTGGAGAATGTGCATATCATCTATGTCCCTGTCCGGCACGGTCGAGGGCGCCCGGCCTTCGCAGAAATCCAATACCGACTTGGGCCATTTCGGACGTCCTTAGTCATGGCGCAGTTCATAAAACGGTTGGACGACGCCATACGACGTAACACCGACCTCACCGCGCGCATCCGCTGCTTTGGCTACGAAGCGTCGAGCATCCACGCGCGAAATTAGCTGATGCCTGGAGAAGAACCATGTCTAGTCTTACATTACCCAACCAACAGGTCGGTGAATTAACGATCACCGCCGTGAGCGACGGTTATCTCGAGGCCAGTTTCGATTTGCTTGCGAATATTGATCCGGGCGATGCCTCCCGCATGCAGCGAAAAGCAGGGATAGCGGATCGCAACTCGATCCATATTAATTGCTATCTGGTGCGCGGAGGTGGCCGCACGGTTCTGATCGACGCGGGTGCTGGCGGCTTCAAGCAATGCGGCGGCCGATTGAAGGCCAATTTGCTGCTCGCGGGCATCCAGCCCTCAGAGATCGACGCGATCCTGTTGACGCATGCCCATCCCGATCATATCGGGGGTCTGATGGACGCGTCAGAAGGAGCCGTCTTTGCGAACGCGGAGCTTGTCGTTCACCATCGGGAAGTCGCCTTCTGGCAGGATGACGGGAATCTGAATCGTGCTCCGGAGCGCGTCCGTGGCAATTTTCTCGCGGCCCGTCAGGCATTCGACGGATATCGCGAGCGGCTGCGCACCTTCGATGCCGGTGAGGTGCTTCCCGGCATGACGGCGGTGCCGCTTCCGGGCCACACCGCCGGACACACTGGCTATCGTTTAGAATCTGGTTGTCAGAACTTGCTTGTCTGGGGAGATATTGTTCATTTTCCGGAGATTCAGATTCCGCGCCCTGTCGTGTCAATTGCGTTCGACCAGGATGCACACCTCGCTGCTGAGACACGAACGAGGCTGCTGGACTTTGCCAGTTCGGAACATCTGCTGATTGCGGGAATGCACCTTGGCGAACTCGGTTTCGCGCGGATCGAACGAACCGGTAAAAACTACAGCGTTGCGTATGAGCAGCTTCATAAAGAATGATTTGAGTTCTGTTACAACAAACCCGGCTTTGCTGCGAAGCAGCGAAGCCGGTCGCAACAATTCCAAAATAGCTGCAAAATTACATAAATATTCTTGTACAAACCTATAGCCTATACACGTCCTGCTGCTCAGGGGTGAGTTCGAGAAGAAATCCAAGACGCAGCCGTCCGCAACTTTGCTCATCAGGCAAAACTGTTATTCCTTTGGCGTGTTTTCATGATTGAGTGGCAAAGCCTAACCTTTATCCGGAAATTGCTTGCTTAATGACACCAATCAACCGATGCTCACAGCACGCACCTAGAGCCGGGTAAGCTCTGCCGCATGCTGAGGAGAAAGAAAATTGTCAAAACTACTGACTGAGGTCGGGGGAATATTAAACAGACTCGCCGAATCTTCACCAAGAGATATTCAGCTTGTTGCAGAGCGTTTTCACGACCATGCGATCGAAGATCGGATGACTGGATCAGATTTGAGAGCGCTTCTGGTCGAACTTGGATATGCCAGTGTGTCTGATTTTTGTGGCGCTGCCGGTATTCCGCTACATGTAGCCAAACGCTGGGAACGTTTTGGCGTTTCTTCGGAGATGCGTGCCGTCTTGCTGATGATGCAGGCCCAGCAGCAACGGTTCGAAAAGGCGACCCAGGAGTTTGAGGCAATTACCCATGTGGGACTCGTCGATTTTTTACGTAGTCGCAAAGTCTAGCCATATTCCTTCAGGCAATTGGCCGGACATGTGAGGTATGGCCGTTAGTCTTCAAGGAGGGCTACGGCTGTCTGACTGTCAGTAATAAGCACGCTGGCGGGTACGATTTTAAGTGCGGCTTTCATTGCAGCGACCTTGGACTTCCCCCCCGCAGCAAGAACGACCCGTGCAATGGCTGCCACCGTGTCCAGATCGATCGACATCACGCGCTGGTTGATCTCATGATCGACGAGCTTCCCATTTTCATCCACAAAGTAACACAGGATATTGGCTACCGCACCAGATGCGCGCAGTGGCTTGATGAGTTCGGACGGCACGATGCCATGTCGGAAGATTGTTGCGTCTTCAGACACTTCACCGACGGTTAGAAGGGCTATATCCGCTCGGGCAGCGCGCTGCTCGAGACTGCGAAGTTCAGTTTGTCGCCAGAGCAGGTCGCGAAGGCCATGTTCGTCTACGATCACTGGCGCAGTGATCTGATAACTGTCGACCTCGTACACTTCCGCGACCCTCGCTGCAACCACGGATGGATTGATCCATCTTGAATGCGGAAGGCTTCCGACGAGGGCTACGACGGATGCGTCGTTAAGTTTGCGGCGTTCAAGGAATTGGACGCTGGCATAAAGCGTTGCGCCGCCCCCGATGGCGAGCGTCATTCCGTCCTGCATTTCTTGGTCGAGATAAGAGGCGACAGCATTTCCGAGCGCTTTTTCCAAATTCTCGCCATTTTCTGGTGTGGGTACGACAATCGCTGAGGCCAGTCCCCACTTTTCTTCGAGCCGACGCTCAAGCTCGATTTGTTGCGCCGTCGCTGCATTGATACGCGTCACAACGATGCCTTCCGTTGTAGCAGCCGCAAGCGTACGCATGACCTTGACCCGACTGACGCCGAGCTTCTCAGCAATTTGCTCCTGCGTCATGCCCTCGACATAGTAGAGCCAGACTGTTTTTACTTTGAGATCGGAGGACCTCAGTGGCCAGTTTTTTTCTGCCATTTTCACTTCAGCTCCCCGGTTTCTTTCGTTCCAAACGATCTATAGCAAAAACTGGCCCCCTGTCGTCAACTGTTCAAATGTATTTGACAAAGAACAAATGAACATTAATATGGGTGGCGAGGACGTGAACAATGTCCCGTTAAAGGGAGGAACAGGAACGCCGTCTAACGGCCGTTTCTATGGGAGGATAAAATGAAGAAAATAACGTTGGGGATGAGTATCCTCACGGCCGGTTTTGCAGGTCTCATGTTGGCGGGGACGGCTTTCGCTGGAACGCTTACGCTTTATACGTCGCAACCTGACGCAGATGCAGCGCGGACTGTTGAGGAATTCCGAAAGCTAAATCCAGATGTAGATGTTCAGGTCTATCGTTCTGGAACAAGCGATATCATGAGCAAACTCGCCGCTGAATTCTCAGCTGGCGCGCCACAGGCAGATGTGCTCCTGATCGCCGACGCTGTTAGCATGGAAAGTTTGAAAGCCGATAAACGGTTGATGCAGTTTTCTGAAGCCAGCGTCGAAGGCTTCGAACCTGGTTCATTTGACCCAGAGAAGTATTATTTCGGCAGCAAGTTAATTACCACTGGGATCGCATATAATTCTGCCGCAACTGAGAAGCCGCAACATTGGGCGGATCTTGAGAAGCCCGAATACAAGGGCATGGTTGTCATGCCGAGCCCGCTATATTCAGGGGCCGCAGCATTCCTCTTAAGTGGGTTTGTTGCCAGTGATGGTCTCGGTTGGAAGTTTTTCGACGCCCTTAAGGCTAACGAAGTCGTCAGTGTGCGAGGTAATGGCGCGGTCCTCAAATCTATTGCCAGTGGCGAGAAGCCCTACGGAATTCTTGTTGACTTCATGGCACTCAACGCGAAAGCGAAAGGCTCTCCGGTAGAGTTTGTCTTTCCCGAAGAGGGTGTCCCTGCGGTAACCGAACCCGTTGCAATCATGTCATCAAGCAAAAATGCTGAGGATGCCAAGAAGTTCATCCGCTTCATCCTGTCTGATGCGGGCCAGGAACTTGCGCTTAAACAGGGCTATCTCCCAGCCAAAGCCTCTGTTGGCAAACCGGCATGGTTGCCGGATGGACTGAATGTAAAAATTATGCCGATAGACACGCAGAAGGTCCTCAAGAATACGGACGCGGACAAATCGCGCTTCACAGAAATGTTTGGCGGCTAGGACCGAGAGACATATGCAGAAAATAGCTGAGACCAGCGGTCAGGGCCGGGACAAGGCTCTGATCGCAGTGACGATTATTGTCGTTTCTTTGCTTTCGCTTCTCCCGATGGGGCGACTACTTTTTGAGGTTGCAGTTCCCGCACAGGGTACAGCAATTGAAGCGATGGGACGAGTTTTCAACTCTCCAGCCACATGGACCGCGACCTGGAATTCGCTCTATGTCGGCATTTTCGGTACCCTTGTCGCTGTTGTCTTGGGAACATCTGTCGCTTTGCTTGTGAGCCTGACCGATATTCGCGGACGTGCGGTCTTCATATTTCTATATGTAACGCCGCTTTTGATTGCGCCGCAGGTGACGGCGCTTGCTTGGCTCCAGCTGTTTGGCCCGGCCAGTCCTTTTCTAAAAATGATCGGCATGGCTCCGCCACTTGGATCGCGTAATCCCCTTTATTCATCCACTGGTATTATTGCCCTTCTTGGTGTGCAATACGGACCGCTCGTGTTTCTCATCGTACGGGCGGGGCTGCGTAAGCTGCCACGTGAGCTTATTGAAGCGGCGTTGAGTAGTGGGGCAAAGAAGATGACCGTCCTTAGGACTGTCATCATTCCTTTGATGGTGCCGTCGATCATTGGAGCCACTGCACTCACATTTGTGTCTTGTGTCGGCAATTTTGGTATCCCCGCGTTTCTTGGCATTCCTGCAAATTATCTTGTGCTTCCCACATTGATCTACCAGCGGCTTAGCGGTGGTGGGCCTGCGGTTTTGAGCGATGTTGCAACCTTGTCGACCCTGATCGGCATTATTGCGATTGCTGGGATCGTTGCGCAGGAATATGTCTCGCGTTGGCGTGATTACCGCATTGCTTCGACATCGCTTCCAGCCAGCCCATTCGAGCTGGGAGGCTGGCGGATATGGATTGAAGTTGTGATGTTGTTGCTCGTCGTGGCTGTGCTCGGGTTGCCGATCTTTGGACTCGCTCTCACATCGCTGGTGAGCGCTTACGGTACACCGTTGACTTGGCAGACGGTAACGCTGTCGAACTATAAGTTCATACTCTTCGAACACGCGGCAACAAAGCGGGCATTTCTGAATAGCTTTGGCCTCTCTCTTGCGGCTTCGTTCTTTGCTGTGCTGATTGCTGTTCCGTTGGCCTACATCACGACGTGGCGTAAAAGGTGGTGGACCAGACTGTTCAATCTGACCGCGGAGCTGCCTTACGCTTTGCCAGGTGTGGTTATGGCAATTGCCTCGCTATTGCTGTTTTTGAAGCCGTTGCCGCTGTTTGGCTTTCACATCTACAATACGGTCTGGATCATTCTTTACGCCTATCTCGCCCGGTTTTTCGTCCTTGCTTTACGACCTACCGTGAGCGGACTTCATCAGATCGACCGGTCTTTGGAAGAAGCAGCGCAGGTGGCGGGTGCCAGTCTATTCATGCGCTTGCGAACAATCATCTTTCCTCTTGTCGCGCCTGCGACGTTGGCGGGTGGCGTTCTCATCTTTTTGACTGCGTTTAGTGAACTGACGGTCTCCGCTTTATTATGGGCGTCCGGTTCTGAAACGATTGGTGTCGTCATCTTTTCGTTCGAACAGGGGGGCGATTCCACATATGCCGCTGCCACATCGATTGTAACGATATTGGTCACGATTTTTCTCATGCTGTCGACGAACCTATTCGCGCGGCGTCTGCCTGATGGAGTATTGCCATGGCGGGACTGAATATTAAGAATGTCACAAAGAACTTTGGAAACTTCGACGCGCTTTCCGATGTGACGCTTGAAATTAAGAATGGTGAATTCGTCGCTGTTCTGGGACCTTCGGGTTGCGGAAAAACCACGTTGTTGCGTGCGATTGCAGGATTTGAGAAAATCACCAGCGGCTCAATTCTTGTTGGCGATAAGGTCTTGTCTGGAAATGACATGCATGTCGCGCCTGAAAACCGTCGGGTTGGCATTGTCTTTCAGAACTATGCACTTTGGCCACATATGACGGTGGCCGAAAATGTCGGTTACAGTCTTCGCGTCGCGCGAGTTGCAAAGCCTGAACTTGACCGCCGTGTAACAGAAGCGCTTGCCCTGGTTGATTTGACAGGTCTTGGTGACAGGCGGCCCGCTAATCTATCGGGTGGTCAGCGTCAACGCGTGGCGCTGGCACGATGTTTGGTTGCAGCACCTTCCTTGGTCTTGTTTGACGAACCGTTGGCAAATTTGGATGTGCATTTGCGCGCGTCGATGGAGGATGAGTTTGCGTCGTTCCACAAGCGGACAGGAACGACGATCGTCTATATCACCCATGATCAAGCTGAAGCCATGGCATTGGCCGACCGGATTGCAGTTATGGACAAAGGTAAGCTCATTCAGTTTGCGACCCCGCGTGAGCTTTATGAACGACCCCAGAATGAAATGGTTGCCTCGTTCATTGCCAATGGCATGGTGCTACCGGCTCAAGTTGTCAGTGCTGAAAGTGATGGCCACTGTGCGGTCGAAGTGTTTGGGCAAAAGGCGGTCATGCGCTGTGCTGCGGGGCAGACAACGAGTGAGAATGCGAAAATCTGTATACGGTCACAGAATATAGAGCTGCGCCAAGACAAAGGTATTGAACTCAAAGTGCGGCGACGGATCTACAGGGGAGGCGGTGCTCGTATTGAAGCATATCCGGTCAGTCATCCGGCAACGGAATTGACATTCGATCTTGCAGATGTTGCCGGCGCACAGGAAGGCGAAACGATCCATATCGGCATCAATTCGGGCTGGGTCATTCCACAAGGGGCGACGAGATAATGCTTATCGATCTCTATGGGGGGTTTGGAGAAAAGGGCCGAACCAGCGTTGGTATCAGCAGTGGTTCCCGTCTTCTCTTCGATGCGGGTATCAAGGTGGGCGCCAAAGGGCGGGACTACTACCCTGCAATTGCTGAACACGACGTTGCGAGACTGGACGCCGTATTCATTTCCCACGCTCATGAAGACCATATAGGAGCTTTGAGCTGGCTTCGTGCGTCAGGTTTTCAAGGTACGTTCTACATGACGCGCGAAACATTCGATGACGCCGAAGGCATGCTTCGCCAATATGCCGATCCCTCTCATCAGCAGACGCATCCCCTCAAAGGAGCAGCCATCGAAATCTTCAAGCCAGGAGAAACCATCCAGATTGGTGGGAGTGAAGTTTCTTCGGGTCGGTCTGGACATGTTGCAGGTGGAGTCTGGTTTTCAATCACAACGGCGTCAAAGCGTGCTGTCTATTGTGCGGATGTTGTTCCAAACAGTGAAGTGTTTGTGATGGATCCGCTGCCTCAATGTGACATTGTGATTTTGGACGCTTCTTACGGCGGCGACCCGATCTCCGCCAAGGATCGCATTGGACAGATTGCAGACTTCATCAAGGATCACAGCGGTAAGCTGGTGATCCCGGTGCCGTTATCCGGAAAACCTTTGGAACTTATGGCGATCTTGCCTGGGCCTTTCGCAATCCATCAAGACATGCGTGCGTCGCTGATGGCGCAGATTGAAGTTCATGATGCAGTTTCAATTGAAACTGCGCGAAACTTACGTGCGAAACTTGCTGGCGCAGCCGACTGGCATGAAGGAACCCTTTTACCGGACTGTCCGTTGATGACATTCGACGGCATGGGCAGTGCGGGTCCATCCATAGAATCCTTGCGGCAAGCTGTGAGCGAAGGTGCGCCTGTACTTCTAACCGGTCACGTACCGGACAACACCCCGGCGCAGGCGATGCTCGAAAAAAAGCTTGCAACGTGGATCCGCCTTCCCACCCATCCAACCCTATCCGAAAACTTCGAGCTTTGGCGGGATGCCGGCAAGCCCCTTGCGCTTGGTCATTCCTGTACGCCCGACAAACTTGAAGAACTAAAGCCTTATCTAACGACCCTCGTTACCACTGCAATGTCGGGTTCGCAGCTATCGATCTGAATGGAGATGAAATGAGAATTCTTGTCGCAAATGATGACGGATTTGATGCACCAGGGCTTGCTCGGCTCATTAGTGTCGCTGAACACCTCAGTGACGATGTGTGGGTTGTGGCACCTGACGGTAAGCGGACCGCCGCGGGAGCATCCATTACAATCGGGCGACCGCTTATGATGGTTGAGCGCGCAGAGCGCCGATACGCTTGTTCAGGCACGCCAGCAGATTGTATCGTTACTGCAATGAGCTGGCTCTTTGACGGACAGAAGACACCCGATCTTGTTCTGTCCGGCATCAATGATGGTCGCAATGTCGCTGAGGATCTTGCCTATTCTGGGACCTTGGGCATCGCGCGTGAGGCCACTTTTTGGGGTATTCCGGCGATCGGGTTTTCCCGCGTTAAACTGGCTTTGGAAAAAGAAAGCGACATCAAATGGCTTGCAGATTTCGTTCGCCGGATAATTGAGCAGCGTGAAGCGATTTTTCTGGAAGGGCATTGGTTGAGTGTAAATCTGCCTGAGGTGCTGCCGGCACAGATCGTACAGCCAAGTATCGGTCGTGATAAAATTGGGACGCGCGCAGAAGTGCTTTCGAACGCTGGACCGAACACCGAAATCATAATCCCACGCGGCCGAGCCCATGCGGCGCATGCCGGTGACGACAACGACCTGATCGACCGGGGGAATGTTTGCATTAACCGTTTGAACTGGTTCGGCGAGACAATGCTTGCTCCCCAAAATCTGGCTGGCATCAAGCAAGATTGAGTGTTCGAACCCAGGCGAATTTTGAGCGAACAGTCTGAATGACAAGGGCTGTCGGAGCTGGTTTATGGAATCCACGATTATCATCATTAACTTGTGCGGTGCGGTTGCACTTTTACTGTTCGGTCTTGCGCAGGTTAAGGATGGTGTCCAGCGTGCTTTTGGGGCCAATCTGCGTGCAGGTCTTGCGAGAGGAACAAGCACCGGACCCCGCTCGTTTGTCGCGGGTTTTGTCGCAACCATCGGCCTTCAAAGTTCCACAGCGACTGCGCTCATGGTTGCATCGTTCGTGGAACGTGAATTTATTCAGCAAAATATGGCTCAGATTGTTCTGCTGGGAGCGAATGTCGGGACGGCTGTCACGGCTTGGATCGTCGCGACAGGTATAGAATGGCTATCGCCTCTCCTCATCCTCACTGGCATGATCATGTCGAAGAAGGGGACTGGCAACCGCCGCGGCATTGGAGCCATGCTCACAGGTATCGGATTGATGCTGCTTTCACTGCATCTGCTTAGTATGGCTACCGAACCCGTTCGCCACTCTCCGGCCGTGGCAAGTTTCGTCGCCATGCTAGACAATGCCTGGCCTGTCGCGCTTCTTTTCGCCGCCGCGATCGCATTTATTTCTTCGTCAAGTCTTGCAGCCGTTGTGCTCATCCTTTCTCTTGCTGCAACCGGTGTTTTGCCGCCCGCTCTGATCATTGTTCTTGTGCTCGGCGCTAACCTTGGTGGTGCCGTGCCGCCTGTTCTTGCTTCAATGGAAGCTGGGGCTTCTGCAAAACGGGTTACACTGGGAAATCTGATTGTTCGGGCCGCCGGGTGTTTGATAGCCCTTCCATTTGCTCAGTACGGGGCAGATCTTGCCGCAGCCGCGTCATTTTCTCCGGCAAAACTTCCGGTGGATGCGCATTTGGCGTTCAATATTGCGCTGGCGGTTTTGGCGTGGCCTTTGTCGAGCCTAGTGTCAAAGCTAATGGTGAGGCTTGTTCCAGAGCCACAACAGAATGAAACAGCCCCAAGCTTTCTTGATGTTCAGGAACTCTCCACTCCGGTTATCGCGCTGGCGAGCGCAACGCGCGAGGTTCTGAGTATAGGAGATTTGATTGAACGTATGCTGATGCGGCTATCATCGGCATTTCATAGCAATGATCCTTCGGCTGCTGCTGCAATTTCAGCGCTCGAACAGCGTGTTGATTTTCTACATCAGGAAGTGAAGGTCTATTTATCGCAGCTCGGCCGTCAGAAACTAAGCGAGGAAAATGACCGAAGGTCAGTTGAGATCATCGATTACGCGGTCAATCTTGAACATATTGGCGACATTATCGAGAAGAGCCTGGTGCCAGCTTTGGCCAAGAAGGCCGCACTTGGTCTTAAATTCTCAGAGGATGGTTTTGGCGAACTTTCGCGGCTTTTCGAGTTGACGATTGACAATCTTCGTGCGGCTCAGACCATTATTGCAACGAGGGATTTTGATCTCGCAAAGCGTCTGATGGAGATTAAGATTGAAGTGCGGCGGATGGAGAAGTTTTCTTCAGAACAGCATCTTGCGAGACTTCGTGATGGAAAAGTCGAAAGTCTTCGGTCAAGTTCTATCCATTTGGACATGTTGCGCGATTTAAAACGCATCAACGCGCATGTTGTATCGGTTGCGCACCCGATATTAGACGAGGCGGGACTGTTGAGCGACAGTCGGGTTGTTTCTGCCTGAAAGATGTTTTTATATCCATAAATGGTTTCGGGGCTCTGCTACTCGATCGTATTCCTAGGTATGATCGCATTTGCTAGGATACCATTTAACTCAGGGGCGTTGCGTAGCGACCTAGAATTGAGCGCCTGACAGTTTGGTATGGGATGTTGAAGGTTTACTGATGATTGAGACGGAGCGGTTGATCTTAAGAAAGCCTGTGGCAGGTGACTTTGAACCTTTTTATGAAATGTTCAAAGAGCCTGTTGTGACCGCTCATATTGGTGGCGTCCTAACACGAACCGAGGCATGGGCCAGGTTTCTGCGAGACATTGGCCACTGGACATTGGAAGGCTTCGGTCAATTCATAATCATCGAGAAATCGACCTCTTCCTTTGTTGGGAAAATGGGATTTGCCAAGTTCGAAAGAGATTTAGGGCGATGCGCCAGCACATCAATCGAGTGTACATGGACATTAACGGCCGCATTTCATGGCAGGGGATATGCAAGGGAGGCGGCGATCTCTGCGCACCGGTGGTTTGACGAACATCACATCAATCCAACGGCTTGCCTGATCGGGGAAGCGAACATTCCGTCCCTCAAACTAGCTGGTGCGCTTGGCTATGAAGAGATTGATCGTCTGCGGCGCCCTGCGGGCGAGGCGATCGTGCTCGAGAGAAAGATCAGGCAACGCTCTGCTACGGCTAAGTGAAATTATTGCTCGATAAAATGATTTTCCAGCCATCTGGAGGAAAAATCCGTTTGGCGCGGAGTTCCATGTCTCAGAAGCCACGATGCGGCGCTGTTTGCGTAATTCATGAATGCTTTTGCCGCTAGCCATAATAACAGGAGCCACTCTTTTGGTGCCCGAGGCGGACTAGTGGCAGGATCGCATCTGACACGGCGATTATCGCCGTTTGAACTGACGGGGCGTTGAAGTTGGCTGTCCAGACAAGGCAGGATTAACTTGCCGGGCAATAATTGCGATCCCTTAAAGTGCAACTTAGCGGTATATTGCGCTTATGCTTTTAGAGGCGTGCGAGCACGCGTTCATATCCCAGAAAGACTTGAAATTGCCTATGTGCTGCCGAAAAAGACGAATGCCCTATATCCTCTTGTTATCATCAAAATTTACAGATTGAATGCCCACTGACTCCATCGACATTGCTCGCATTCTCAACCGATTAACATTGCATGGTGACCAATTGTGAAAATTCTTCTTTCGCCCCAACTTACAATCTGTGGGATCCACGAACTGGTGATGCACAGTGACAAAAGCGTTACGCATGTCCTTTCTATAATAGACCCAGAGCGACCGGACCTGACTGAGTTTTCCGACTTTGGCGCGCATGAGCGCACGACTTTGCGTTTTCATGATATAATTGCGGATATTGAGGGACAAATTTTACCCTCGCAGGAGCATACCGAAGCAATTCTGAATTTTGGTCACGCTTTCCAGTCTCGAAAGGATGGTGATACCGAGGCTCATATTCTAGTGCATTGCCATATGGGTGTGTCGCGATCGACAGCAGCAATGCTCACTCTCATGGCACAAGCTGCTTCTGATGAACCGGCGGAAGTTCTTTTCCAGCGCCTCGCTAAGGTCCGGCCGCAGGCATGGCCGAATTCGCGCATGGTTGCCTTTGCCGACGAGCAGCTGGGACGAGGGGGCGAACTCAGCCGCGAGCTCGGTTATCACTATGGACGTCAGCTCACCAGTCGGCGTGAGATAAAGGACTGGATGATATCCCTTGGTCGCGGTGCAGAGGTGGAAATGGCAAAATTCAACTAAAGGACACATCCGGGCTTTTTGCTCGAACTTCACGCTACTTACGTGTTGCGCAAGGCAGTTCGGAGGATATGACTTCCGTCCGTGGAGGCGGCTTACTTAAATTTTCTACGCCTCGTTGCACGCTTCTGTCAGAATTTGTGCACTGGATTTTAAGTTGAGAGTTGCGTTTCGATCAATGCTCTCGCGGCTTGTCCCGCAGTTTCGAGATAGGATGGGTCGCGGTGTAGCATCACAAGTGCAAAACCGCCATTCATGAGCAGAACAATTTGTCTGGCTAGCGCCTGGGGACAGCTCGACACATTCCCTGACGCATATTCCTCTGCAAGCCAGGCTTCGATTTTCTTCTTATGAATCCTGGCGGCTTCGAGAGCTGGATGACCGGGCATGTTAGCGAGTTCCGCGGCTGTGCGCAAAAAACCACATCCGCGCCAATTTCGGCTTCCTGTCGATTTAGCCAGATTGTTGAATAAGGCTTGTGTCTTCTCAGAAATATTGCCGTGCATATCGCGAAACCAGCGCTTGAAAAGCAATTGGTTCGGCAAATCTCTTCCATCGAGATATGCGGCGATCAAATCGTCTTTGCTTTCGAAATGATAGTAGAGGGTGCGCTTGGTGACGCCAGCCTTTTCAGCCACTGCATCAAGGCTGACGGCACGCACGCCATCCATAGAGAACAGCTTCGCAGCAGCGTTGATGATACGGTCCCGAGTCGGAGGTGTCGGCGCTTTCATGGCAACAATGTATACCGACCAGTGAATATACACAAGCTGCAAGTTGAGGCAGCTTATGCTCAGTAAGGCTTCAAAAAAAGGAACCAAAATGAGCAGCTCAATATTAGTCGATCGCGATGGTCCAATCACAACGCTCACGCTTAATCGTCCTGAAAAGCTGAACGCGTTGAACTATGAACTGATCGATCGCCTCCTTGCACTACTTGACGAAATTGAAGTCGACGACCGCGTTCGCGTTGTTATTTTGACGGGTGCCGGTGAGCGAGCTTTCTCCGCAGGCGGTGACATTCATCAATTCTCAAAGAGTGTGGCAGAGGGGCCGGATGCTGCCCTGCAGGCTTTCGTTCATCGAGGTCAACGGCTGACTGCAAGGCTTGAGGCCTTTCGAAAGCCAATAGTTGCTGCCGTCAACGGTCTTGCTTATGGCGGTGGCTGCGAAATCACTGAGGCTGTGCCACTGGCCATCGCCAGCGAAAGAGCCACTTTCGCCAAGCCTGAGATTAATCTGGGAATGCCACCCACCTTTGGCGGTACGCAGCGTTTGCCGCGTTTGGCAGGGCGAAAACGTGCGCTTGAACTTTTACTGACTGGCGATGCGTTTTCCAGTCAACGCGCCATGGAATTGGGCTTGATCAACCAGGTCGTCGAGCATTGCGACCTGTTACCTGCCGCACATCGATTGGCAGGACGAATTATCCGTCATTCTTCGTTGGCCGTCGCAAGTATTCTCTCCGCTGTCACACGTGGCATCAACCAAAGCATAAGTGAAGGCCTTTTGATTGAAGCAGAGCAGTTCGCTCGGATGGTTCCCACGGAGGATCTTCGCGAAGGGCTGGAAGCATGGATTGACCGTCGCACGCCGTGCTACTTGGGGCGATGGCCCCGACCATAGCGACTTTGGTGTCGGCGAAAGAAGGAAGAATATCGAGCGGGTCGCCCATGACCCGCCCCTTTTTGTTCGTATTGTCCCTCAGTGCAACCGAAGGTCTTTAGTTAGCGCGAGCAGAAGTTTTTTTGACAAGAAACGTGGATATCTTTTCGGAAAACAGACGGCGCTTACCGCCAATCAGAATGCAATATGGACTCTCATGGTCCTGCTGCGCAGCTGGCATAACTTGATCAACAAGCGCTTCCGCACATGCTAACCGTCGCCATCTTCCATGGGGCTGTTTATTGAAACCCCGCTCAATATGCCGCATTCGAGGAGGGCTCGCGTCCTTCACCCCCAACTACAGCACAACCCATGCAGCGATGATTTGCAGGAGAAGGGCCTACATCATCTGCGCGTCTCCCGAGATGCCCGTTATCTAGTTTCAAAAACAGAATGTGAGCGGTGACGTAGTCGATCAGGACGAGGTTGCATTTTCGACGTGAGATCGTCGGCATCGGCAAAGATTTGTCGTAGAAACTTGTAGCGGTGAGAGAGAAGAGCGCGACCGGAATTGGCGGCGAACCACTTTTGGTTTGGAGGCGCAAACTACCTGGTGCCCTCAGGTTAGAGCGTTCTTTTCTAAGTCAGTCTTCATTTCGCACTGAAACCACTCACAAATTTCGTGTGTGAGTGAGGGAAAAGGCCTCGATTTGGGGACGATCAAGCGATGGATTCGTCCGGTCGAGCGTTGTTTCTTCGATGCTCTAACCAGGGTCTTTTCATTCAAAGCACTGGCGATCACACTAATCCATCCCAATGCTATTCCCTTGCCTTGCGTCGCAGCTTGTAAGATCACCGCATAATCTGAAAATTCGTTCCAGATGCCTGCATTCGCCGCTGTGTGAGCATCCAAGAATGGCTGCCATTGGGTGCGGTGGTGATCAGTCAAATGTAAAAATAGGTGACGTGAAACATCTTCATCATCAATACTTCCGTGACTTGCAAGATACTGGGGACTGCAAACTGGCATGATGATCTCAGGTGCAAAATCCCATATGTCATATCGAGGGTCGTTGTCTTCAACAATTCTCGTGGCAATATCCACGTCGCCCGTCACTTCACGCATGACCCCTGAGATGAGTTCAAAACGCAAGTCTACGTTTGGAAAGGCTGCATTGAAATCGCCAAGTCTGGGGATGAGCCAATGGGTAGCAAAAGAGCTCGACATGGACATTGTGATCGAACGCTTGCCTGCCTTTTCACGAACATCTCTTATTACTTTGCTGACGGCAGTCATGCTCTCTCTGACTGAAACAACCAACTGCTCACCTTCGAGCGTGACGATCAGCCCTTTTGAGTGACGGTCAAACAAACGGAAGCCTAACTCGTTCTCCAACTGTGAAATACATCGGCTGATCGAGGGTTGGGTCACGTTGAATTCAGCCGCCGCACCCGTGAAACTTCCATGACGTGCAGCGGCTTCAAAAACCAGAAGGGACCGCGGTGAAGGAATGAGGCGTGAAAGTTGTTCTGTCATACGCTCAGCGTATAGCACCATACGTTTTTTGAACCTACAAATAATTCTGTTTCTGCAGGCTAATAGCGGAAGGCAAGCTCCACTGGAGGTATTTACCCAACAGCAGGTCAAAACGGTTGCGAAACCGTCGAGATCCCACCGGAGTTGCCAGTAACCTGTAATGGAGCAGCTTCGTGAGTGTGATATCGATTGCTAAACCTGGAAATGAGAAAACAGTGAGCGGTGATCCGCTTTTGCAACCATTTCAGCTGAAGCACTTGCTGTTGAAGAACCGGATAATCAGCACCTCTCATGCTTCCATGCTCGATGATGGTGGTATGCCGCTTGAGCGCTACCAGCTTTATCATGAAGAGAAGGCTAAGGGCGGCCTGGCAATGACAATGATCGGTGGCTCCGCCATGTCGTCACGGGATTCAAGCTGGGGCGGTGGACAACTCAATTTGAGCTCCGACGCCATTGTTCCACATCTAACCGCCATGGCAGAGCGTATTCATAAGCACGACTGCGCGATCATCTCGCAAGTTTCCCATCTCGGCAGGCGCGCAACCGCCTTTTCAAGTTCGTGGCTGCCGGTGGTTGCTCCATCACGCGTGCGCGAGACGCGCAACCGAAATTTTCCGCGTGAAATGGATCGTTATGACATTGCGCGGATCGTAACCGACTATGCGAAGGCAGCGCGCCGTTGCTTGGAGGCTGGACTTGACGGGATTGAAACCGTCACTGGTGGACATTTGATCGGGCAATTTCTTTCTCCTCTGACCAACAGACGCACGGATGAATTTGGCGGCAGTTTGCGCAATCGAGCGCGATTTGGCCTTATGGTGCACGAAGCCATCCGCAAGGAAGTCGGAGATCAGTTCATCGTCGGGATCAGGTTGGTCATTGACGAGGGTGGAGACGGTGGTTTGAGTGCGGAAGAATGTGCCGAGATTGCCGAGATTTTCCAATCTGAAGGGACAATCGACTACTTCAATAGCATATATGGGCGCATGGATTCCGATCTACTCCTTTCGGAACATAATATGCCTGGGCTCTTTCAAAAAAGTGCGCCGTTTCTCAAAGAGGTTGAAGCTTTTCGTCGGACAGTCAAGCTTCCACTTATCCACGCAGCTGGTGTGCGGGATGTAGCGACAGCTCGACATGCAATTCGTGAAAACATTGTCGATCTTATTGGAATGACGCGGGCGCATATCGCCGATCCACAGATCGTCAATAAAATTATGCGAGGAGATGAGGAGCGTATCCGCCCTTGTGTCGGCGCATCCTATTGTCTCTATAAAAAAGTGCATTGCGTTCATAATCCATCCAGCGGCCGCGAGACTGTGTTGCCACATCAACTGACAAAAGCAGAAAACTGCCGGAAAGTCGTTGTGGTTGGTGGTGGGCCTGCCGGTCTGGAAGCTGCTCGTGTGAGTGCGGAACGTGGGCATCATGTTGTTCTTTTTGAAGCAGCAGCTGAGTTGGGCGGTCAAATACGTATTGCGGCTACCCCGAAGCAACGCCGCGATCTCCAGGGAATCGTCGATTGGCGCGTGCAGGAAATTGAACGGCTGGGTGTCGATGTCCGTTTGAACGCATATGTTGACGAATCTGATGTTCTTAGTGAACAGCCCGATGTGGTCATTGTGGCAACCGGCGGGCTTCCGGATCTGGAATTTATTGAGGGTGGCGAACTGTGCACCAGTGTTTGGGACATTCTCACCAATGCTGTGCCCGCTCATGAAGATATCCTGATCTTCGACGGAACGGGCCGCCAGAGCGCGGCGTCTTGCGCTTTGGAACTCACGACAAGAGGCAAGAAAATTCACTACGCGATGCTGGACGAAATGTTGGCTTTTGAAATGTCTTACACCGACAAATCTGGCTTCCGAAAAAAATTCGCCGAATTAAACATTCCAAGAACCGTTGATGTCCGTCTTATCAAGGTCGAGAGGACAGACAATGGGTTGCAGGCGTATTTCCAGAACGAGCTGACGGGTGAGATCACGACACGAGTGGCGAGCCAAGTCGTTGTCGATAACGGCACAATCCCACTCGCCGATATCTTTTTTGCCTTAAGAGAGAATGCAGCCAATCTTGGGGAAACACATTTCGAACTGCCTGAAGCCACAGATCTGGCCGCTGCACGGAGTGGCTTTGAAGTTCATCGCATCGGCGACGCTATCGCCAGTCGAGACATTTACTCGGCCATTCAGGATGCGTTCCGCCTTTGCAGCATAATCTGATAACAAAACCAAAGAGGGTGAACTGGAAATGTCCAAAATCAACATCTGTTACAAAAACCTCAGTGAAACAGAAAAGTTAACACTTGATCAGAACCTCCGCTCGGGCGCATCGCGTCGCGATGTGCTTAAGATGCTGCTAGCGGCGGGTATGACGGTGAGCGGCGCGGGCGCAATCGCGACGCACGCGACGGAAGCATTTGCGCAAACTGCAAAGAAAGGTGGCAAAATACGCGTTGCGACTTATGCCAGCAGCACCGCCGATACACTTGATCCGGCACGCGCGATATTTAATATCGACTATATTCGCGTCAACAGCATCTATAATGGTCTCACTCGGCTTGACGATACGCTCACGCCACAAATGGAACTGGCAGAGGCGTTCGAGACAGACGATGCCAAGCGCTGGATCATCAAGTTGCGCAAGAACGTCGTTTTCCACGATGGTTCCCCGTTTGGTGCCGACGATGTCGTCTTCACGCTTTTGCGTCATAAGGACCCGGCAACCGGATCCAGCGCTAAAGCGATTGCCTCTCAAATCGATACGGTCAAAAAGACCGGTGATCATGAGGTTTCGATCGAATTGACCGGTGCAAATGCCGATCTTCCGGCTCTGATGGGAACGCCGGCGTTCCTAATCGTAAAAAATGGCACCAGTAACTTCAATCAGGGTATTGGAACTGGCGCATTTAAAATCACGGAATTCAGCCCTGGCACTCGATCACGCATGAAAGCAAATGAAAACTATTGGAAGCAAGGGGGCGGACCTTATCTCGATGAGATTGAGATCTTTGCTATCCAAGAGGAGACAGCGCGGCTCAATGCATTACTAGCGGGTGACGTCGACATTATTGCAAACGTTAATCCCCGGGCGGCTACCCAAATCACTGATGCAGGTCACCAGTTGCTGCGCACCGTTGCCGGCCAATATACCAATCTGATTATTCGTCTCGATCAGGATCCGGGCAACAACGGAAAATTTGTCCAGGCAATCAAACATCTGATCAACCGAGACCTCGTGAGCAAGGCGGTTTTTCGAGGTTTTGCGCAACTGGGGAACGACCAGCCGATCCCGCCGTCGAGCCGCTTTTACCGCCAAGACCTCGCACCAACGCCATACGATCCAGAGAAAGCAAAGTCGTTGCTCGCAGAGGCGGGTCTCATCGGCAAGACAATTCCAATTGTTGCTTCAAGTGCTGCACAGCAATCTGTCGAGATCGCAATGGTCTTGCAGCAGGCAGCGTCAGAAATTGGTCTAAATTTCGACGTCCAGCGCGTTCCGGCTGATGGTTACTGGTCGAACTATTGGCTCAAAGCGCCAATATGTTTCGGCAATATCAATCCGCGTCCAACGCCTGATGCGATGTTCTCTCAATTCTACAAATCTGACGCAAGCTGGAATGAGAGTAAATTTCAGAACGAGAAATTCGATGCGCTGCTCTCCGAAGCCCGTGGTCTTACCGACGACGCAAAGCGGATGGAGATTTACAGCGAACTACAGGGGATCGTGAGTGCCGATGCTGGCACAATCATTCCAACGTTTTATGATGGACTTGATGCTTATAGTGGAAAGGTCAAAGGTATCCGCCCATTGCCGAGCGGAAATCTGATGGGCAATTCCTTTGCCGAATATGTGTGGCTGGAAGCCTGACCTTTGGTCATGTAATCCTGCTTTTGTGGTTTGGGCAGAACATTTGTTTTGCCCAAACTGGCTGTTTCACCCGAGAATGGGGCCGCGCATGACCATAAAGTCACCATTGTTGAACCTTGTTGCCAAGCGCCTTGTTGTTGCGGTCGTTACGCTTTTGATTGTTGCGTTTACGATCTTCTTTGCAACCGCGATGCTGCCTGGAGATGTGGCAGAGATCCTGCTTGGGCAGGCAGCAACCCCTGAAGCGGTTGCCGGACTTCGTCAGGCGATGAACCTCGACCAGCCGGCTTTTCTGCGCTTTTTGTATTGGCTTGGAAACTTGCTTCGCGGTGATCTTGGTGTCTCTTATGTCAATAATGTCCCGATTGCAGATTTGCTGGGCAACCGGCTGGTGAATTCGCTGAAGCTTGCCGGTGTGACGGCTGCGATCTCGGTACCGGTTGCCTTGTTTCTCGGCATTACGGCTGCAATCATGCGGGGTACGATTTACGATCGCCTTGTTTCGATTATTACGATTTCGGTTATTTCGGTGCCGGAATTCATGGTCGCAACCATCGCAGTGATTGTGTTTGCGGTTTATCTGGGCTGGCTTCCCGCTCTTTCGATGGCCAATGAGGTGACATCCTTTCTTGGGCTCCTCAAAGTCTTTGCCATGCCGGTCATCACCCTTAGTTTTGTGATTTCGGCGCAGATGATCCGCATGACACGAGCAGCGGTTCTTGAAACACTCAACACAGCCTATGTCGAGATGGCGCTTTTGAAGGGGGCTTCACGCAGTCGGATGGTGATTGTGCATGCCTTGCCCAATGCACTTGGGCCCATTGTGAATGCGGTGGCTTTATCGCTGTCTTATTTGCTTGGCGGTGTGATTATCGTTGAAACCATCTTCAATTATCCTGGCATTGCCAAGCTGATGCTTGATGCTGTTGCAACGCGTGATCTGCCGCTTATTCAGACCTGTGCGATGATCTTTTGTTTTGGCTATCTTCTGCTCATCACCATAGCCGACCTTATTGCCATCGTTTCAAACCCGAGGCTG